>NZ_CP070979.1:0-329891 GCF_018417535.1 Burkholderia pyrrocinia | reverse complement strand
AGAGGGAAATCGTATTGCATCCGAGCGCCTTGATCATTTTGATGCGGTGATCCCAATACTGAGACGGAACCCGCGAAGGGTGGATCTCCGCGCCAAAAAACTGGAAGCTGGCGCCATCCATCATCCAATTGCCCGCACTGTTCCAGGACAGCACGCGCTTGCGGCCGGACTCGAACGAGGGATTCGTGCCGGCAGCCGTCATTGCGTTCGCTCGATTTTGTCCGGCGGATATTCCGGTGCCCAGCGGATTGTCATCTCCACCGCCGCAGGCGACGACCAGCGGGGTCACCACTGAGAACGCAAGAAAATTTCGTCTGTCCATGATCGTTATCTCACTTTGGTAAGGACTACTTCACGGGAAACTGAAAACGCAAGAAAATTTTGTCTGTCCATGATCGTTATCTCGCTCCGGCAAGAACTACTTCACGGGATCGAGTTGCAACAGGCGCCGAGCGTTTTCATCGCTTAGAAGCGCCAGAAGCATATTGGGATCCTGCTTCAGGCCATGCCACTGCGGGACGCCCCAGCTCGTGTTGTAGGCCCCAAGCTGGCCAAGCCGGCTGCCATCGTCTGGTCCTACTCCTTTCTTCAAGCCAATCCAGGGCCGGGTGATCGGAACGATCCTGCCGTCCTTGACCGTGAAGATCTGCGCTGCGGAATCTCGGTTGCACTTGGCGAGCCCGGCATTCCAGTCGTCAACGATCCGTATGCAGTAATCCGGCAGCGCTGCGCAGCGCCCCGCGCGCGTCCTGCACCCAAAGTTGCTCCGGCTTGCGCACACAAGGGGTCACCACTGCTTTCGCGGTGAGTGGATCGCCGCTCGACACCGCCATGCAACCCTCTGACCGGCCCATCACAACCTGGCTGAAGGCATCGGCATATCCTCCCGTACCGGAAACCAGACCCGAGTTGACGAGCCGAGCGCGCCAGGCTTTGACTGTTTCCGGTGCCTTGGCGTCCAGGCCTGCGGCGTTGTTTGTCATCCAATCATTCAGTGCGTCGGCGCTGATACGTGTACGCTCAATCCGTTTCCAGGTTTCTGCAGCGGGGCCACTCAACTGTTGGAGCCGGTCACGCCAGCTGTCCAACAAGAGTCGAAGATTGCTGTCGGGGAACGGGGGCTTGTCGTTGCCGATGGCTTTCAACGCGGCTTCGATTTGCGGCATCTCCCGCGCAGCCAGTGCGTCATAGCCGGCCGACTCGCCCACCACCACCGCGGCCTCCATGGCCGGCAGATTTTGGGGAAACACGACTTCGGCCAGCCGTGTGATCCGATCGCCCTTGCGGCACGACAGCGAGGCGCTCTGTGGCTGATCTGCCTCGGCGATGTTGACGTGGAACTTGTTGGCGTTGTCCTTCCTGATCCGGTCGGCATGCAGATTGATGGATTTGCTCCCGTTGGCAACGCGCACGTCAATCCAGCATGCTGCACTTGCCGCGGCATCGGGTGCGGGCAGCTTATCGAACACCATGCCGTAGTTGGCTCTGGCGGGCGGGTACATCACAGCAGTGTTGTTGCTTCGGTCGTAAGCACCCAAGAGCGTGAAGACCGGTACGCCGAAGCGGGTTGGCGGCGCCCTGTCGTCCCCTGGGGTCGCGGGTACCACTTTCTGGCGCGCGGCATCCCACCGGCTGTAGCCCGTGGCCGAGCCCTGGTCGAACCAGGCCTTGTCCATGAACTTTTGAATGCGCGTTGCGGTGTAACCGGTGTAGTACGTGTACCTGGAGAGCATCGAATCCGGCTCCAGCCAGGCGCCGGACATGGGGTCTTTCTGATAGATGTACTGGTGGGCGAAGGATTGCGGATTCACGGTGCCGGAACCGGGATCCCGTTCTTTGGCCGACCACATCAGGTTGCTTCGCATCCGCTTGCGGTGGTCGATGTAGCCCCATCCGCTGTCGGCATGGTGGTTTGCCCAGAAGCCGTCATTGCCGACCTGACCGGGAAAGTGGCCCATCCCGTAGTGGTGACCCAACTCATGGCTGAATTCATTTCCGTAGCTCGTGCTGAGCGTGGCCATGGCGCCGCCGCCGGAACCGCCATGCACTTGAACACCGTTGGCGTAGTTGCCTGCGAAGTGGTGATAGACAATCTGCGGCGTGGTTTCGCCAATACCCTGATCGCCGTTGATCGAACTGCTGACGCCGTAATTGGCTAGATTGATGCCAATGCTGAACTGCGACTTGCCCACCTGTTCGCGCATGTCGCCGCCATGATAGTCACCGTTGGACTTGCTGGCGCCGGTCAGAATGGTGCCATCCGCGAGCATGACCTTGTCCAGCTTCACATCCTCATAACTTGCCACGGTCAACTGGGATACCGGGAGTATCTGGAAGTAGTCTGTTGCCGCAAGCGCAGGCTTGGTGAGCATGGGTTGGCCATCGTTGTCGACCGGTGGCGAAGTAAGCATGCCGAGACGGATACCCCAGATATACATCTTTGCCGGAGCGGCCATCTCGATCTGGCTTGCGACCAACGTACCGGACTGCCCGGATTCGTCGCGAAACACAAGCGTCATGCCGGGCTTCACGACAGTCCAGGGCAAACGGTGCTCCAGGCACGCTTCGTATACGCAACGTCAGGACGGCCATCGGTGCCGGTAACATCGGTCGCGGGCAGTTGATTCGGGGCAGCCATCACGACGGTGTGCTGCGTTACGCCGTCCACTTGCACCTCGACACGGACCCTGCCCGCGGGGCTGCGCTGCGGCGTGAACAGCAGCAACGCGTTGCGAGAAGTGACCAGCGTCGGCAGGTTATTCTCGGTATTGCCTTGGGGATTGATCGAGTGGCTCTGGACGAACTGCACCATGCCAGGCAGTGCGCCCGCCAGATCATTCCGCATCGGCCGGGGCTGATTGGCCCGGGTCACATCAAAGAAACCAAGCGCTGATGCGAAGTTCGGAAATAGCGGCAGGCTCGCAGTCGGATCGGCTTTTGGCTCGCCGGCCCCGACGCCGCTGTCCCCCGTCGCTGCGCCGCCGATGCTCCCCTTGGCTGCGGGGCTGCCTACCGCTGCGTCGTCTCCGCCACCACACGCAGTCAGGACAGCCGCTGAAATGCCGAGCAAAAAGATCCCCGTGCACCGCCGTACGGCCGTCGCCTTCGTGAAAGATTTCACGTCAAATTCTCCAGTGAGTTCGTCGATACCGCGCCTTGCCTTCCGGTTCGCCCAGAATCTCCCGCAAGCTCTCTACACCGTTTAACTCGTGCTGGCGTTCCTCCGTTGAGCAATACGAAACGGGATGAGTTTGGAAGTATTTAAGGAATTCAAATATGTCATTCAGGCAATTGTACCGACCGAGTAGCCAAACTCGTTCACTGCCGGGATACATGGAATGGCGCTATTAAGCCATCCCGGGCCAGAGAAAAATAAGCAATATTGTAGCCAGCCCCGTCGAAAGGATCCGAAAGTCTGATCCTTCACGAGTGCCATATCTTTTTAAGAAAATTCAGAATTTCGGGTGCAGCGTAATTTATTGTTTAACAATCCTGAATTTTTGAGCGTTGCCCGCCGTGTGGTCGTTAATCTGAATGCTTGTACCGTCCACCGTACTTCCTCCGGCAACCTCCAGTCGTTTGGATGGATCGCTGGCGGGTGCGAGCACGTAGTAGCCGTTGCCAATATTTTTAATTTGCCAGCGCTGTGCCTTACCACCATTGTCATCTTGAATCTGGACCTTGGACTCGTTACCAATTCCGGTGACATTGAATGATTTGGATAAGGCGTGCATCGGCTGGAGCAGGTAATATCCGTCGCCGGTGCTCGTCAGCCTCCATTGCTGGTCGAGGACGGATGGTGTGTTGTCGGGCCGGAGGACGACTGAGGTGTCGTTGCCGGCGCCATTCACGCCGAGTACGCTGGTATTGTCCAGCGCAGAGAGGATTTTGTAAGTGGCGCCAGACTCGAATTCGGGTCGCTGATATACCTTTACAGAATCCACTTCCATCTGGAAAGGCAAGTGGGAATTATTGATCTTCTCCGCATATCCATCACCCTCACTCCCGCCCGACTGGTTGAGGATGATATAGAAAGGCTTGTCGAATGGCCATTCGCGCCGAGTAGCATTGGCTGGCTTAGAATAGGTATGGTACAACGAACCGTTAACATAGAATTTTAGTTCGGTGGGACTCCATTCCAATCCATAGGTATTAAAATCGTCGACATCATAGAGTCCGTTTCCGCTGCTGGTGTAGCTTTCATCTCCATTTTCTTTATCTTTTTCTGTCGGGGACATGATGGCATTCCCGTATACCACGGGGTTGAATTTTAAGTGTTCCATGATGTCGATCTCACCGTCATCTGGCCAATCGCCATCTTCCGGCAGCATCCAGATGGCCGGCCAGGAACCATCGCCCTGATTGAATTTCGCTCTTACTTCCACTTTGCCGTAAGTAAATTCGAGTTTATCGGCAGTTGTAACGCATCCGGAGTGGTAAGCAATGGGATCGTCGGCGATCACTGCATCGTCCAACCGGAGTACGAGGCGCCCACCAGTTTGGGAGGCGTAGGCAGGAGTGTTGGTGATAGTTGTGTCCCAGTCCGAGCCGGGCTTTTTGGTGTTGCGTTTGCAATACGACCATTTGTTGGGATTGAACCCCCCGTCATATTTGTTATCTTTGAAGTCTTCAGAAAAAATAAGCTGCCAGTCAGTATCTACTGCCTTGTCGGCATGTACCGCATTAGTATAATTTGTCGTGAGAGGTTTCACATCCTCGGGGGAATCCATACCACAGGCAGACAACATAAACACGCTAAGTAACAGTGCATGGGTTCTCATAGGTATCCTTTTACGTGTTTTCGCGGCCCGGGCGACCGCGACTTCGATCGCGTTCGTGAGCACATCGAGACTCCGCGTAATTTGCAGCGACGTTACTTCGTACTCCTATTAGTACATCGTACCGTTCGAATGCTGCCCCTCGAAGGCCCGTGCGACGTCAATACCGACCACATGCGTTCAATGCCGGCAGTGGCACGCTGAAGCGGGCAACTACGCGTTATCGGGGACCACCTTCGTCGCTGCGAGCCCTTTAACGACAGAGCGGAAACCGCAGTGCCGCATGCCCGCCCGTCAGTTGCAAGGATTGTAGGAAGCCATATACCACCGCGTACGTAATATTTTGTGATGATATGTCGAGCAACTTTACCGGGCTTCGGATAGGCCGGCGTAAGCGACGTTGGCTATTTTTTCCCATCCTCCGCGAACTGAAAATCTCACCCAAGCTCTTGCCTGGCAAGGCTTCCCGAGTCCAATGAGTGGCGAACCGGACGTCTTGTGAGCGGGATCTCGGATTTCCTCGTCGCTCTCTTCGGCTGCTGCCTGGGGCAAGCGGCCCAGTACTCCTGGTCAGCGTAATACGAAGCGAGCGCGTCGATGTCGACGGGCATGGTCGCGGCGCCGATATCCATCGCGCCGAACAGGTTGACGTGCCGCCAGGCAACCGGCGACATGGTGGCGATAAACGCCATCGCGACCTCGTCGCCCGTGGCGTGCTTCTGCTCGTGGACACGCGAGAGCAAGGCCGTGTTGTAGTGGATGATGCCGTTGGCGATCGGGTGGGCACACTCGTTCCACAGTTGCTGCTCGGCTTCGCTGTCTTCGTCGGCGTCGATGTCGGTAAAGGCCAGCATCACGCCGTCGCACTCGATCGAAACAGCAAGCGTCTGTACAACAAGGCGCTACCCAACGACGAGGCCAAGCTGCGCGCGCTCATCGCCGCACTCAAGACTCATGGCCGACTCCTGTTCGTCGTCGACCAGCCTTCCCCATCGGCGCGCTTCCAGTGGCCGTGCCCGCGCCGAAGGCATGCTCGTCGCCTATCTGCCGGGACTGGCCATGCGCCGCATCGCCGATCTGCATGCAGGTGAAGCCAAGACCGACGCCCGCGATGCCGCGATCATTGCCGAAGCGGTCTGCTCGATCCCGCATACGCTGCGCTCGCTTCGATTGGCCGACGAGCAGTTTGCCGAACTCGCCATGTTGTGCGGCTTCGACGACTGCCTCTGGCGATATCCGTTCTGTTCCGCATCCAATGCGGATTTATCGACACAGTAAGAGTAGGGAAACTGGACGCGGAATCTAATACGCGCTCGCAAGCGAGTTCGCCAAACTGTCAACCCATGCAGCATCCGCGCCCCATTTGCAAAGACGCGCAGCTCTCAACAGTGCGCCCCCGATTGGCGGCAACGATGGTGGCGTAGGCGCGCGGCCAATCCGGGAAATCAGGCGACCTAACACTGCTTCACTGGCGAACACACCTCCGGCGTAACTCCAGTCGGCAGACTTCGGCAAACCGCTTCGCTCGAAGCCCGCTTTCGCATGCTCGTAAAGCTGATCACCTGCACGTTCCAGGATTGAGCGCGCTGTCTCGTTGACCAGCGCAATCTCGCTGACGAGTTTTGCCACGCCTGCAATCCGCGATCTCCGCGCCGCCTCGGCATACGACCAGCCAATCAGATCCGCTTCGGCAAGCCGCAGCCCGTCAAGCAGCAAGTGCGCAAAGTCGACATCAAGTCCACGCCCATCCAAAGCGCGTGTGGCTTCCGACAGCGCCTCGCGACCAATCCAATACGCGCTTCCTTCGTCGCCAAATGCGTCCCCCCAACCGCCAATCCTTATGTCTGCACCGCTGCCGTCACCGGCCCACGCCATCGAGCCTGTGCCAGCCAAAAGCAAAACCCCGCCCCGGCCCGCAAAGGCCCCGTCGAAGGCCACCTGAACATCGTTGACGACCTCGTGGTTCATGGGAAACAGGCAGGCACACATGTCGCGTTGTGCCTGAGAAATTGTTTCCACCTCCCCGAAGAACGGGAGCCCCACCGCCGCGGCGCATACGTGGGGCATATAACGGGCAGCAGAATCGACGAGACGCGCGATTTCCCGGGTCCAAACAGGGCCGCCGTTCGGATCAAGCGTAGACCCTTGGGTAACAAAAGGGACTACACCTGAACGGTCGGCAATCGCCAGCAACGTCTTTGTGCCCCCGGCATCAATCCCCAACACGAACTCCGGGGCCGACATCATGAACCACTCGCCCGATGGCCGGAATCTGTTCCCGTGCTCTCGACGGTGATTAAATTGATGCCCGCCTTCCTCAGCCTCGACTGTTCCTCCGCGGGCAAGGACGAATCCGAAATCACGCGCATTCGACTATTCAGCTCTGCGACCAGGAATGTGGAGCGCCGACTGAATTTGCTCGCATCGGCAAGAACGATCGTACTCGCCGCTCTTTCGATCATATGTTCGTTGATGCTGGCTTCGGCGGAATCCATGCTGTAGATTTTGTGATCGTCGCCAATTGCACCGGCTCCCAGGAACAACTGATCCAGCCACAGTCGATCAAGCGCCAACTCGGCCGCCGGACCAACCATCGACGCATTCTCGTTACGCAGTTGTCCACCTATGAGCGAGACGCGCACCTTCGGCACATTCATCAAGCGGTGTGCAACGACCAGACCGTTTGTCACGACGGTCAACGGGATTGGATTGACCCGTAGCAGGTGAGCCAGTTGCAGGACAGTCGTTCCGGCATCGAGGAACACTGCGCTGTTCGGCGTCAAGAGGTCATATGCCGCCGCCGCGATTGCCCTTTTTTCGCGCAGATGCTGATTTTCGCGGACTTCGAATGCGACCTCGGTATCCACTCCCTTCGAGATACGCGCGCCTCCATGGCTACGTTCGATGACGCCTTGCTCCTCAAGAATCTGAAGATCCCGTCGGATAGTCGCCAAGGATGCGCCAACCCCTTCGGCAAGAGCCTGAATCGAGGTTTCGCCGTTCGAATACAAATGGTGCCTAATGGCCTCTAATCGGTTCGTTTTCATATCTCATCGCGATATACAGACAGCATCAATAGCAAGCTTCAAGCCCTGGCTTCACCACGCTATTCGATGCCGGCGCGCGTTAGGGACCAGTCACCGCTTTGTGGTAGGTTTCGAATACCTGGCTGACCGCATATTCCAGCAAAACCGTGGGCGTCGCCTGGATAGCACCTGACCGGACGGCCGGATATAGCGCACTCAGGTATTGGCTGACCAGCGTCTCGGGTACCGTCATGCCGTCAAGACGTTCCAGCAGCGCGTTCACCGCCGCCTGCGCTTCCGGCAATGCCCAATAGTAACGGATACGGTCGCTGTAACTGAAGTGGCGCTGTACGCGAATTTCATCCTCGGTACCGTGATAGTACTTCTCCCAGTGTTCCGGCCTGGCTACCATGACGCGTTCCATCGACGCCGCCAAAGTTTCCGATTCCGGCACCGGAGCGAGCACTTGCGCAATCGCGTCGAGCCCATAGAGCGCTTCGCGGTAGGCAAAGGTAAGACCCGGCCCGACCTTCAGGATGGCGAATCCATCTCGAACCAGTTCGGCCAATGCGCCGGCCGGCTGATAATCTGTCGAATGCGCCTCGAAGACGTACCCGTGTCCCGTTGAAAGCAACGCGCCAAGATCACGTGCTCGCTCCGGGCGATACACGATGACGTTCTGGTGGCCAAATTCGACGCCGGGCTGGACGACTACGCCGATTACCCGATCGAAAGCCGCGGAGAGCCCCGCTTGTTCAAATGCTGCACGATGGACGTCGATCGTCCGCTGCGCAGCGGACGGTCGCGTTACTTCAAGATGATCGATTACCTCAAGCGCCCCGCCTGGTACCGGAACCTCCGTACCAATCACGTATAGCGGCGGGGTCTCCCGAGAAGCGGCGGCTTCTGCGGAGCGAACAAGCCGCACTGCACGCTGAGCAACGACCTCGTCCGATAGCATCTCAGGCTCTCCGTGACAGCCCATGCTGGCGTCGATGTGTAACTTGCGGAACCCCGCGTGCACATAATCGGCAATCATCGACTCGGCGCGTGCCATCGCATCATCAGACGAAAGTTTCTTCCACGGGGTCGGTCCCAAATGGTCGCCGCCCAGGATCAGGCGTTCCGTATTGAAGCCGACCCTTACCGCGATTTGCGCGACAAACCGCCGGAAGTCGGCGGGGGTCATTCCCGTATAACCGCCCTCCTGGTTTACCTGATTGCAAGTCGCCTCGATCAGCACATCGACGTCGTGAACGAGTGCGTGCCGAAGCGCCGCCTCGATCACTACCGGATGAGCCGTACAGACGGAGAAAAAACCCAGGCGCCCGACGTTGCCGGCTCGCCCGGTCATGGATTGCACCAGAGTACTGTTCATGTTCTGCATCCCGGTGCGAAATCGAAGCGTCGACCTGTTTTCAGATCAAAAACGTGAATGTCCTCGGCGGCGACAGTCAACGGGATCGAGCCGCCATGCGTGATACGATTCCGCCCCCCAAGAATCAGGGTGGCCGGGTGCCGGCCGATTGTCCCGTGCAGATGCGACTCTGCCCCGGTTGCCTCAACGGTGGAAACGTCGATGCCTAGCGCACTCTTTCCTTCGGCGATATTGAAATGCTCGGGTCTGATGCCGCAAACGACTTTCGTACCGGATTCAACCGGCACGTCCTTTCCGAGCGCGATGACGATTCCATCATCAATGTCGACATACGTTTGCCCCTGCTGTTGCACGATCGATCCTTCCATCAGGTTCATTGCGGGAGAGCCGATGAATCGGGCAACAAACAGATTCGCCGGGCGATCGTAAAGGTCGAGCGGGGCGCCCACCTGTTCAATATGACCGTGGTTCAACAGGACGATCCGGTCGGCCATCGTCATCGCTTCAATCTGATCGTGCGTGACATAGATCGAGGTTGTCCCGAGCCGCTGCTGGAGGGATTTGACTTCCCGGCGCATTTGCACCCGTAGCTGCGCGTCCAGGTTCGATAGAGGCTCGTCGAACAGGAACACCTGGGGTTTGCGGACGATCGCACGCCCCATCGCCACGCGCTGACGTTGGCCGCCCGACAATTGTTTTGGAAGCCGATGCAGATATGGGGTAAGCCCCAGTATTTCCGCGGCTTCACCGATTGCCTTTTTAATTTCGTCCTTCGCCGTTCCGCGAATTTGAAGGCTGAACCCCATGTTTTCCGCTACGCTCAGATGAGGATAGAGCGCGTAGTTCTGAAAAACCATGGCGATGTCCCGATCTTTGGCCGGAAGATTGTTGATCAACCGTTCTCCAATGAAGATCTTTCCATCCGTGATGCTTTCCAGGCCGGCAATCATGCGCAACAGCGTCGATTTCCCGCTGCCGGATGCGCCGACAAGCGCCACAAATTCGCCGTCCCGAATCGAAATGTTGGCACTTTCGATGACCGACTGGCTTCCATAACTCTTTCTGACATTGGTGATCTCGACATTGGCCACGAGACACCTCCTTTGAAAATTTTGCGATGGCGACTTGGATGCGCACCAGCACACGACCCTTGTCAGGCGTTATAGCGTGACGACCTTGTTCAAATGACGCGGAGCGGTTGTGTCGAGGCCGCGCAGTTCGGCGACTCGCTCACCCAGAATCTGCAGGGCGGGAAGCACCATGATTGCCCGGCTTTCGTCCGCCCCCGGGAGTTCGATTTCTACACTTCCCGGTCCGCCGAAACCCAGGACCATCGCCCCTTTCTCAATCAACTCCGCTGCCAGCTTCGCTTCCTCGTCACGAGTGTCCGGGCTGTAAAGCAGAACGGCCAGCGTTTTCTCGTCCACAAGGCTGACAGGCCCGTGCCGGTACTCCATCGTGTGATAGGTATGGGCATAGCTCAGACTCATCTCTTGTATTTTGATGCCGCCTTCACCTGCAATTCCATACATCGGGCCCGCACCCAGATAGACGAAGTGGGATCGTCCCGCCAAGGCACCGGGAAGAGCCTTGTCAAGTTTTCCCATCGTCGCCACGGCATCGTTCACGACGCTGCCTTCGAGCGCCACGCCCGCCAGACGCAAGCCCATTATCAACATCAGGCTCGCCGATGACGTCATCACGATGCCTTCGCCCGGATGGGTCTTTGCAAAGACGACCGAGTCTGCATGACGGGTAATGCTGCTGTCGGCTTCGCACGTGATCGCGGTCGTCTCGAGACCAGCGGCCCGGCTGACTTCAAGCGCCTGTACCGTCTCGGTCGACTCGCCACTTCGCGACAACGCAATGACGTGAACATTCGCATCGCTCGCAACATAGGCGCGCCGGCGCCGCGCCCACTCCCCTCCGGGCACGGCGATCGCACTCGACCCGCGAAGACTGAGCGAGGCGGCGATACTTTGAGCGAGATGATACGAAGTGCCGCAGCCGACGATCACGTACTTGCAAGCGGTCGGTTCAAGAGACGGCGTGGCGAGTGCCGCCGGCCAGAACTGAAATTGCTCCTGGATAACGCGTTCGGTCACATTCATTGGTTAATTCCTTTTTGCAAAGAGACGCTACTTGCCTGATCCGGCCATGAGGCCCTGAACAAGGAAGCGGTTCAAAAAAAGCACAACGATGATCGGGGGAATGATGGCGAGCATGCCGGCCGCATTCATCAGCCCGTAGTCGACATAGTTGCGACTGACAAATTCCGGAATGAGGACGGTCAGGGGCTTGGTCGCCAGGGTCGGCGAAAAAACCAGCGGAATCATGAACTGCCCCCAGGCACTCAGGAACGTGAGAATCGCACTGGCTATCAATCCCGGCGCAGCCAGCGGAAGGACGATCTTGAACAGCGTGTAGGTACGACCTGCGCCGTCCATCCACGCTGCCTCCTCCAACGACAACGGCAGCGACTGGTACACGCTTCGCATCAGCCATAGCGCAAGCGGCAGAAACGCTGACACATAAATCATCGTGACGCCGAAGTAGGTATCGATAAGCTTCAACGACACCATGAGCCTGTAAAGCGGAATCATGACCGTATAGGCCGGAATAGCCAGAGACGCGACCACCATGACGAAAATGACATTCCGGCCAGGGAACTTGAGACGAACAAACGCGTAAGCCCCAATCGCAGCAAGCGCGACGGTTACGACCGTTGCCAGGAGGGACGTAACCAGACTATTGACAAGCGCCCGACTGAACTGCGGCCATACGGATTGCACCGCGCTTCCCTGAAACGAACTGGTTGCTCCAAGAAGTTCGCGATAGTGCTCGAACGTCACATGCGGCGGAAAGAAGTGCGGCGACGCCGATATCAGGTCCGTCGGCGCCGTAAAGCTTGTGACAAGCGCCCAATACACCGGCCCCAGCGACCATATCAACAAAGCAGTCGCGCAAATCAGCAAGCCGACGCGGGAAAGGAATGAGCCGCGCATCAGTCGTACCTCGTTTCGCGATAGACGCGTAAAACATAGACAAGCGAGATCAACAGGGAGGCAAACATGACGAGAACCGACAGCGCCATACCGTATGAAAATCGAAGGTCCTGAAAAGCGGACATGTAGACCTGAACAAGCACCGGGCGAGTGTCCAGGCTTGATCCATTCAGGATCCATGCCTCGTCGAACAGATTGAATGCGAAAACCGTCGATTGACTCAGCGCGATAGCGAGTCCACCCGAAATCAGCGGCAGGGTCACTTTGGAAAACATGCGAATCGGACCTGCGCCATCGAGACGAGCCGCCTGATAAAGTTCCGCGGGGATACTCTGCAATGCCGCGAGCAAGATGACCGCTGTCAGCGGCAGCATGCGCCAGACGTGGACCAGTGCCACAAGCAGCAATGCTGTAGTGCGGTCGTTGAACCAGACGTGATACGAACCGATCAGTCCGGCGGATTGCAGGGCACCGTTGAGGAGGCCATAGCTCGGGTTGTAGATCCACGCCCACACGATCGCGTTGACAACCGGCGGCAACGCCCACGGCAGAACCACGGCGGCCAGCAGCCAACGTCGGCCCCAGGTAATCCTGTTCAGCAATAAAGCTGCAGCCAGACCTCCGACCGTTTCCAGAACGACCGCAAATACGACATATTCCATCGTATTTACCCACGCATGCTGCACGCGGGGATCGCTCATCAATGCCCAGTAATTCGCGAAGCCGATGAACGGCGTTCCAGGCCGCATGGGGTCGACCCTGTGCAAGCTATCCCACAGAGTGACTAAAACGGGACCGAAGACCAGTAATCCCATGATGAGGACGATGGGCGCCGCGAAGGCTAAACCCAACCAGCATTCGCCGTTGAAGGTCGAACGCTTGTCAACCTGAAATGGGACGGTCTCGGAGGTTGCGACTTCGGAGGTCATGGCTCTTTTCCTAAGCGATCAGCTCACTGCTTTTGGGCTTCAGTCGTTTGAGCAGCAATTTGCTTGATGGCGGCATCGATAGTGAGCTGCCCTTTCGCGGCTTGATTGATCGCGGTGGAAACCGCGCTGCTGAACTGCGGATACCATCCGGGCGTTCCCTGTTTGAAAAGCGGTTCGACGACGGCGGCCTGGGCAAGAAGTGCCTTTCCGCTGGCGAGCTTGCCGCTTTCCTGGAGCGATTTCAGTACACTGGTCCGGGTCGGCAAGTTTCCGAGAGCCGTATAGCTTTCCATCTGGTTCTCGGGCGCGACGAACCAGCGAATGAAGACTTCAGCCGCTTTCTTGTGCGTAGATGCCGCAGGAATGCCGACAGCCTCCGGCAACCCGAACGTTCGCGTCTTTCCGGACACCGTCGGCATAAGCGCGCCTTCGGCTGCTTTCGCCACCTTCGACTTCGACGGATCCGTGTAGACGGAGAGATTTCCGGCCCAACCCGCAACGTCAAAGCTCGCCTGCCCGTTTTTGAAGAGCTCCTGAACCTCGACGTCCTTCAGGCCGGTCGACGCGGGATCGACAAGCCCTGCCTTGAGCGCGCCGATTTCCCATGCCAGGGCTTTGTAGCCGGCAGAGTCCGGCGACGTGAATGACGGCTTCAGATCGTTATCGAAGAGGTCCCCGCCAAAGGCCTTGGTCAGCAGGTACCAGGCCGTCGCGGTGCCTTCCGTAGCCGAGAGTGGTAGAGCAATCGGAAACTTCGCTATCCCTTTTTCCTTGATGGTCTTGGCGTCGGCAAGCAATTCGGCCAGCGTCTTCGGCGGCTGGGCGATACCGGCCGCGCTCAACTGCTCGCGATTGAAGATGAGAAGGCGAAAATCGTTGTTATAAGGAACGCCGATCAGTTTCTTGTCATAGGTAAAGATCGAGGTTGCAGGCAAGTCCTTGGCCGTTGCCGCATCGACAGAAGCATTCAAGGGGGCATACCAACCCGACGAACCGAATTGCCCCACCCACGACCAGTCGATTTCCGTGACATCGGCAGGCGGGCTGCCTGCGATCGATGCCGTGATGATTTTCGTTCTGATCTCGTCCCAGCCCAGCGTTTGCAGACTCAGCCTGATGCCGGTCTGCGCAGTAAATCGGTCTGTCATGCCCTTCGGTAACGTCGCCCACGGCGGCAGCAAAACGGTAACCGTCTCTCCCGTGAGCGGCACCGCCGCTTGAGCGCCGACCGGCAGAGCGGCGCAAAGCACGATGGTCGCGATGGCCGCCATATGCATTTTTCTTTTCATCTTGCTGCCTCCTGTACTGGTTGTGGGGGGGTGATGGAACGGAAAGATACACCCCAGAAAAATCAAACTCAATCACTATTTTGACTTATTTTGATTCATGAAGCCGGCGGAGAGGTTGCTTCGTCGCGCAAGGCTCGAGGCCAAGCGGCGCAGGTGGCCGCGGGCCCATGCGAGAGCGCCGGTTGGCAGGCTCCTCAATGAGAAAGACGCCCGGGAAACGTCTGACGTATCGACCGATCTTGTGACGCTGTTTTTCGCGTTTCGACGACCGACTTCGCCGTGGAACCGAGGCCTTTCGAGCACGAAGCGCAGGCACCACTCACCTTTCAACCACAATCACTTCAAAAAACATCACGATTGTGATTGCATTGGATTTTTTTGACTGATAGCGTGGCGCCTATTGATCTTGCCTGGTGGCCGGCTCGAAAAGGTCGCTCCGTATCCCCGGGTTCGATTGTTGAGGCCCGCCTCGACCAACTGGAGTACGTCGATGCCAATAACTTCGTTCAACTAAATTGCCCGCGGAGAACGAGCGTTCCTCGCTTCTGCCTTTTAGGGCGGGTTGTAAGTCAACGACGGCGCACGACCATGGCCGGTTGCCGCCGCGATCTCTCTGCTTCACCCGCAGAGGGCCTGGCGCGTCGATGCCGAAGTATCCGGCAACAAGTTTGCAGTGACGCTTCAAACAAAGCAGTCGATCTCCCGGTGTTGCCACCGTGGACGTCAACGGGGTCAGTCAAACAGGAGGAGTAAAGCATGAAGAAGGTATATCTCACGGCGGAAGTCGCCTTGGCGGCATCGCTCGCGGCCGGTACGGCGCATGCGCAGAGTAGCGTGACGTTATACGGCGCAATGGACATGGGCGTGAACTTCACGTCGAACGCCCAGGGGAGTCACGCATTCGCGATGGTCAGCGGCAACACGCAGGAATCGATGTTCGGGATGAAGGGCACCGAGGATCTCGGCGGCGGCCTGAGCGCACTGTTCACGTTGGAAAGCGGGTTCAACGGTAGTAACGGCCAGTCGAACGAAGGTGGCCGCCTGTTCGGCCGCAATGCATACGTAGGTCTGGCGTCGACGCAGGCGGGCACGCTGACGCTGGGTCGCCAGAACGACGCGACTGTCGATTTGTGGGCCCCGTTCACCGGAGCCGGTGGCGCGATCGGCGACTTCGCTGCGCATCCGTTCGACAACGACAACGCCGACACCAGCTTTCGTCCGAACAACACGATCAAGTACGTGTCGCCCGTGTTCGCCGGCCTGCAGGCCGAAGCGACGTACAGTTTCAGCAACACGCCAGGCTCCGCGAACAACCGCAACTACAGCACCGCGCTGAGCTATACGATGGGTGCCTTCTCGGCTGCCGCCGCATACATGAAAACGAACAACGGCGGCGCGCAGGCCCCGAACCAGAGCGGCGCGCTGACCAGCGACGCCGTCTTCACCGCACCGTCGCAGCAGAACATCGACGCTGGCGTCAAGTGGACGTTCGCGAACAACGCGAACGTCGCGTTCGCGTATTCGCACACCGACGTATACAACCCGGTCGCAAACGCGTACGTATCCAGCATCGGCACCGGCTGGAATTCGTGGAAGTTCAACAACTTCGAGGTAAACGGGCAGTATTTCGTGCGTCCGGAATTTTACCTGGCCGGTTCGGCCGCGTACACGAACGCTCATTTCAACGGCGCCGGCGGGGACTCCACCGCCAACTGGATTCAACTTGCCCTGATGGCGAACTACAGCCTCAGCAAGCGCACGTCCGTCTACGTCCAGGGCGCGTGGCAGCACGCGAACTCGAACACCGGCACCGGTCTCGATCAGCCGGCCATCGTCGGTTCGAACGGCCCGTCAACGAGCAAGAACCAGTTCGTCGGTCGCGTCGCGCTCGTCCAGAAGTTCTGAGGACCGGCACGCGTCGCCGCCGCGGCCGCCCGCACCACGCCAACGGCCGCAGCGGCGACGTCGAAGCAGACTGGTCAGCACATCTCCCCTGCCCGTCTGTCACGATGACCAAGGTGAACAGGATGCTGAAAAAGCCAACAACCCATTGGCTCTTGTCGGGCCCCTCTCTAAGAGAGGAGTACTTGAAACCGGCCTTCGCGTTGAGCAGGCAGCGGCAATGACGGATGACGGGAGTTCCAGATGTCCCGTGCGAGCGCGATCGCGCCTCGCAGCGCCGCGCCATGCCCGAAGGCCGAAACCGTCACCTCGGGCGGGTAGGGAACGGCGCGCGCGAGGCAAGTCCGGATTTCATCCGCGACCCGCGGCATCCGTGACATACCGCCGCCGATAACGACCCGCGATGGATCGAGAAGAAGCACCATATTCGCCACATGTGCGCTCAGGCCCGTGAGCGTATCGTCGAGCAGGCGTGCCATCTGCGGATCCGTAAGGCTCAGGTCGAACACGTCACGCGTCGTTACCGGACAACCGAGCATCCTGCTGGCCCGGTCGCTGATCGCCCGACCCGACACGAAATCTTCGAGCGGAGCGCCCCCTTCCGCAAATGGCGCTTCCCCCGGCACTCCGCGCAACTGATATCCGATCTCGCCGGCGGCACCGTGCGACCCGCGCAGCACCTTTCCGCCGATGACCGCAGCGGCTGCCAGTCCGGTTCCCAGGTTCAGATACAAGCCACAATCGATACCGACGAGTGCACCACATCGTGCCTCGGCGAGCGCCGCAGCCTTGACATCAGTTTCGACGCCCACGCATTCGACCTCGAAGCCTTCGCGCAGCTGGTCCGCGAGCACGAGCCGCTCCCAGCCGGGGTTGTTCGGTGCAAGGCGGATGCCGTCCCGCTCGACGATGCCGGGCGTCACGGCGGTGACCGCACGAAGCGGCACACCGAGCGTGACGACGGTCCGGGAGATCAGTCCCCACGCGGCTTCGAACATCCGCCGCATCACCGCATCCGCACCCTGTTGCGCCAGGGTCGGGATTTCGGTCTCGTGCAGACGGTGTCCCGACTGCGTGGTCGTGGCCATCGCGATCTTTGTGCCGCCGAAATCGATAGCCAGTGCGAAGCCGTCGTCGCTGGTATTCATAGGCCGGTCTGCCGGAAGGTTGTTTGCGTTCATCGGGGGGACTCAGTGGCTGGCGGCGGACTTCTGTTGCTCGAGGAAGGTTTCGCGAATATGCTTCGGGCCGAACGGCCACTGCCGTGCGATGCGCGCCCAGATCACGAACGCGAGCAGGCCCAGTGCAATCCAGATTGTCGACATGAGCTGCGACTGGTGATCGGTCGCGTAGAAGACGTACAGCCATCCAACCAGCGCCACGAGACTCGGTACCGGATACAGCCACTGTCGGTACGGGCGGTTCAGGGCCGGCTGACGCCTGCGCAGCACGGTCAGCGCCGCAATCTGGGCGACCGACTGGAGCAACACCGCCACGGCGACCAGCATATTGATCACCGTCGTCAGGTCGAAGAACGTTCCGGCCGCCGTCACCACGCCCATGACCAGCAACGCCACATGGGGGAAGTTGTGTTTCGGATGCAGCCGGCCGAATGCGGAGAGAAACACGCCGTCGCGCGCTGCATGGAACGGCACTCGCGAACCTCCGAGCAAGCCGGCGAACACCGACGCGAACGCCGCGATCAGGATCAGGACCGTGACGAACGCCGCAGCCGCATGCCCCCAATTGCGCGACACCACGAGCGATGCAACGGAGGTCGACTTCGCAACGTCCTGCCACGGCACCGTGCCGATGACGCCGATGTTCATCGCGAGATAGAACACCATCATGGCGACGATCGAGACGATGATCGAGCGCGGCATCACGCGGCCCGGGTTCTTCAGCTCGTCGCCCATGTACGCGGTGGTGTTATAGCCCGCATAGTCGTAGATGGCGATGATCAGGCCCGCGCCTAGACCGGTAAAGAACTTGCCGATATCGCCCGCATCCGGCGGCAGCGACATGGCGAGGCTCAGGTGGAAATCGGAATAGGCGGCGGCGGTCGTCAGGCCGACGGCGAGGACCATGATGATCCACAGCACCGCGCTCAGCGCGCGGATCGATTCGATACGGCGATACAGCGCCAGAACCACGACCGCGACGACGGCGATACTGATGGCATGCGTCTGCCAGGGCGCGAGGTTCGGCAGGAAAAATCCGAGATACTGGACAAAGCCGATGACGCCCGTACTCATGATCAGCGGGATCGACAGCATCGCGGTCCAGACGAACAGGAACGGCATCAGTTTGCCGGTGCGGTACTGGAACGCCTCGCGCACGTACAGGTACGTGCCCCCTGCCCCGGGCATCGCTGCGCCGAGTTCCGCCCATACCAGTCCATCGCTCATCGCGAGCAGCGCACCGAAAATCCAGCCGATCACGGCGAGCGGTCCATTCATCACCGCGACGATCGCCGGGATGGTCAGAAACGGACCCACGCCGCAAATCTGGATCATGTTGACGGCAATCGCCGGAAACAGTCCGACCGACCGTCGAAACTGCGGCCCGTCGTTTCCGGGTGCCTGCGCGGGGTTTGCAGGCGTGCCGGCGGGGTCCTGCCAGGTTGAATCGCTCATCGTGTCTCCATGTGGCTTGTACCGCGTCTCATCGTTCGGAACTGCTCCGGTCGGCACCGTTTCCCGCTGTCGGTGTCACGTTGCGAATGATAGGAAAGATTCTTTACGAATTCAAATGCGCCAAAATAACCCGGTTGTCCTCCGCCCGCCGCGTTCGCTCACGCCCCCCTGATCACGGGATTGGCTTGCCCCGCGAGACGGGTCGTTGATAGGATCGGCCATCCCGCAAATCACGCCCCGCATGAACCACCACACCCCGAAAGCTATCCAGACCGTCCCTGTTACCCGGGGGCCGGCATTCGTCCGTCAGGGTAATGAATGGGCGATCTACCAGCATCTGCTGTCGCTCGCCCCCGCATCCAGTCCGCAGTTGGCCGCGAGCACCGGCCTATCGAAGGTGACGGTATCGGCTGCGCTCGGCAATCTCGAACGGCTGGGGCTGGTCGAGCAAACCGGCGTGCGCGCCGGCAACGCAGGGCGTTCGCCGCGGCTGTACGCGCCGCGCGCGCGGGCCGGGTTCGTGGTCGCCATCGACGTCGGCGCAAAATGGATTCGCGGCGCGGTCGCCGATCTGACGGGTACCGTCATCGCACGGCTGGAAAAGCGCACGCCCTCGCGCGTGACGCAACTGGTCGCGCGCATCGTCGAGATCGTGGACGCCATGCTCGACGAACAGAAGGTGCCGCGCGACGACGTACTGGCGACCGTAATCGGTTCACCCGGTGTGCTCGACGGGGCCAGCGACCGGTTGCGCCTTGCGCCGAACCTGCCGGACTGGGAGCGCCCGGGGCTGATCCCGTCACTGCGCGAGGCGCTCGGCGCCGGTATCGTGATCGAGAACGACATCAACCTGGCGACACTGGGCGAGCAGCGGCACGGGCTCGGGCGCGACGTCGAGAATTTCGTGTTCATGTCGATCGGCACCGGTATCCGTATCGGCATCGTGGCCGGGGGCAGGCTGCATCGAGGCGCGCACGGGTTCGCGGGCGAGATCGCGGTGCTTCCCCCCGCACCCTCGGTCGGCAAGCGCACTGGCGACGGTCCACAGCACGGCTTCGAATCATTCGCGGCGGCAAAGGGCATCGTCACCTATGCGCGGCGATGCGGACTCGTGGTGTCGAGTGCCGAGGAGGTCTTTGCCGCGGCCAATGCCGGAGATGAGCGCGCACAACGATGCGTGGCGGAAGAAGCGCGTCAGCTCGCATGGGGACTCGCGTCGATCATTCCCGTACTCGATCCCGCGCTCGTCGTGCTGGCGGGCGGTATTGGTCGCAGCGGTGCGCTGCTTGTTCCAGCGATCCGCGCACACCTGTCGGCGTCGCTGCCGATCCCGGTACCCGACTTCGCGATCTCCGCGACGGGAACGGACGCGGTGCTGCTTGGCGCGATCGTGCAGGGCATCGATCGGGCGCGCGTGAAGGCCTTCGAGCGTGTCGGCTACGACGCCTGATCTCGGAGCACGGGGCATGATTCCGTCGGCGATTCCTGTTGTGAACGATGCCCCGATGTCGCACGCCGAGATCTGCGCGTATGAGCATCCGTGGCGGCAACCGGATGCGAGCACGAAGACGCTCGCGGCGCCATTCGCAGCCGACCCCGGACAATCGCCGGCGGATCCGGTCGACGCGACACCGGCCAGCCGCACTGCCGACGACGTGACCGGGCTGCCGCACGCGCAGTGCATCACACGAGCTCCATCCATCGGTCTTTCCCCGGTTGTCGGCGGCAGGGCCGCCTGGAAGGCATGTCACGCATCAGCCGCGCCGGCAGCGGCCATTGCCGGCACGGACGTCCGCACGACCGACGCAGAGATCCTCCTGCCGGCCAGGGCCCGGGGAGGTGCAGGCCGCACCGGCTCCGGCTGCGATCGCACCGGCATGCCGGCAGGCGCGCCATCGACACGGAAAAACGCCACCGCCTCGGTCAACTGACGGCCCTGGTCCTCCAGCGACTTCGAGGCCGCCGCCGCCTCCTCCACGAGCGCGGCGTTCTGCTGCGTGACTTCATCCATCTGAGTGATCGCCTGGTTGACCTGCTCGATACCCCGGCTCTGTTCGCTCGAGGCCGCTGCGATCTCGCCCATGATATCGGTCACGCGGGCCACCGCCTGCGTGACTTCGGCCATCGTTTTGCCGGCCTCACCCGCGAGCGTCGAGCCGTCGTGGATCTTCTGCACCGAGGCATTGATCAGGTCCTTGATCTCCTTCGCGGCGCTCGACGAGCGCTGCGCGAGGCTTCGAACCTCGCTCGCCACAACCGCGAAGCCGCGCCCCTGCTCGCCCGCGCGCGCGGCTTCCACCGCGGCGTTCAGGGCCAGGATGTTGGTCTGGAACGCGATGCCCTCGATGATTCCGGTGATCTCCGCGACCTTCGTCGAACTATGACTGAGGTCGGTCATGGTCTCCACGACCTGTCCGACCACGGCGCTGCCCTTGTGCGCGACCGCGGATGCATTCGCAGCCAGCGCGCTTGCCTGCTGCGCGTTTTCCGCGTTCTGTTTCACCGTAGAGGTCAGTTCCTCCATGCTCGAGGCGGTCTCCTGCAGCGAAGACGCTTGCTGCTCGGTGCGCGACGACAGGTCCTGGTTACCCGAAGCGATCTGGCTCGTGCCGGTGGCAATATTGTCCGCCGAGGTTCTGACCTGACCGATCAGGCGCACGAGGCTCGTCTGCATCTCGCCCATCGACGCGAGCACGCTCCCACGTGGCGCGGCCCGCGCACCCGGCACCGGGCTCAGATCTCCGCCCGCCACGCGCCGCGTGACGCCGCCCAGCTCGGCCGGCTCCGCGCCGAGTGCCCGCGTCACGCTGCGGGTGATCAGCAGCGCCGCGACGGCAGCAGCGGCGAGCGCGGCCAGACAGATGCCGACGAGCAGCGCGCGCTGCGCGGCATACTGGTCTGCCGCCTCCTGAACCCGGTGCTCGGCGCGCCCGTTCGTGTATTCCGCGTACGCTCTGGTCGCCTTGGCCAGTGCCGCGAGCAGCGGACGGCACTGGTCGTTCATCTTCGTGATCGCTTCGTCGCGTTTGTTGTCGAGCGCAAGTCTGACGATGTCGGCCGCCACCGGACCGTACTCGCTCTCCACGCGGTTGATTTCGGCCACCAGGCTACGAGCCTGGTCCGTCGTGTCTGTTGCGCCAGCCATCAGATCGTTCAGTTGCTTCAAACGCACCCGCACGTCCTCATGCGCCTGCGTCACGGCAGCATGTTCCATTTCCAGATCGGCGGGTTTGGTAACCAGAACCAGATTACGCGCGGCGATCGCGCGCCGGTCGACCGCACTGCGCACCCGTCCCACGGTATTCGCGCGCGCGGTCACGCCATGCACATACAGGGCGAACTTGTCATTTGCGTCGCTTAACGCGTGCAAAGCCAGTCCCGATACCAGCACCACCAGCCCGGCGAGCAGACCAAAGGCAACCGCGAGTTTTGACCGTACCGTCATCGGTCTGACATTCATGCTTTTTCTCCCCGTGAAAACGGAATAAAGTTAGGCTTCCTTCTTTATCGTCCCCGCGCCGTGCTGCTTGAATGACGTGACGGCCGCCAATCGTTTGCGTCAGGGTTTTCGACAATCACCCCCACCGCTCGTGCTGGTATTGCTGCACCTTTCGCGCCAGCCACTCTCCATTCCTGCCGCTGTCGGCCATGCGATGAATCTGGTACGGGGCGCTACCCGGAACGTTGCGTCGAGTGTTGTCCGTTGTGTAGAGGTACTCGAACCCGGCCGCTCGGGCAGCGTCGATACAGTCACTGTCGCAGCAGCCTTCCGGCCAGCACAAATGCGCTGATGCCATGCCCGTTTTCTCGGTCAGAATCCGCTTCGACGTCTCGATGTCCGTGCGGATGCGATCAATTTTGTCGTCCGGATCGGTACACAACTGGCCCCAGCGCAGGTGACTGTGCGTGTGACTGTGAAATTCGAAAGTGCCAGCCGCGCGCATGATGTCGATCTCACTCCAGCGGACTGTTACATCGTCGGCTTGCCCGATCAGAACGAGGCGTTCGCATTCCGCATGAGAACGTTCCTCACCGGAAGCACGACTGCGAAAGGATCTAGCGGGTCCGTCCTGGACGCGACCGGTGACAAGAAACATGATCGCGTTAAGGCCATAGCGAACAAGGCACGGATGAGCATGGACATAGTTGTCCAGATAACCGCCGTCGAACGTCAGCAGGATCGACTTCTCGGGCATGGCCGCGCCGTGCAGAAAGCACGCGAATTCGTCCGCCGTCAACGTGACGTATCCGTTACGCGCCAGCCAGTGCATCTGCGATTCGAAGTGCTCCGGGGTTATGCTGAACTCCCCGGGCGATGGTGAAACGTGGCGGTACATCACCACTGGTACCGATCGTGCGTACGATTCCATAGATAGCCTTACTTACCTTGAATATCAAAACAGTCATCACCGCTTGCCGCAGACAATTCAGATGCACTCGCCATATTGTTTGGCATCCTGCATGATCATATTTTTATCGTGAATCGAACCTCTGAAAAAAAGCCGGCCCGTTTCGGGGCCGGCGAAAGGGGTTCCGGGCAATTCCAGGGTGAGTGCCGGAACCAGGGCAACCCGCTCTGATCGAAGATCAGATCATCGTCAGGCAACTAGCCAGGTACGGGCTACATGACAGGCCCTCGGCAGGCTCATGGCGATAACGGCATCCTGATCGCCATCGGTCACGGGATTCCCGTTTCGTCCGTCAATATCCGGCCGCCAGGCTTCACCGAACGCCAAGCTTTCGGCGTGGCGACCGCCCACATGCGTTGGCGGCTCTCCACTCGTTCATGGTCGCCGTCGACGAACCACCGCGTCGATCGACAGAGTTGATGCGTTTTCGCAATCGCATACCGCCACCGAAACATTGACCCGCGACAGGCATGTCCAAAGACCTGCCCGCGTATTGAGCATGTGCATCGCCCGGGCAGTAACGCTCATGCGGGAAAAGAAGGGTTTCGGGATGCCATGGCATCCGCCCCGGGCGACAGCGGCTTCGCCGCCAACGCCTGCGTCGCCGGCCGGGCTTCGTGCAACGCAATCCAGCCCTCGGCGATGAGTGCCTCGAACGTTTCCCGGGCGACGGTGGAGATCCGGACATCGATCTCCTGCATTCTCCCGATCGCCGCGCGAACCTCGTCCGGTTGATCGGGCGCAAGCGCAATCACGAACCTTGAACGTGCTTCCGCGGCCCGCACGGCCTCGCTCCAGTCGGCCCGGGCGACCGCGACTTCGATCGCGTTCGTGAGCACATCGAGACTCTGGATGACTTGCAGCGGTGTCATTTCGTACTCCTGTCAATACATCGTACGGTCCGGATGCTTTCCCCTCGAAGGCCCGAGCGACGTGAACACCGATCCACATGCGCTCAATGCCGGCAGTGACGCGCGAATGCGGGCAACTGCGTGTTATCGGTCACCGCCTTCGTCGCTGCAAGCCCTTTGACGACAGAGCGGAAACCGCAATGCAGCATGCACGTCCGTCAGTTGCGAGGATTGTAGGGAGCCATACGCCGCAGCGTACGTAATATTTTGTAATGATATGTCGAGTAACTTTACCGGGCTTCGGATTGGCCAGCGCAAGCGACGTTCGCACAAGCGGTTTCCCGCAAACGTTTTCGCCCGAACGACGCCTCGTCAGGGTTCCCTGCCGGCTGCGCGCCGGATATCGCTCTGAATCTTTTCACTCGTATATCGAGCCGTTCGCCGACGACACGATTCCACACCGTCATCCATTCGCTTTTCCGCAAGGCCGTGATGATTTCCGTTCAGATATGTTCAACGAACGACGCAGATTTCGTCACATTCCATCGGAATTTTGCGCAGTATCATGCACCTCGCTTCGGTTACCACGCGTTCGGACTGGCACTAACCGCTCGCCATTTTCCCGTATTGCCTCCTCGTTTACCGATGCCCATCCGAATCCTGCTCGTCGAAGACGACGTCCATTTGTCCGCGCTGATCGCAGACTATCTGCGCAAGCATCAGTACGAGGTGAACACGCTGTTCGACGGCACCGACGCCGTATCCACGATCGTCGCGAGTTGCCCCGACCTCGTGCTGCTCGACATCAACCTGCCGGGCAAGGACGGCTTCGAGATTTGCCGCGAGGCACGCACGCAATATGACGGCATCATCATCATGGTGACAGCCCGCGACGAAAAGTTCGACGAGTTGCTCGGCCTGGAACTCGGCGCGGACGACTTTCTCCACAAGCCGATCGAGCCACGCATTCTGCTCGCGCGGATCAACGCGCAGTTGCGACGGCTACGCATGCGGTCGGCCGACTGCGCGCCGGAATCGCCCCAGCGATTCGCGTTCGGCAAGTTCTCGATCGACCGGGCGGATCGCAAGGTTCATCTTCCTGACGGTAGCGCGCCTCGCCTTACCTCGACCGAATTCGACCTGCTGTGGGCCCTTGTCAGCCGCGCCGGCGAGGTGGTCAGCCGGGAAGACCTGACGCGGCTGTTACGCCGCATCGAGTTCGACGGCCTCGATCGCTCGATCGACTGTCACATCTCGAAGCTGCGCCGCAAACTGCGTGACGACGCGCTCGAACCGAAGCGAATCAAAACGATCCGCAGCAAGGGTTATCAGTTCAGCAAGCACGCTTGGGAATAGCACCGAATGCGTGCCGACGATTGTTGGCCACGCATTCGGCTTCGTCGATGCACCGCCGGATCAGCACGCTTGCATCGCGCTTGACTTCGTCGACGAGCCAGCCGTAAATACCTTCGATGACCCAGCGATCGGTGCCGGCAGCCTGTCGAACGAGCCGAATCGCGTCCGCCCGCTCGCGGGCAGCGTTGTACCCGCCGGGAACCCAATGAATCAGATCGAGGTCGACGCAGGCGGCGCTGATGTGCGCGGCGATACGATTCGCCAGCCAGCGCTTCCCGGAACCCGGGTTCCCGATGACAAGCGTCCGGTTCAAATCCATGGCGCGCGCATTCATGAAAGATGTCTTTCCCCGCTCCGAATATCAATCAGCGTTCATTGAAGAAACGACCGATGCGACTCCGACACATCCGATCCCGTTTCGCGAAGCTTGCCCTGCCGGCCCTGCTGTTGGCGCCGTTTCCGTCGACAAGCCATGCCGAAGCCGGCGAACTGGGCAGCATCGCGATGGCCGCGGTCACCTTCTCATCGGCGGTCTGGGTCGTGCTGACGCTGGCGGTATTCGTGTGGTTCTTTCGCCGGTTGCCGCTGCTGAAACGGCTCGCGTGTACCGTGCTGTTTTTCTGCCTGCCCGCACTGCTTATCGGCGGCATGGGCCTCGCGGAATACGCACTCGACGGATACACCGACAGGCCCGAGGTCACGGCCAAACCGCTGGTGGTGCTCGGCGTCACCTTCCCGCCCGGGAGCCAGGCCAACTACAACGGAGCCGGCGGTTTGTTCGGCTGGGGCGCAAAACGCACGCTGGAATCGATTCATGGCCCCCGCCCCGTCCTGCTGGGCAACGTTCCGATCGACGGCCTGATTTTCATCCCCGAGAACTGTTGTGACCGAGCCAGGGCCGAGGTCAGCGCAGGTACGATCGTCAACGGCTGGCCTTGCGGCGATGCGATGTTCGACCTCACGCCGGCAGGCCCCGCGTTGAGGTCGTGCTTTCTGGCCGCGCCGCTCACGCGGCACGGGAAGCAGTGGCCCGCCGGGTCTTATGTCGACCTCACCACACCGCCGATTGCGCAGGATACGAAATAGATTTCAATGACGCCGGCAATGCGTCATTCCGGCAACACCGCCACCGCCTTGATCTCGACGATATAACCGGGCGCGCCGCCGAGCATGTGCGCACCGACCGCCGTCCACGCCGGCTTCGGGTGCGCATCGAGGTAGCGGTCGCGAACCTGCATGAACAGCGGCAGGTCGCGCATGTCGGTATGGAACGTCGTCAGGTCGACCACGTCGTCGAACGATGCGCCGGCGGCCTCCAGCACGAGCCTGAGGTTCTCGAACGCCTGCACGATCTGCGCTTCGCGGCCTTCGACGAGTTGCATCGCCGCGTCGCGGCCGATCTGGCCGGATACGTACAGCGTATCGCCGACCTTCAGGCCCGGCGCGTAGCCGATTTTTTCGTACACCGCTTCCATTCCCGCCGGAACGATGGCTTTGCGATCACGCATGGATGTCTCCGTGGCCGGCGTCTTCCCGCCGGCCGGTTGATTGTCGATGAATAAAGGCAAGCGGCGCGCCGCTCAACCCGTATCGCCGCCCGCGACCGGCAGCACCGTGCCGGTGATGTAGCTCGCTTCGTCGGACGCGAGGAACAGGATCGGCGCGATCTGCTCGTCGAGGCTGCCGTAGCGCTTGAAGAACGTCGAATCGGTCACCTGCCGCACCGCTTCGCCCATCCACGCCTGTTCCTGCTCGCTGTCGCCGGCCGCATTGCGCGGCACGCGGCGCGGCGGCGCGCTGGTGCCGCCCGGCGCGGTCGCGACGACACGAATGTTGTGCTCCGCGTATTCCATCGCGAGCGCCGCCGTCAGCGCATTGACGCCGCCCTTCGCCGCCGAATACGGCACGCGGCGGATGCCGCGGGTCGCATTCGACGAGATGTTGACGATCGTGCCGCCGCCGCGCGCGAGCAGGTGCGGCAGCACCGCGTGACAGGTATAGAGCGTCGGCATCAGCGAACGGCGGATTTCCGCATCGATCTGCGCCGGCTCGAATTCGGCGAACGGACGCATGCGAATCGCGCCGCCGACGCCGTTGATCAGGATGTCGATGCCGCCGAACGTCCGCACCGCACACGCGATCGCCGCGTGCGCGCCGTCGTAGGTTTCGAGATCCGCGACGAATCCGGCCGTCTCGCCCTGCGGCGCCTCGGCGGCCACCTCGGCGACGAAATCCGCGCGATCGACGAACAGCACCTTGCCGCCCTCGGCCGCCGCGCGCAGCGCGACGCCGCGGCCGATGCCCTGCGCCGCGCCGGTGACGACGACGACCTTGCCGGAGAATCGTTGCATGGTCATGCCGCCTTTGCCGTGACGTTGGGGGTGAACTTCTCGTAGTGGAAGCTGTTGGGCTTCACGCCTTCGTCGTCGAAGTACTTGCGCACCGCGTCAACCATCGGCGGCGGCCCGCACAGATACACGTCGACGTCGCCGTCGTTCAGCGCATCGGCCGGAATGTGCTGCGTGACCCAGCCCTTGCGCGGATGGCCCGACCCGGCGTCCGCGACGACGGTCGCAAAGCTGAAGTTCGGCAGTTTCGCCGCATACGCTTCGATCGCGTCGACCAGCACCAGGTCGAGATCGCGCGTCACGCCGTAGATCAGGTGCACCTTCTGCTGCGAACCGGTACGCGCCAGCACCTCGAGCATCGACAGGAACGGCGCGAGGCCCGTGCCGCCCGCGAGGAGCAGCAGCGGACGCTGCACGTCGCGCAGGTAGAAGCTGCCGAGCGGCCCGTGCAGCTCCAGCTTGTCGCCGGGCTGCGCCGATTCGAGCCACGTGCTCATCACGCCGCCGGGAATCTTCTTGATCAGGAAGCTGACCTTCACGTCGGCCGGTGCCGACGAGAACGAATAGGAACGGTGCTGGCCGCTCGCGGGCACGTCGATGTTCACGTACTGGCCCGGCAGGAACACGGGTGCGGCCGCGCCGACGTCGAGTTCGAGCACGACGGCCGCATCGTTGTGCTGTTCCACCTTCGTGACCGTCGCGGCAAAGCCGCTTTGCCCGGTCTTGCATGCGACCGACGACGTCGGCACCGCAATCACGCAATCGCTTTGCGGCACCATCTGGCAGGTCAGCACGAGGCCGCCGTCCTTTTCGTCTTCGGTGAGCGCGTCGTCGATGTAGTCGTCGCCGAGGTCGTAGCTGCCGCTTTCGGCGCGGCACTTGCAGGTGCCGCATACGCCGTCGGAACAGTCCATCGGCAGGTTGATCTTCGCGCGGAAAGCCGCGTCGAGGACTTTCTCGCCGGCCTTGCAGTCGATGAAGCGGGTCACCCCGTCCTCGAAATTCAGTGCAATCTTGTAGCTGGACATGGCATCACCTCCACTTCCTTTCATGACAAAGCAACGGCATCAGACGTGATAGACGTCGAGCACCTGCCGGATGTAGTCGTTCTTCAGCACGATCTTCTTGTACGAGATCAGCAGCCCGTCGCCCGCCTTGCGCAACGTGACGAACATCGTGCCGAAGAAGTGGTCGGTCACGCGGTAGCGGTGGTTCAACGTGTGAAAGTTGTAGCGCACGTCCACCTCGTCGCCGCGTTCGGCCAGCACCTCGACGTTCGTCACGTTGTGACTGGTACGCGGCTCGGGCGTCGACGCGCCGCTGCGCTCGGTCTTGATCCGGAACACGCGATCCTCGAGGCCGCCGCGGTCCGGGTAATACATCAGCGAGATCTCGCTCTGGTGGTCGTCGGTCGGCCGATCGTCGTCGTCCCATGCGGGCATCCAGTACGTGACGTCTTCCGCGTAGCAGGTCAGCCACTCGTCCCACTGGCGATCGTCGAGCAGGCGCGCTTCGCGATACAGCGCCGCGCAGACAGTCCGGTAATCGAAGTTCATGCCGCCACCTCCCCGCGTTCCTTCTTCAGCGCATCGCGCATCACACCCACCCAGTGTTCGTGCTGGCACACGAACAGCCCTTCGTCCTCGCTGCGCTCGCCCGAAATGCGCGGGTTCAGCCCCATCTTCTTCGCGTTCTCGTCGGGCCCGTCGACCCACAGCGGCGCGCCGCGCGACAGGTCGTTCCACATCGCCGTGATGCCCGCATAACCGGCCTGGCACGCGCGGAACTCCTCGAGATCGTCGGCGGTGCCCATGCCCGTCACGTTGAAGAAGTCCTCGTACTGGCGGATGCGGACCGTGCGGTCGGCTTCGCTTTCGCCCTTCGGCGCGAAACAGAAGATCGTGACTTCGGTCTTGTCGACGCCGAGCGGCCGCACGACGCGAATCTGCGTGCTGAACTGGTCCATCAGGAACACGTTCGGGTACACGCACAGGTTGCGCGTCTGGTTGACGATGAAGTCGGCCTGCACGTCGCCGACGCGCGCCCTGATCTCGTCGCGATGCTGGTACACCGGCCGCACTTCCGGATTCATCGTCTGCGTCCACAGCAGGATGTGGCCGTGGTCGAACCCGTACACGCCCGCGACCGACTTGCTCCAGCTGTTCGCGTCGACCGCCTTGGTGCCGTCTTCCTTGCGGCGGCCCATCGTCGCCGCGTAGTTCCAGTGCACGGTGCTGACGTGGTAGCCGTCGCAACCGTTCTCCATCTGCATCTTCCAGTTGCCTTCGTAGATGTAGGACGAGTTGCCGCGCAGCACTTCGAGCCCGTTCGGCGCCTGGTCGACGATCTGGTCGATGATCACGCGCGCTTCGCCGAGGTAGTCCTCGAGCGGCAGCACGTCGGCGCCAAGGCTGCCGAACAGGAAGCCGCGATAGTTCGCGAAGCGCGCGACCTTCTTCAGGTCGTGCGACCCGTTCGTGTTGAACTGCACCGGATACTCGGTCGTCTTCTCGTCCTTCACCTTCAGCAGCTTGCCGGTGTTCGAGAACGTCCAGCCGTGGAACGGGCACGTGAAGCTGCCCTTGTTGCCGTGCTTGCGGCGGCACAGCATCGCGCCCTTGTGTGCGCACGCATTGATGACCGCGTGCAGCTCGCCAGTCTTGTCGCGCGTGATGACCACCGGCTGGCGGCCGATCCACGTCGTGTAGTAGTCGTTGTTGTCCGGGATCTGGCTTTCGTGCGCCAGATACACCCAGTTGCTCTCGAAGATGTGCTTCATCTCGAGCTCGTACAGTTCCGCGTTGGTGAAGATGTCGCGGCGGCAGCGGAATACGCCGGCTGCTTTGTCATCCTGCACGGCGGTGGCGAGCAGGTGATCCAGTTCGTTGGCTTGGTCGTTCATGGCGGACATGTTGGCTCCTCCCATGCGCGTGCCGCGTCCTGCAACGCACGCTCGCATCGGTATCGGTTGAATCTCGCGGGGACCCGGCCGGCGGCGGCGCATGCGCGCCACGCCGGCGGGCGGTTAGGCCGTCGCGGCTGCGCGCAGGCGGTGGACGATCTGGTTGTCCTTGCCCTGTACCAGCGGCGTCAGCACGAAGTTGAACTCGATGTCCTGGTACGCATCGGCCTTCATGCCGAGCGCCGTGCCGCCGGTCCTGGCGACCACCGGCGGGATCAGTTCCTCGCGCGTCGCGTACGCGAAGTCATCCCAGATCAGCGGATCGCCAGCGATGTTGAACTGCGTCGTCAGCTTGCGGTGGTCGTGGCTGTCGACGAAGAAGTGCACGTGCGCCGGACGGTTGCCGTGGCGGCCGAGGCCGTTCAGCAACTGCTGGGTCGCGCCCTGCGGCGGGCAGCCATAACCGACCGGCATCAGCGTGCGGAATTCGTACTTGCCGTCCGCGCCCGTCTTCACCGCGCCGCGCAGGTTGAAATCGGTCTGTGCGCCGGTCGGGTCGAAGTGCGAATAGAAGCCTTTCGAGTTCGCGTGCCAGCATTCGACCACCGCGCCCGCGACCGGCTTGCCGTCGAGCCCGGTCACCGTGCCGTGGATCACGAGCGGGCCCGCGCCTTCGTCCGCGTCGAGGTCGATCTTCGATACGCCGTCGCGCACCGGCGCGCCCGCCACATACAGCGGCCCTTCGATCGTGCGCGGCGTGCCGCCGTCGAGGCCGACCGCCTTGTCCTCGGCGTCCATCCGGATGTCGAGATACTTCTCGAGGCCGAGGCCGGCCGCGAGCAGCGCTGCTTCGCCATCCTGGCCGAGCTTGTTCAGGTAGTTGACGCCGGCCCACACTTCGTCGGGCGTGATGTCGAGATCGTCGATCGCCTTGAACAGGTCACCGAGCAGTCGCTGGACGATCTGCTGCACACGCGCGTTGCCGCCGTTCCCGCCCGCGTTCGATGCGGCCTTCAGCAGATCCTGCACTTCGTTGGTATCGAAAACTTTGACGCTCATGATGGTGTCTCCACGTGTATTTAGGGGAATGACGGCTTTGCGTGACTCGGGTTACCGCGCGACTTTCGTCAGCCCGTCGCGGGTGAAGCGCCTGACCTTGTCCTCGTCGAGTTCGATGCCCAGACCGGGGCCGTTCGGCACCGTCAGTTCGAAATCGCTGTAATCCAGCGGCTGCGTCAGGATCTCTTCGGTGATCAGCAGCGGCCCGAACAGTTCGGTGCCCCACTGCAGGTTCGCGAAACTCGCGAACAGGTGCGCGGAGGCGACCGTGCTGAACGCGCCTTCGAGCATCGTGCCGCCGTACAGCTCGATGCCGGCCGCGTCCGCGATCGCGGCCACGCGTTGCGCCGCGAACAGCCCGCCGCTCTGTTCGATCTTGATCGCGAACACGTCCGCGCCGTGATGCTTCGCGATATCGAACGCGCTGTCGGGGCCCTGCAGGATTTCATCGGCCATCAACGCGACCGGGAAGCGGCGCGTCAGGCGTGCGAGCGCCGCGGCAGACGCGACCGGCTGCTCGACCAGCTCGCAGCCGGCATCGGCCAGTGCCGGAATCGCGCGCACGGCCTGCGTTTCGCTCCACGCCATGTTCACGTCGACGCGCACCGACGCGCGATCGCCGACGGCCCGCTTGATCTCGGCCACATGCCGGATATCCGCGTCCGGCGACTTCGCGCCGATCTTCAGCTTGAACACGTTGTGGCGGCGCAGGTCGAGCATCCGTTCGGCTTCGGCGATGTCGGTGGCCGTGTCGCCCGAAGCGAGCGTCCACGCAACCGGCAGGCGGTCGCGCCGGCGGCCGCCGAGCAGTTCGCTGACCGGCACGCCGAACCGCTTGCCGTGCGCGTCGAGCAGCGCGGTTTCGAGCGCGCTCTTCGCGAAGTGGTTGACCTTCGCGAGCTTGCCGACGAACGCCATCAGCGTCTGGATGCGCGTCGCGTCCTTGCCGACGATCGCCGGCGCAAGGTATGCGTCGATCGCGAGCTTCATCGCCTCGGGGCTTTCCGGGCCGTAGGCCATGCCGGCGATCGTGGTGCCTTCGCCGATGCCCGTCACGCCGTCGCTGCAGAACACCTTCACGAGCATCAGCGTCTGGCCGTGCATCGTCGCGACCGACAGCTTGTGCGGGCGGATCGTCGGCAGGTCGACGAGGCGGGTTTCGATGCGTTCGATGGTGACGGAGGACATGGGGCGCGCTGCATGTGGGGAGTTCATGGGACGGATTTATACGCGTCGGGCAAAACCAGCGTCCAATACTTTTGGGCGCGGATTTTAATACCTTGGAGGTATTGAAATTCGGAGATATACGCGTACTACTGCAGCGCACCATACCTGTTTTAGCTGGTTATCGGTGCGCGACGCCTTGCTGGAGCGGGGCGAGAACGGGTGCGGGATGCGGCGGTTCGAGCGTTGCGCTGCGGCCGCTTGCAGGCCGGTAGCGACCGCGAAAATCAGCGGTCGGCGCGGGAAGGTAAGGGTTTTCCTGAGGGAAAAGCGGGCCGGACGGCAGCGGCATGACAGGCCACCGCTTCATCCGGCATGCGTGAATGGCCGGTCAGCGGCCAGCCGCTGCGACCGACGCTTGCCATTGCGCGGCTGCGCCGGCGTAATCCCTGACCTTGAAAGCCGAGCCGTCCTGGACATGGACCCAGCCCAGCGTCCGGTCGGCCAGCGGCTTGTCGTGCTCGTCCGTCGCGATCTTGACGATCGCATGCGCACGGATATGCACAAGGCCGTTCGGATAATCGGACGACGGATGCGCCAGCGTCACTGTCACGAACGGGCCGAGATCCTGCAAAAGTCGGGCGGCCGGCGGATGGTCGGCCATCAGCAGTGTGCCGCCCTTGACGCGGTCGTCCACGCGAATGGCCATGCTGTCCGGTCGCCGGTGCGCGGCGCCCGGCAGCGACATCCAGAGCACGTGATCCGGGTTCACATAGACGACATCGGGATCGCCCATCGCGTCGCGCGTTGCAATCCGGGGTATCGGCATGCAGGGGCTCCAGTCGATTATCGGGCACCGGGCACCGGGCACCGGGTGCGGGTGCGGGTGCGTCGGCCCCATGATGATGCCGCAATATGTCGGCTTTCCACGTGTCTTCTGACGAGCAGCGACGAACCTCGTCAGGTTCGCATCCAGAGCATGGCGCGACCGCCTTGACTACCCGGTCGGTGCACCGACTATCCCCGCCACGTTGCCTGCGCCAGCTTCGCCACCAGTTCGTCGTACGCCACCCGGATGCGCCGGGGTATCGGGCCACGCCGCGGCCGATAGACGTGCAGTTTCCACGGTTCGGGTTCGAGGCTGGACAACAGCCGCACCAGGCGCCCCTTTTTGATGTATGGCCGGGCGAGATATTCCGAGCACTGACCCAATCCCAACCCTGCGCACACGGCCTCGATCTCCGCCTCGGTGTCGTCCGTCAGATAGGCCGGCGACGCGGGTTTGAACTGCTGCTCCCCGCGAAAAATCCACGGCCATGCCCGGCCGCTCGCGCGGTCGATCAGGCACGTCACCGGCATCGATTCGAGTGCCTTGAGGTTCTTCGGCTCGCCCAGCCGTTTGATCAGCGACGGTGCGCCGACGACCCACATCGGCAACGGCCCGACCAGTCGCGCGACAAAGCGGTTGTCTCCGATCGCCCCTACCCGCACGCCGATGTCGATCTGTTCGTCGACCACCGGCGAAGGCACGTCCGACAGCCGCAGATCGGGCACGAGCCCCGGATACCGCTGCATGAGGTCGGCCAGGATCGGCTGAACGTAATGACGCCCCATGCCGGATGGAGCGGTAATCCTGACGACGCCGACCGGTTCGTCGACCTGACCGTTCGCGGGCCCGAACAGCCCGTCGACGGCAGCAAGCGCCGCCTGCGCTTCATGTGCAAACGCCTGCCCGAAGGCGGTAATCCGGATACTGCGGGTCGTCCGATGGAACAGGGTTTCGCCCAGCATCTCCTCCAGTTCGCGCACCGCGCGCGTCACGACCTGCGGCGACACCCCGAGACGCGCCGCCGCCTCGCGGAACGTGGGTGCCGTGGCTGCCGCGGAAAAGATCTTCAGGATGTCGAGTCGGTTGAGCATGAGGAATCCTTCTGACGCTCGCGAAGAAGCGATTTTAATTCCTGAAACAGGAATTCTGAATGCGCCATTGTTCCATTTTTTTGCGACCGCCGAACGACCACAATGAGCTTCAGGCGTGAATCGCAATCGATTCGACTCTGCAACATGCGTCGCCTTGATCCTCAACTCTGGAGAATCTCATCATGAACGCAAGCACCAAACCGGCTCAACTCGAGGGCCGCATCGCACTGGTGACGGGTGCCAGTTCCGGCATTGGCCGCGCATCCGCGATCGAACTCGCACGTCGCGGCGCGAAGGTCGTCGTCTCCGCGCGGCGCAAGACCGAACTCGATCGACTGGTCGAAGAAATCGTGGCCGCCGGCGGCGAAGCAAAGGCCTTCGTCGCGGACGTCGCGAACGAAGACGATCTGCGCAAGCTCTTCGATTTCACGGTATCGACCTACCGACGCCTCGACATCGCGTTCAACAACGCCGGCACGGAAGGGGTGTTCGCGCCCCTGCTCGAGCAAGATGCCGAACGGTTCGACATGGTGTTCGAGCCGAACGTGCGCGGCGTGTTCAATTCGATGAAGTACGCGGCCGAAATCATGCTGCGCCAGGGCTCGGGCAGCATCATCAACAATGCGTCGATGGGCGGGCTCATCGGCTTCGAGAATGCGTCGGTCTATATCGCGAGCAAGCACGCGGTGATCGGGATGACGAAAACCGCTTCGATCGAGTGGTTCAGGCGAGGCGTCCGCGTCAACGCACTGTGCCCCGGGCTGATCGAAACGCCGTTCCATCATCGCGGCATCTGGCCGTCGGACGATGCCCGACAGAGCTTTGCCGCAGCGACACCGGCGGGACGGTGGGGATCCGCCGAGGAGATGGCGACGATCGTCGCGTTCCTCGCATCGGACGATGCCAGCTATGTGTCGGGGCATGCACTGGTGGCCGACGGCGGCTATTCGATTGCATGACAGGTGAAGCGCGATCCGGCATGCCGCGGTCGTTCAGCGTTGTGTAACTGGACTGACTGCACGCCGTCGGGTCACGCATCCCGGTTTGCAAGGGAGGTGAACGCATCGGGCCACTGCCGACTTCACTGCACGCCGGAACCCGGCGTCGGTTGCGCCACCGCCCGCCGCGCGTGAAGGCGCAACGCGAGCCACGCGATCCCGACCGCGAACGCGCCGACCACGCCGCCGAAGGTGCCGACCCACGGCAGCCCGAAATCGCCCGCGATATGGTTGCCGAGCAGCGCGCCGGCGCCGATGCCGACGTTGTACAGGCCCGAGAAGATCGACACGGCCAGGTCGGTCCCCTCCGGCGCCAGTTTCAGCACCCACGCCTGCATCGCGAGGCCGAAACAGACGATCGCCCCGCCCCAGACCAGCGTATGCACGGACAGCGTGACGATGTTCAGCGCGCACGGGAACAGGATCAGCAGGCAGCCCGACAACGCGACGATCGACGCCAGCAGGAACTTGTCCGGCTGGTCCGGATAGACGCGATTGAAGCAGATCGCGGCCGGCATGCCGGCGATGCCGAACAGGATCAGCACGTACGTGATCCGGCTGCTGCTCGCGTGGTTCACGCTCTGGACGAACGGTTCGATGTACGTGTACGACGTGAAATGCGCGGACACGACGAGCACGGTGATCGCGTACAGCGCCACCAGCGCCGGCTTGCGCAGAAAGACGCCGATGCTGCCGAGCGATCCGGCGCCCTGGCTCGGGAGTTCCGGCAACGTCGCGCGCAGCAACAGCAGTGCAACGCCCGCCGCGCCCGCGATGATCAGGAACGTGACGCGCCAGCCGAACGCCTCGCCGATCACGCGCCCGAGCGGAATGCCGGCGACCATCGCGATCGACGTACCCATCGCCAGCATGCTCAGCGCGCGGCTTTTCCGGTCGCTCGGCGCGAGCCGCACGGCCAGCGGGACGGAAATCGACCAGAACACCGCATGCGCGCATGCGATGCCCAGCCGCCCGACCATCAGCACCGCGAAATTCCACGCGACACCGGTGACGATGTGGCTGGCGATGAACACCAGCAATGCCCAGACCAGCAGCTTGCGACGCTCGACATGACGCGTGACCAGCGTCAGCGGCAACGACACCACGGCAACGGCCCACGCATAGATCGTCAGCATCAGGCCGACGTCGGTCGGCTGCATGTGCAAGCTGTCGCCGATCGCGCTGAGCAGCGCGACGGGCACGAACTCGGTGGTATTGAAGATGAAAGCGGTGAGTGCCAGGGCCACTACGCCCCACCACGCGTGCTTGGAACTGAGGGCGTCCGGTGTGGCCATACCTGGAATCGACGAGACGAGGGTTGGGGGCGCGCACGGCGCGGAAAGCCCGGCCCGACGCATCGCCCGCGATTGTACCAGCGGCGCTTGACTCGTCACGGCACGTTGCGTGCCACGGGACATCGCCATGACATGGCCGCGCGCCGATAATATGTCGACGGAATTTTCACGGACGATTCGCTCGAACCCTATCGAGCCAGGAGATTCACATGCGCATTGAAACCTCTTTTCTGTTCGATCTCGACGGCACGCTCGTCGACAGCGTCTATCAGCACGTGCTCGCGTGGAAGGAAGCGCTCGACGCCGAGGGCATCGAACTGTCGGTGTGGCGGATCCACCGCAAGATCGGGATGAGCGGCGGCCTGTTCCTGAACCAGTTGCTGCGCGAGACGGCCGGCGACATCGACGCCGAGCGCGTTGAACGGCTCGCCCGGCTGCATGCGGCCGCGTACCAGCGGCTGCGCGCGCAGGTGCGGCCGCTGCCGGGCGCGCGCGAGCTGCTGGCCGCGCTGTCGAGCGCGGGCATCCGCTGGGCGATCGCCACCAGCGGGCGGATGGAAACGGCCGCCATCAATCTCGAGGCGCTCGGCGTCGATCCGGCGAAGAACGTCGTCGTCACGCGCGACCAGGTGAAATACGCGAAGCCGGACCCCGACCTGTTCCTGACCGCGGCCGCGCAACTGAACGTGCCGATCGAACACACGGTCGTCGTCGGCGACAGCATCTGGGACATGCTCGCGGCCGCCCGCTGTCGCGCGCTCGGCGTCGGGCTGCTGTCGGGCGGATACGGCAGCGACGAACTGGAGCGCGCGGGCGCGCTGCGCGTGTACGACGATCCTGCCGACCTGCTGTGGCACCTCGACGAAATCGCGGCGCGGCCCTGAGCCATCCGCCTGACCGACATCGTCCGGATCACCGAAATCGCTTTCGCCGGACGGCTCCTTTCGGGGCACACGTCCGCGCGGTTCATGATCGTCCGGCACCGAAACAGCCAGCCAGGATCCTGGAGGATGTCGGGCCGCTCGACCGTCGCGCTCACGTCGTAGCGCCAGAGGCAAAGCGTGCGCGGATCGTTTTCGGCTTTCCTCCCCGGCGCCAGGCCGGTCAGTCGTCGTCGACGCGCTTGTCGACGAGGTAGCGCCCGCGCTCAATGCCCGCGCGCAGCGCCTCGTCCTCGGTCGGCCATTCGGTGCCGGCCGGCTCCGGCACATCCGGCTCGACGCGCGCGCCGTCGACAACCACCTGCACCTCGTCGCACCACGCGCCGCGGTCGTTGCGCCGCGCCCATACGTGGATCTCGTGGCCGCGATACGGGTCGCGAACCTGTGCGTCCTGTTGATGTGGCACGGTGGCCTCCTGTGCTTATCTGCGATGACGATGCAAAAAATGCGCGCCTCATGATCGCCGCGCGCGCCGCGCCCCTCACGCGCAAGGTGCGTGCCCGGCCGGCACGCACCTTGCGTCCCCTTGCGCATCGAACCGCTTGCCGGCACGTGCCTTGCGTCCCCTTCGCGCATCGAACCGCGTACCGGTAAGCGCGTGACGGCACGCAAGGCATGCACGCCATGATCGCCCACTTCGAACTTCTCGGGCGCCTGCTGCCAGCCGCGCTGGTCGGCAGCGTGATCGGGCTCGAACGCCGCTTCATCGCGCAGCGGCCGCAGCGCGCTGCACGACGCGCTCGGCAACGGCCGCGTGCGCGTGAAGCAGTTCATCGTCCAGCAGTCGGACGACGATCCGGACACCGACGACATCCCGGTTTCGTTCTCATACACGAGCGGGCCGGAATTCGCAGCGATCTGCCAAACGCTGCGACGCGTCGCCGGCGTGCGGAACTGCCGTCCCGACACTTCGTCAAGGAGTCTCGTGTGAACCAGACTGACCTGCTCTCCTATCTCGTGACGAGCCAGTTGACCGCGCGCATGCGTTCCGGCGCGTGGCCGGCGACCAGCCAGCTAGTCGGCGTGCTGCGCGCATGGCTCGCGTGCCATCACGCCGAATGCGGCTGGCTCGACCGGATCCGGATCGCGCACGCGTCCGCGACGATCGCGCAAGGGATCTACGACATCGCGGTCACGCACGGCAACCCGGACTGCCGCAAACGCGTGCGGCTCGACGCGGACGGGCCGGAACTGCGGGCGCTGCGCGCGCGGTGCGATGCGCTGCTGCAGCGCATCGACGGCAATCGGAACATCGACCTGCGATGATCATGCCGGATCGCGCGGTGCACGACGATACGACCGCCGGCGCAACGCACGCAGGCGACGCGATGCGCCACGGCCTGCTCGAACGCGGGCGCAACTGCGACGCGATTTGCCATGCGGATCGCTTCACGACGCTGGTCGACGGCGATGCATACTTCGCGACGCTGCGCGCCGCGTTGCTGCGCGCACGTCATACGGTGTTCATCGTCGGCTGGGACGTCGACAGCCGGATGCGGCTCGCGCCCGTCGGCGCCGGCGACGGCTTTCCCGACACGCTCGCGGCCTTTCTGCACGCACTCGCCGCCGCGCGGCACAACCTGCGCATCTACGTGCTCGCGTGGGACTTCGCGATGATCTACGCACTGGAGCGCGACTGGCCGCCCGTGTATCGCGCCGGCTGGCACGCGCATCGCGGCATCGTGTTCCGGCTCGACGATACGCATCCGCGCGGCGCGTCACATCACCAGAAGCTCGTCGCGATCGACGACCGCCTCGCGTTCGTGGCGGACTCGACCTCGCGCGCGCACGCTGGGACACGCCCGCGCACGCGGCCGACGACCCGCGCCGACACGACGAGCACGGGATGCCGTACGGGCCGTTCCGCGACGTGCAGGCGATGTTCGACGGCGATGCGGCCGCCGCGATCGGCGAGCAGGCCCGCTCGCGCTGGCTGCATGCATGCGGACGCCCGATCGCGATCGGCGCGCACCGGCACCTCGAGCGGCCGGACGACGACGATCCGTGGCCGCCCGACGCGCGCGTCGACGTGCGCGACGTGCGGATCGGCATCGCGTATACGGCGCCGCGCCACCGCGGCCGCGAGCCGGTACGGCAGGTGCGCGCGCTGGTCAGCGACGCAATCCGTGCCGCGCGCCGGCACCTGTATATCGAAATACCAGTATTTCACCGCGGCGGTGGTGCGCGAGACGCTGTCCATGCGCCTCGCCGATGCGTACGGACCGGACGTGACGGTCGTCGCGCCGCGCATGCAGAGCGGCTGGCTGCAGGAAGCGACGATGGGCGTGCAGGTGCGTGACCGTTCGCGCGGCGGCGGGTCGAACGGCGTCGTGGCGCGCTCATGCTTGTGCAGAATCGCGGCGAGCCGCTCGATGATGCGCGAATCGAACCCGGCGTCGAGTTCGGCGTCAGGGCGCGCGCAGCGCAGCGTCGAGTTCGGCGCGTGTCACGTCGAGCGCCACGCAGCATTCGATCGCGGTGTCCTCGACGCGCGGCTTGCGTTCGTCCACCGCGCGCCGCGAGCTGTCGCACAGATACGTGCGCACGCGCAGCCGGTCGGCTGCATCGAGCGATGCATAGCGTGCGATCGCGTCCGCGTCGAATCGCAGGTCGACCGCGCAACGCCATTCGCGCGCGCTTTCGTCGGCGGGCACACGCACCCACGACACCTGGATCGTCAACCGCCCGGACGCGTCGTCCGCATGCACGGCGACGGTCGACTCCGACGGAAAGCCGTTCGCGAGCGCGTGCTCGAGCTCCGCGATGCGCTGCGACCGGTCGGGCGCGCGGCTCATCGACGCACGACGCCCAGCAACAGCGTGACCAGGAAGATCACGACGAAGATGTAGAACAGGATCTTCGCGATCTCGGCCGCGCCGGCCGCGATGCCGCCGAAGCCGAGCACGGCCGCGACGATCGCGATGATGAAGAAGATGATGGCGTATCGCAGCATGGATACCTCCTGGATGACAGCGCTCGTCACCGCACGTCGTCGTCGTCGATCACGCATCGTGCTTGTGCCCGGGTTTGCCGTGTACCGGCGTGGAAGCCATGTTCTCGAGTTCCTTCTCGCTCATCGATTCGGCCATCGACTTCGCCGGCGGTTTGAGATCCTTCATTTTCGTCCGGCCGCGCCTGGCCGACAGGGCTGCCCCTGCCGCACGCTGCTGGGCCTGGGATTTCGCTGGCATGGTTGCGCTCCTCTCGTTGGCGCGCGCCGCGCTGCGCGGCGCACGGTTCGGTCGGCAAAAATCGTCATGCGGCGTCGCGCCGCCGCAGTTCGGCCGGCGGAATCTTCATCGCCTGGCGGTACTTCGTCACCGTGCGCCGCGCAAGCAGGATGCCGCGGCCCTCGAGGCGCTGCGCGAGCGCGACGTCGGACAGCGGTTCGGTGTGCCGCTCGGCCGCGATCATGTCGCGGATCAGCACCTTCGCGGCCGCCGCCGAGCACACGCCCTTGCCCGCCGCCTCGAGCTTGCGCGGGAAGAAGTGCTTGAACTCGAACGTGCCGTGCGGCGTGGCCATGTACTTGTTGCCCGTTGCCCGCGATACGGTCGATTCGTGCAGGTCGAGCTCTTCCGCGATGTCGCGCAGCACGAGCGGCTTCATCGCGATCTCGCCGTAGCGGAAGAAATCGCGCTGCCGCGCGACGATGCACTCGCCGACCCGCCGGATCGTGTCGAAACGCTTCTGCACGTTGCGGATCAGCCAGCGCGCCTCCTGCAGCTGCTGGCCGAGCGGCGAATCGCGCTCGCCGCTCGACTGCGCGAACAGCGTCGCATAACGCTCGTGCAGGCGCGCGCGCGGCAGCACGGCCGGGTTGATCGTCACGATCCATTCGTCGCGCACCTGGCGCACGATCACGTCGGGCACCACGTAGTCGCCGCGCGTGCTGCCGTAGTGATTGCCGGGGCGCGGATCGAGCCCGCGCACGAGCGCGCACGCCGCGTGCAGCGTCTGCGGATTGCAGCCGATGCGCCGCTGGATTTCGGCCGTCTCGCGGCGCGCGAGCCGTTCGAGATGCTCGCGCGCGATCGCTTTCGCTTCCGCGAGCGCCGGCGTGCCGGCCGGAATCGCGTCGAGCTGCAGCACGAGGCATTCGGACAGCGAGCGCGCGGCGATGCCCGGGCGATCGAGCATCTGCACGAGCCGCAGCGCGACCGCGAGATCCTGCCCGGACAGCAGCAGCGCGGGATCGGCCGCGACCAGCAGATCGGGCAGTTCCTGGCGCAGATAACCATCGTCGTCGAGCGCGTCGATCACGATGCGCGCGGCTTCGCGATCGCGTTTGTTCAGCGGATAGAGGCGCAACGCATCGTGCAGTTGCTGATGCAGCGACGGCTCGGCCGCCATCCATTCGCCGGGCGACAGGTCGTCCGCGTCGCCGTCCTGGCGGCCCGTGCCGCGCGGCGCGGGCGCGGCCGTATACGACACGTCTCCATCCGGCGGGCGCGCCTCGTCGGGTTCGGGCGCGGCGGCCTCGGCCGCTTCGGCGGCGTGCTCGGGCATGTCGGCGGCCGGTTCGTCGTCGCCCTGGCCATCCTCGAGAAACGGATTCATGTCGAGCGCCTGCCGCAATTCCTGCTGGAATTCGAGCGTAGACAACTGCAGCAGCCGCAGCGACTGTTGAAGCCTCGGCGTAAGTGCCAGATGCTGCCGCATCTGGAGCGCAAGCGTGACGGGCATCGAAGGTCCTCCTGGCCGTGTGCGAGTTTCGTATGCGCCATTCACGCAGCTTTCATGCCAGTTCTGCCGATCGCGGTGTGTCGCGGTTCTTGCAGGTTCGTACCCCGACGGGCTCCCCGCGCGAAACCGCTTTTTTACAAGCCGGCGGCAAGTTTGGGGCACGCCTTTCGCGCGGCGGCCGGTGCGCGTTTCGCGATTTCGTCGGCCGACAGCATCGCGGTGCGGGACATGCCATGCGCGGCGCTTGTACCGTCCCGCCCCACCCGGCCCGTTCGTCGGACCTGGCTCGGCGCTCAGTACTGCATCGGCGGCGGCGTGCCCGGCAGCGGCGGGTCGCCCTGCGCGCCGTTCGGGGCCCGGCGGCGGCACGTCGGCCGGCTCGCCGCCCGCGTGCCGTAGGCGGTGGTCTGCGTGCAGGCGCCCAGCGCGCACGCGGCGGCAAGCGCGCATGCGGCCACGCGAATCGTCCGGATCGGTTTCATCGGAATCCTCCGTGCGATCGACAGTTCCGGGCGGCCGTCAGCGCGCCGCTCAGAGCCGGTTGAAATGGACATTCCCCGCATACGCGGTCGGTGCGCGGCGCGCCATCATCACGTCGAATTCGGCCGCGACGCGGGCGACCGACGCGCGTTGCCGCTCGACGTCGGCCCGTTCGAGCGCGGCGAACGCAGCGGCGTCGAAGGTCACGGTCAGCGACGCCGGATGGCCGTCGACGCGAAATCCGAAATGCAACGCGCCGGCCGGCTGCTCCTCGACATGGAACGGCATCGCGCGCGCTTCGAAATGGCGGCCGAGCGTCTCGGCAAGCTCGCGCAGCATGCCGGGTCTCACGCGAACGCTCATGGCCTGCCCTCCTGGCGCGCCGCGCCCGACGGCGGCGCCCGCACCGGCAGCGCGCGCGGCGGCGGCTCGCGCTCCGGCGGCTCGGCCCCGGGCGGGTCGCCTTCGGGATGGCAGTACGGCTCCGGCGTGCCGGGCGGCACGTCGCGGTCGGGCTCGGGCGTCCCGGGGTCCGGCTCGACGTCGGGCATCGGCGGATCGGGCCGATGCCGCGACGGCGCGGGGTCCTGTTTCATGGGCGTTCCATCGTTGCGGTGGTCGCGGAAGGGTCCGCAATCCGCGTGCCGTCCATGCGCGCCGCCGGCACGCGCGAAGGCCGACCCTGCCGTGCGGCGCGCCATGCCTTCGCTACACCGTTCACTGAAAATCTTGCAAGCGCGTGCCGCCAGGCGTCGTACGCGGCCATCACGAGCCACAGCTCGCGGCCGTCGTCCCGCACGCGCGCTGCGAGCGCATACGGATCGGACGGATCGCATGCGTGCTGCAGCGCGAAGCGCGCGGGCTCGGTCGAGCCGAACGTCTCGTCGCCGAGCGGCCGCCCATTCGCCTTGCCCTCGAACATCCGGCGCTCCGGCCGGTAGATCAGCGGCTCCTGCTTCCACGCATTGAAGTGGCTCTTCACCGAATCGAACCCGCCGCCGCATACGTTGACCTCGTAACGCACGCCCTGTCGTCGTTTCGGAATCATCGTCGTGTCTCCCGCTTGAAGAGTGCGCACGGCTGGCGCCGGTCGCCGCCGTCGACGTGGCAAATCGCGTGCCGCGCGCCACGCGGGAACGGCCGTTGCGCGCCCGCCGGAGTCATCGGCACCGACACGGAGCCCTGCCATGAAGGATTCGACCCGGTCCGGCCGCGGCACGCCGGCGCGTGAGCGGCGACCCGACGCATCCGCACCGTTGAAGGACCCGGACCGCGCACGCACGCATCACTCGGAACGGCATATCGACCAGCAGCTCGAGGACACGTTTCCGGCGAGCGACCCGCCCGCGACCGGCGGCGTCACGCGCATCGAGCCGGACCCGCCGCCCGGCACGCACGACGAAGGCCCGTGGCAGGACCGGCGGGACCGCGACGCGCGACAGGCGAACGGCATGCCGCTTGCTGAACCGACGACCCGCCCGTCCCCCTTCAAGGAGAACGTCATGCATCGCGTCAACGAAATCATGTCGCAGGACGTCGTGCACATCGCGCCGACCGATTCGATCCGTCATGCCGCGCAGTTGATGGAGCGCTACGACATCGGCGCACTGCCCGTGTGCGACAACAACCGGCTGGTCGGGATGGTGACGGACCGCGACCTCACGGTGCGCGCGATCTCGGCCGGCAAGCCGCCGGAAACGCGGATCCAGGAAGTCGCGTCGGGTCCGATCGAATGGTGCTTCGACGACGATCCGCTGGACGAGATCCAGCGCTACATGGCCGACGCGCAGTTGCGCCGCCTGCCGGTCGTCGATCACGACAAGCGGCTGGTCGGCATGCTGTCGCTCGCGGACATCGCGACGCGCACGGCCGGCCCGGCGCACGACGACATCGCGAACACGCTCGAAGGCGTGTCGCAACCGAAGCAGACGTGACGGGGCGCTCGCCGCTCCGTCCCGCCCCACCGCGCGACCCGCGGCCCGACCCGGGCACGGTCGCGCCCCACGCAGCCTGGAGGACAACCATGCAGACTCCCGATCAAGGTCGGACCCGTATCGTCGGCAAGGGCGCCGCGACGGCAGCCGGCCCCGGCCCCGACGTGATGGCGGCCAGCACGCTGGAAGGCGACAAGGTCTTCACGACCGACGGCGACGATGTCGGCAAGATCAAGGAAATCATGCTCGACGTACGCTCGGGCCGCATCGCGTACGCGGTGCTGTCGAGCGGCGGCCTGCTCGGCATCGGCGACAAGCTGCTCGCGATCCCGTGGAGCGCGCTGACGCTCGACACCGAACGCAAGTGCTTCCTGCTGTCGGTGTCGTCGGAGCGAATCAGGAACGCGCCCGGCTTCGACAAGGACCGCTGGCCGGCAATGGCCGACCCGCAATGGGCCGAGCCGCTGCACGAGTTCTACGGCAGCGTGCCGTACTGGAGCGCCGGCGACGAACTCGGGCTGACCGACCCGACCGAGGAACTGAACGATCCGCGCACGCGCGGCCATCATTGATCGTTCGCGATTTTCCGGTGCGTTAGCCGACACGCCCCGCGCATGCGGGGCTTCTTTTCGTCTCCCGGCAGCTCCTATTGATAACCGGACAACATCAATCATTCCAAAAATTGCACTTATCGTTCCCACGTCTCCGGGCGAACATTGCCAAAACGACAATCGATCGCCTTCCGCGCATTTTCTGGATTTTCTGGAGACACCCTGATGCACCCCTCGCCCAGCCTTCCGACCGGACGTTCGAAGGCCGCCGCGGTATTCCGCGTAACGGCCGGCAACTTCCTCGAGCAGTTCGACTTTTTCCTGTTCGGCTTCTATGCGACCCAGATCGCCGCCGTGTTCTTTCCCGCCGCGAGCGAGTTCGCTTCGCTGATGATGACGTTCGCCGTGTTCGGCGCCGGTTTCCTGATGCGGCCGCTGGGCGCGATCGTGCTCGGCGCGTACATCGACGACGTCGGCCGCCGCAAGGGCCTCATCGTCACGCTGGCCATCATGGCAAGCGGCACCATCCTGATCGCGTTCGTACCGGGCTACGCGACCATCGGCCTGCTCGCGCCCGTGCTCGTGCTGATCGGGCGGCTGCTGCAGGGCTTTTCGGCAGGCGCCGAGCTGGGCGGCGTGTCGGTCTATCTCGCCGAGATGGCCACGCCCGGCCGCAAGGGCTTCTTCACGAGCTGGCAATCCGCCAGTCAGCAGGTCGCGATCGTCATCGCGGCCGGCCTCGGCTTCGCCCTCAATCAATGGCTGAGCGCATCGGCCATCGCCGCGTGGGGATGGCGCGTGCCGTTCTTCGTCGGATGCATGATCGTGCCGTTCATCTTCATGCTGCGCCGCAACCTGGAGGAAACGCAGGAGTTCAAGGCGCGCCGGCATCGTCCGGGCATGAGGGAAGTATTCGGTACGCTGGTCCAGAACTGGGGCGTCGTGGTCGCCGGCATGATGCTGGTCGCGATGACCACGACGAGCTTCTATCTGATCACGGTCTACGCGCCGACCTTCGGCAAGACCGTCCTGCACCTGAGCACCGCCGACAGCCTGCTCGTGACGCTGTGCGTCGGCGTGTCGAACTTCGTATGGCTGCCGCTGGGCGGTGCGCTGTCCGATCGCATCGGCCGCCGGCCGCTGCTCGTCGGCATGACGGTGCTCGCGATCGCGACCGCCTATCCTGCGCTGTCGCTGCTCGCTCATGCGCCGTCGTTCGTCAACATGCTGCTCGTGCTCCTGTGGCTCTCGTTCATGTACGGGATCTATAACGGCGCAATGATCGTCGCGCTGACGGAAGTGATGCCGGTGGAAGTGCGCGTGGCAGGCTTCTCGCTGGCCTACAGCCTCGCGACGGCCGTGTTCGGCGGCTTCACGCCCGCCATCTCGACGGCGCTCATTCACATGACCGGCGACAAGGCCGCACCGGGCTACTGGATGAGCCTCGCCGCGGTGTGCGCGCTCCTTGCGACGTTCGCACTCTATCGCCGCCGGACGGCGACGCTGACGCCCGCGCACTGACACCCCATGCCGGGCAACCTGCCCCGACTCCGCACGACCACCACCATGAAAAACCTGCTCCTGAAACTGTGCGCGACCGCGCTCGTCGCCACCTCCGCAGTCACCGCGAACGTGCAGGCCGCCGAGCTGCACGTGATGAGCTCGGGCGGTTTCACCGCCGCGTACAAGCTGCTCGGCCCGCGCTTCGCGGCGCAGTCGGGCAACACGCTGGACACCGCGCTCGGCCCGTCGATGGGCAAGTCGCCCGAAGCGATCCCGAACCGGCTCGCGCGCGGCGAGCCTGCCGACGCGGTGATCATGGTCGGCTACGCGCTCGACGATCTGATCAAGCAAGGCAAGGTGATCCCCGGATCGCGCGTCGAGCTGGCCGATTCGCGCATCGGCATGGTCGTGCGCGACGGCGCGACGAAACCCGACATCAGCTCGGCCGAAGGCCTCAAGCAGGTTCTGCTGCATGCAAAATCGATCGCCTATTCGGACAGCGCGAGCGGCGTCTACATCGAGCGGGAGTTGTTCAGGAAGCTCGGCATCGAGGACCAGGTGAAATCGAAGGCGAAGATGATCCCGCGGATCCCGGTCGCGTCCGTGGTCGCGAACGGCGACTACGAAATCGGCTTCCAGCAGGTGAGCGAACTGCTGCCCATCCAGGGCGCGACCTTCGTCGGCAAGATTCCCGAATCGCTGCAGTCCGTCACACGCTTCGCCGCCGGCATCCCCGTCGGCGCGCAACATCCGAAGGAAGCGAAGGCACTCCTCGACTATCTCGCGTCGCCCGGCGTGCAGGCGGAAGTGAAATCGACCGGACTGGATTCCGCGTCCGCACAGTGAGCACGAACCACGGGAAGGCGTGCGTCAGACAGCCTTCCCGTCGCGCCCGGCGCCGGGCCCGGCTTCATCGGCGCCGTTCGGGCACGCCGGCCCGGCCGCGCTCAGCATCCGTGCGAGACGCGCACGATCGCACGCCCCTTCCCACGACGAAACGAAGATCACCGCACACGCATTGCTGATCACGCTCGTCAGCGCACGCGCCTCGGACATGAAGCGATCGATGCCGACCAGAAGCGCGACCCCGGCAACCGGCAGGTCGGGCATCACGGCGAGCGTCGCGACGAGCGCGACGAGCCCGCTGCCGGACACGCCGGCCGCGCCCTTCGACGTCAGCAGCATGACGGCGAGCATCGCCGCGATTTGCGGCGCGGAAAGCGGCACGTCGCACGCCTGCGCGATGAACAATGCCGCGAGCGTCAGGTAGATCGCGGTGCCGTCCAGGTTGAACGAGTAGCCGGCCGGCAGCACGAGCCCCACGACGCCCTTGTCGCAACCCAGCGACTCCAGCTTGACGATCAGCCGCGGCAACACCGGCTCCGTGGACGAGGTCGCGAGGACGATGAGCAATTCCTCGCGCAGGTAGCGCAACAGCCGCCACAACGCGAAACCGTGCAGTCGTGCGAGCGGCGCAAGCACCAGCGCGACGAACAGCGCGCAGGCCACGTAGAACGCCACCATCAGCCTCGCGAGCGAGCCGACCGAGCCGATGCCGAAGCGGCCCACCGTGAAGGCCATCGCGCCGAATGCGCCGAGCGGGGCGAGCCGCATGATCATCGCGAGCACGCGAAAGACAACCTGCGCGACGCCGTCGATCAGCGCCAGCACGGGCCGCCCGGCCTGCGGATACGCATTCAGCGAAAAACCGGACAGCAGCGACAGCAGCAGCACCGGCAGCACCTCGCCCGTCCGGAACGCGCCGAGCATCGTGTCCGGGATCACGCTCAGCGCGAACTCGACGAGCCCGTGCGGTTGCGCATGCTGCGCATATTGCGCAAGGATGCTCGAATCGAGATGGTGCACGTCGACGTGCATGCCGGCGCCGGGCCGCAGCACGAACGCGGTGACGAGCCCGAATGCGAGGGCGACGGCGGTCAGCAGATAAAAAAGCGCCAGCGCGCGCACGATCGTGCGCCCGATGGCTTTTCCGTTCGCCAGCGACGTGATGCCGGAGACGATCGTGCAAAACACGATCGGCGCGATCATCATCCGCACGAGGCCGACGAATGCATCGCTGAGCGGCTTGAGCATCGCGCCCGCCGACGGCCAGAAGTGGCCGACGCTCATGCCGAACACCATCGCCAGCAGGACCTGCACGTAAAGCGAACGAAGCGGTCTTGCCAGCCTCACGATGCGATCTTCCTCGATGTTCCGGTCGTACGCTTCATCTTCGTCACTTCGATGCATCGCTGCTTGCGGCGCCGCCGCGTTTCGCGTCGACAATCGCCTGGTGAAACGCCTCCGCGGCCGGCGTCAGCGCGCGTCCGCGCCGTTTCACGATGCCCACCCGGCGCTTGACCACCGGTTCGACGAGGGGCACGCTCGTGAGTACGGGATGGTCATGTCCGGGCATCGCCATCGACGGTACCGCGGCGACGCCGAGCCCCGCTTCGATCAACCCGAGCAGGGTCGTCACGTGGCGCGTCTCGCACACGCTCGGCGCACGCGGCGCGACGCTCGTCAGCGCCTGGTCGAGCAACAGGCGGTTGCCGGAAGTCTTGTCCACCGACACATACTCGTACTCGTAAAGCTCGTTCCAGGTCACGCGCTTCTTGCCCGCGAGCGGATGATCGCGCCGGCACGCGGCGACAAACCGTTCCTGCAGCAGCAGCTTGAACTCGATCTCGGGCTCCTGACTGCCCATGAAACTCACGCCGAAATCGGCCTCGCCGCTGATGACCGCGCCCAGCACGTCGTTCGCGCTCGCATCCAGCAGCTTGACCCTGATGCGCGGAAAGCGGCGATGATAGCTCGCGATCACGTTCGGCAAGAAGTAGTAGGCCACCGACGGCACGCATGCGATCGTCACATGACCGAGGCGGCTCGATGAAACGTCGCGGATGCCGAGCAGCGCGACGTCGAGATCGTCCAGCAGTTGCTCGGCGCTCGGCGCGAACACGCGCCCGACGGTGGTCAGCGTGACGCTGCGGGTGGTGCGCTCGAACAACCGCACGCCGAGCGCTTCCTCGAGTTTGTCGATCCGGCGACTCAAAGCGGGCTGCGAAATGCTGATCGCGTCGGCGGCCTTTCGGAAGCTTCCCAGCTCCACCACCGCGCGAAACGCCTGCAAGTCGGTCAAATCGAAGTTGATTCCCACGGGCCACGCCTCCGCCATTTCAGATGGCGGGTATTTTGCATGATTCGGGCAGGCGCACCCAGCCGGGAGATGCCCGACTCGGACGCCCGCTACGCGCGATGCCGCAGCGCATCGATCACGATGGAGAACGCGCGCGATGCCTGGCGGCGGCTCGGGTAGTACGCGTGATAGCCGGGAAAGACCGGGCACCAGTCCGGCATCACGATGCGCAGCTTCCCGCTGCGCACGTGTTCGAGCACGATGTCTTCGGTGACGAACGCGATCCCGAACCCGTCGAGCGCCGCCTGCACCAGGTGCGGCTGCGTATTGCAGGTGATCCGCCCCTTCACGCGCGCCTGGATCTCGTTCCTGCCCTTCTTCAGCTCCCACGCATAATTGCCCTTCGCGGTCGCGAGCCGCAGCGTCACGCAGTCGTGATCGAGCAGGTCCTGCGGCGTTTTAGGCGGCTTGCGATCGCGCTCGGCGCGACGACGGGCGGCCTGCTGTACGACGCGCACGGCTATCGCGCGACGTTCGCGATGAGCGCGGCACTGCTCGTCTTCGCCGGCGTGCTGGCGTTCGCGGCCGCATGCTCGACCGTGCGCTCTAAGAAGCCGGAATCGAGCGCTCGCACGTCTACCTGACGAACGCCGTCAAGCACTTCAAGTGGGAGCCGCGCGGCAAGCGGCGGCTGCACAAGACACCCGCGCAACGCGAGGTGGCAGCATGCCGCTACTGGCTCGAGCGCGAACTCGACGCGGTGCGGCCGCGCGTGATCGCCGCGCTCGGCGGCACCGCGTTTCATCCAACGCGTTGAAATTTTGTGACGCGACGACGGGCGATCCCGCCCGCGATTCACCGGGCATGCCGATGGCCAGGCGACGGGGCCCATCGGCGCGGCCCTCGATACGGGGAGCGACACCATGCAAAAAATCGCGTTGATCAGTGAGCACGCATCGCCGCTGGGGGGAATCGGCGGCGGCGACGCCGGCGGCCAGAATTGGCAGCGACAGCGAGATCGCGATGATCGACGTCGTGCGCGAGGTCGTGCGGATCGTCGGCGCGACGGTCGCGATCACGTTCCGGCCGCTACTATCCGGCCGCTGCCGTCGGACAATCCGCGCCCGCGGCGGCCGAATCCCGACGCCGCGCGCAAGCGGACTCGCGCACATCGGCACGCAAAGCCGGCCCGCGCCCGCGTCATGACCCGCACGGGTCACGCCGCGCGTCAGCCGTCGAGCTTCGTCACGTCGGCGATCTTGTGCGCCAGTTCGCGCACGTCGACCGGCTTGCACAGATAACCGTCGAACCCGGCCTCGAGCGCGCGGCGTTCGTCGGCAATACCCGCGTGCGCCGTGACGGCCAGCACGCGCACGTCGGGCGGCCCGCCGGCGCCGTCCGGCGCGCCGCGCCGCAACGCGTCGAGCAGCCAGAAGCCGTCGCCGTCCGGCATCGCGAGATCGGACAGCACGACGGTCGGCCGCATGTCGGCGGCCACCGCGAGCGCTTCCCGGCCCGACGACGCGATCGCGACGGCCGCGCCGAACATGGTCAGCGCAGCGGTGAGGCTCGCGCGCGTCGTCGCATCGTCGTCGACGATCAGGATGCGTTGCGCATTCAGCACGAGCGGCTCGTAACGGCCGTGCGCCTGCGCGCCCCCCCAGGCCATCGCGCCCATCGGCTGCCAGCCGGCCGGCAACATCACCGTAAACGTCGTGCCGCGATTGCGCCCGGCGCTCTCGACGCTCACGCGGCCGCCGTGCAGCTCGACGATATGCCGCACGATCGACAGGCCGAGGCCGAGCCCGCGCCGCGACGACGCGGGCGAATCGTCCGCGCGGCGAAACATGTCGAACACGTAGGGCACGAATTCCGGCGCGACGCCCTGCCCCGTGTCCGACACGGTCAGCCTCGCGTGCGCGGCGTCGTGCACCAGCCCGACCGTCACGGCGCCACCGGCCGGCGTGAACTTGAGCGCGTTCGACACGAGGTTCGACAGCATCTGCCGCAACCGCTCGGCATCGCCTGACACGATGCAGGTGGTCGCCGCGCAATCGAACTCGAGCACGATGCCGGCGGACGCCGCCGCGGTCTGGAACGCGCCGACCGAGTCGGAGAACAGCCGCACGATGTCGACCGGCATCGCATCGAGCCGCAGCTTGCCGGTCGCGAGCGACGACGCATCGAGAATGTCGCCGACCATCCGCGTGAGCGAGCGGGCGCTGCGGTCGATCGCATCGATCGCCTGCTGCTGCAGCGCGTTGTCGCCCGCGTTGCGCAATACCTCGATCCAGCCGTAGATCACGTTCAGCGGCGTGCGCAGTTCATGCGACACGGTCGCGAGCAGTTCGTCCTTCAGGCGGCTCGACGTATCGGCCTGGTCGCGCGCATCGCGCGCCCGCTGCAGCAAGCGCCGCGCACGCAGGTCGCGCCGGCGCTGCGCACCGACCTCGCGCAGCATCACCGACAGCGCGACGCAGGCGCGCGCATCGCCGCGCACCGGGCACGCCGCCAGGGTCGCGCGAAAGCGCCGGCCATCGCGCCGCACGCACAGCAGGTCGAGCGGGCCGATCGCTTCGCGGATGCCGTCGAACGTGTCCGGCAGCGGATGGCGCTTCAACCAGCGCGTCGCGATCAGCGTATTGAAGCCGCGACCGTGCGCATCGGCGGCGTCGTAGCCGAACATCCGCTGCGCGGCGGGGTTCCAGCTCACGATGCGGCCGCGGCCGTCGACGCCGACGATCGCGTCCGGCGCCGCGTCGACGACGGCGCGCTGCAGGCGCGACGCGTCGGCGCGCGAGCGGTTCGCGCCGCCGTCGCGCAGCAGCAGCACGGCGCCGTCGACGTTGCCGTGCGTGTCGCCGATCGGCGCGGCGAGCTCGACGATCGACACCGGATCGCCGTCGCCGGGCGCATGCAGCCAGTGCCGGTCGGACACCGTCTTCGCACCGTCGAGCGCGCGCTCGAGCGGCGTCGTCTGCACGCGACGGCCGTCGCGGTCGACGATCCGCAGCACGTCGCGCACGAGCTGCCCCGTCGCGTCTTCCGGCTCGCAACCGGCAAGCTCGGCCGCGGCCGCGTTCATGTAGGTCAGCCGCCCTTTCGTATCGGCCGCGATCACGCCGTACGGCAGCGCCTGCAGCACGGCCTCGAGCTGCTGTCGCGCGGCCATTTCGCGCCGGTGCGCCTGGTTGTTCGTGAGCCGCGTGTGACGCAGCATCGTCGCGATCGCGCACACCAGCGCGCCGACCAGCATGAACGTGCCGAGCCGCACGAGCCGGTCGGGCAGCGGCTCCGTGTAGGCGGCCGGATCGGACAGGAACAGCGTCCACACGAGCATCCCGCTGATCACGGTCGAGATCGCCCCGAACAGGAACGACGTCGCCCATGCGGCGCCCGCGAGCAGCGGGTAGTACAGGACCAATGGCAGGTTCACGCCGCCGAAGCGGATCGCGAGCGCCTGCAGCACGGTCGCGATCGCGACCAGCATCACGGCCGTTACGTAACTTCCGGCCTGCGGTCGTGCAATTTCAATCATCGGACACGCTCCTGCCGGATGGGCGGTGGCCGTCCACCGGCGTGCGACAGGTGGGCACCGCGCATGTTCGCCGGGTAAAACCGGCAGCCCGGCCGCGCCCCCCGGAGATCTTCATGCCATGACCCGCGCGAGCGGCGCGCGATTGCGCCGCACGTCGGGCGCATGCGCGGCCGGCTCGAGGGCGACGCGCATCGGCGTACGGAAACGGCGGCATGAGCGCGATCGCGGCGGCATCCAATCAGGAATCCGGTTTTTCCGCTTCGTCTTCCAGTTGCGCGAGCCGGTTGTAGATCGTTTTCAGGCTGACGTCGAGCACCTCCGCTGCCTGCGCCTTCACGCCGCCGCACTGCGCGATCGTACCGAGGATCAGCTTCCGGTCGACTTCCTCGAGCGGCGTGCCGAACGGCACGGTCACGCGGTCCTCGTGCGAATCGACCATGTTCGACAGCTCGTCCATGATCGGCGGCGGCAGCGTTTCGATGACGTCGGTGTCGCTGAAGATGCTCGCGCGCTGCACGAAGTTGCGCAGCTCGCGCACATTGCCGGGCCACGCGTAGGTCTTCAATGCTTCGCGCGCGGCCGGCGCGAAGCGCAGGTTCCGACCGTTTTCTTCGTTGAAGCGCTGCAGGAACGCGTCGGCGAGCATCGGGATGTCGTCGCCGCGCTCGCGCAGCGACGGCAGCGGAATCGGGAACACGTTGATCCGGTGAAACAGGTCGGGCCGCAGCTTGCCGTCCGCCATCGCGGCTTCCGGGTCGCGGTTCGTCGCGGCGACGATGCGCACGTCGACATCGATCTCGCGCGTCGAGCCGAGCCGCGTGAGCCGCCCGGTTTCGAGCACGCGCAGCAGCTTGACCTGCGATTCGAGCGGCATCTCGGTGATTTCGTCGAGAAACAGCGTACCGCCGTCGGCGCGTTCGAAGAAGCCCTTGTGCTGGCGCTCGGCGCCGGTGAAGCTGCCGCGGTCGTGGCCGAACATCTCGCTTTCGACGAGGTTCGCGGCGATCGCGCCGCAGTTCACCGCGAGGAACACGCCGCGGCGGCGCAGGCTCAGGTCGTGCACGGTCTGCGCGGCGAGTTCCTTGCCGGTGCCCGATTCGCCCGTCAGCAGCACCGACGCCTCGGTGCGCGCGACCCGGCCGATCGCGTCGTAGACGGCCTGCATCGCGGGCGAGCTGCCGAGCATGCGGCCGAAGCGGCCGAGGCGCTGCAACTCCGAGCGCAGCTCGGCGATTTCCTCGTGCAGTGCGGTCGTGCGCGGCACGCGCGCGAAGATGCTGTTCAGCCGCTGCATGTTCAGCGGTTTCACCAGATAGTCGGTCGCGCCGCGACGCAACGCATCGATCGCGGTCTCGAGGCTCGCGTGACCCGTGGTCAATACCATTTCGCAGTGCGAGTGCTTGGGCAATGCGTCGAACAGGTCCATGCCATTGCCGTCCGGCAGCACGAGATCGCACAGCACGAGATCGGGTGTATGCGTCGAGACGAGCGTGCGCGCTTCTTCGAGCGTCGCGGCCGTATCGCACGCGAGCTGCTGCGTGCGCGCGAGCGTCGCGAGCATCGTGCGCGTATCGGCGTCGTCTTCGACGATCAGGACATAAGGCATCGAAGCTCCTGGTGAAGCGGCCCGGCGCACGCGTCGGCCGAAACCGCGACGGGCGTGCAGCGCGTGCCGCGTCACCCGGCGCGCGGCAACGCATTTTGCGCTGCACACCAATGTGCAGACAAGCTGTCCTGCGATGAAAAACGAGTGCTTAGCAGTATAGAAGACCCGTGCCGGGCATTCTCCGACCATCGAATAAATCTATCCGCTCTCGCCGCCTGCATTGCAAGATTCAATGTCTCGCCATCGGCATAAAAGGTAATCTTCATGCAGGAAATGCGGCGCGCGCCACGTCGTTTTTCCTTTTGTCTGAACGCATTCGGTCAAATTTCCCCGTCCGATCTCGCGCCATGTCGAAATCCGCCGATAACGGTACGCGGCTGTCCGGCCGCTCGCGTTCGATCCAGACCTTGTTGCTGCGGGTGTCGCGCGTGGCCGCGACCCACGTCGGGGTGCTGATCTTCGGCGAAAGCGGCGCGGGCAAGGATCTCGTCGCGCGGCTGCTGCACGACCTGAGCCCGCGGCGGCGCGGGCCGTTCGTCCCGGTCAACTGCGGCGCGATTCCGCCCGACATCGCGGAATCGCAACTGTTCGGTCACGAGAAAGGCAGTTTCACGGGCGCCGTGGCCCAGCATGTCGGCATGTTCGAGGCCGCGCGCGGCGGCACGCTGTTTCTCGACGAGATCGCCGAGATGCCGCTCGAGCTGCAGGTCAAGCTGCTGCGCACGCTCGAATCGAACACGATCATGCGCGTCGGCGGTCATGAATCGATTCCGCTCGACGTGCGGATCGTCGCCGCCACCCATCACGATCCCGTCGAGGCCGTGCGCAGCGGCCGCCTGCGCGAAGACCTGTTCTTCCGGATCGCGACGGTCGCGCTGCACGTGCCCGCGCTCCGGCAGCGCGAGGACGACGTCGGCGACATCGCGCTGCAGATCGTCGAGCGGCTGAATGCGCGGCATCGCACGCGCAAGCGGCTGTCGATGCAGGCGATGAAGGCGCTGCGCGCCTATACGTGGCCCGGCAACGTGCGCGAGCTGCGCAACGCGCTCGAGCGCGCGTTCATCCTCGCCGACGAGCAGATCGAGCTGCAGTTGCCGCGCGGCCAGCCGCCGCGCGAGGAAGTGCGCCACAACGCGATGACGCTGCATATCGGCACGACGCTCGCGCACACGCAGCAGCGTTTCATCGCCGCGTCGCTGCGGCACTTCAACGGCGACAAGCCGCGCACCGCGAAGGCGCTCGGCATCAGCCTGAAAACGCTGTACAACCGTCTTGCGCTGCTGCCCGAGCACGAGCGCAACGTCGCGGCGGGCACGGCCGCCGCGCCGAGCTCGAACGCGATGCCTGCCGCCGGCCCTCCCCTTCCTGCCCCTCCCGCCGGCAAGCCGCCCTCGCCGCCTCCGCCGCATCAATGAGCGCGCCGCGCGGGCGGTGCCGTTCACGACCGGTAACGGCGACAGGTTCATCGCGGGCATCGCGCCAGCAGCCAATCACTCGTCCGTCCGTCGCGCGTGCATCGCACGACGCGATCACGCATCGAAATCCAGATCGCCGATCAGGATCTCGCGGTCGCGCTGGGTCCGCGTGCCGAAGTCGACCGGCAATTCCATCTGCCATCGTTCGATCGTGACGGGCAGCGCCGCGAGATAACGATCGAAGCGGCCGCGGTCGGGCTCGGCCAGCAGATCGTCGATTGCATCGTCGCGCCACGCGAGCCGCGCATTCAGCCGGTTCGGCAAGCCGACGGTCGACGTGAGGCCGATCACGTCGACGCAGGTCGGGCTGCCCTGCCCGACCTGCGGCACGACATCGACCTTCACTTCGCCGGGCCGGTACAGGCCGAGCAGGCGCGCGGCGATGCGCGGCGCGAATTCGGTTTCGAAACGTGCGCGAACTTCGGGATTCATTGCTCCTCCTGGTTCGAATCATGTAGCCGGGCCGCTGTCACGCGGCGGCAATCTGCCCCTCGAATGCTGCTTCCGCCTTCAGGCTGTCGAGATCGCGGCCGACCGTCGCGACCGCCAGCCGCGTGTCGCCGCGCCAGTACGCGATCGAGCAGTCGTGCGCGCCGAGGTCGCCGTCGATCTCGACGCGATCCCATCGCTCCGCATGCCCGACATAGTTGACCGTCATGTCGTAATGCTGGCTCCAGAAGAACGGCACCGCGTCGAACGGCCGCTGCTGCCCGAGCATGTTGCGCGCCGCGACGATGCCCTGCCGCTCGGCGACGACCCAGTGCTCGACGCGAATGCGCTCGCCCGTCAGCGGATCGGGCCAGCGCGCGATGTCGCCGGCCGCGTAGATGTCGGGCGCACTTGTCTGCAGGAAGCGGTCGACCGTCACGCCGCGCTCGACGGCCAGACCGGCGTCCTGCGCGAGCGCGACGTTCGGACGGACGCCGATGCCAACCACCACGACATCGGCCGGCAGCACGTCGCCGGTCGACAGCGTTACGCTGTCCGGCGTGATCTGTGCGGGCGTCGCGCCGAGATGGAACACGACGCCGTGCGCTTCGTGCAGCGCCTTGATCGTGTCGCCGAGCGCTTCGCCGAGCACGCGCGCCATCGGTTGCGCATCGGGCTCGACGACCTGCACGTCGAGCCCGCGCGTGCGCAACGCGGCGGCCACTTCGAGCCCGATGAAGCTCGCGCCGATCACGACGCAACGGCGCGCCGTTTTCAGCTTGTCGATCAGCGCATCGCTGTCGGCGCGCGAGCGGAGCACGCACACGTGCGGCAGGTCGGCACCGGGCACGGTCAGCCGGTTCGGTTCGGCGCCCGTCGCCAGCAGCAGCGCGCCGTATCCGACGCGGCTGCCGTCGGCCAGCTCGACCGCATGCTGCGCGGGATCGAGCCGTGCGACCCGCGTGCCGCACCGCACGTCGATGCGCTGGTCGGTGTAGAACGACGGCGCGCGCAGCGGCAGCCAGTCGGCGTCGGCCGTGCCCGCGAGATAGTCCTTCGACAAATTCGGCCGGTCGTACGGCGGATCGCGGTCGGCGCTCAGCAACGTGACGGGATGCGGATAGCCTTCCTGCCGCAGCGTCACGGCAGCCGCGATCGCAGCGGCGCCGCCGCCGACGATCACCACCGATGCGGGCAACCCGGCCGCCTGCAGCGCGGGCGGCACGGCGGCCGGCCGTGCATCGAGCACGACGGCGCGACCGTCGCGGCGCTCGGCGCGCCAGCACGGCAGCCCGTCGAGCGCCGGCGCGCGCAGCAGCGTGCCGGTGCGCAGGCAGAACGCCGCGTGGTGCCACGGGCAGCGGAGCGTGTCGCCGACCAGCAGGCCGTCGGCCAGCGGCGCGCCGTAGTGCGGGCATTGTGCGCCCACGGCAAACAGTTCGTCGGCGCGGCGCACGAGCAGCACCGCTGCGTCGCCGACATGGCCCTCGATCATCGCGCCGTCGGCGAGATCGTCGAGCGCGATGCCTTGCGCGAGATCGGGGCGTGAAGACGAGGCGTCGCTTCCGGACATGACATCGCTCCCGCAGAGTCAGGTAACGATCCCATTATCGGCGTCCTTCATGAAAAGAACAGGTACAGACGCCCCGCAGCGCACGCAAACACCGACTGTAGCTTGTACGCGATCCTTGACCGGCGTAGAACGTCATCAACGTTGCGGCGCAACACGCGGCCGCCGCGTGCCCGGACTTCCACGCGGCCCGCGCGATCCGCGTGCCGCGCCTGCCCTCATTCCGTCCTCATTCCGTCACGAGGAGCGCTCCCGATGGCCACCGTCCTGTGCGTGCTCTACCCCGATCCCGTCGACGGCTATCCGCCGCGCTACGTGCGCGACGCGATTCCGGTCATCACGCACTACGCGGACGGACAAACCGCGCCGACGCCGGCAGGCCCCCTCGGCTTCCGGCCCGGCGAACTCGTCGGCTCGGTATCCGGCGCGCTCGGGTTGCGCGGCTACCTCGAAGCGCACGGTCACACGCTGATCGTGACGAGCGACAAGGACGGCCCCGACTCCGAATTCGAGCGCCGGCTGCCCGAAGCGGACGTGGTGATTTCGCAGCCGTTCTGGCCCGCGTACCTGACGGCCGACCGGATCGCCCGCGCGCCAAAGCTGAAGCTTGCACTGACGGCCGGCATCGGTTCCGATCACGTCGATCTCGACGCCGCGGCGCGCGCGCACATCACCGTCGCCGAAGTCACCGGCTCGAACAGCATCAGCGTGGCCGAACACGTGGTGATGACGACGCTCGCGCTGGTGCGCAACTACCTGCCGTCGCATGCGATCGCGCAGCAAGGCGGCTGGAACATCGCCGATTGCGTGTCGCGCAGCTACGACGTCGAAGACATGCATTTCGGCACGGTCGGCGCGGGGCGCATCGGCCTCGCGGTGCTGCGCCGGCTGAAGCCGTTCGGCCTGCATCTGCACTACACGCAGCGGCACCGGCTCGCCGCCGCGATCGAGCAGGAACTCGCGCTCACGTATCACGCCGATGCGGCGTCGCTCGCGGGCGCCGTCGATATCGTCAACCTGCAGATTCCGCTGTACCCGTCGACCGAACACCTGTTCGACGCGGCGATGATCGCGCGGATGAAACGCGGCGCGTACCTGATCAACACCGCGCGCGCGAAACTGGTCGACCGCGACGCAGTCGTGCGCGCCGTCACGTCAGGGCACCTTGCCGGCTATGGCGGCGACGTATGGTTTCCGCAACCGGCGCCGGCTGACCATCCGTGGCGGACGATGCCGTTCAACGGGATGACGCCGCACATCTCGGGCACGTCGCTGTCCGCGCAGGCGCGTTATGCGGCCGGCACGCTGGAAATCCTGCAATGCTGGTTCGACGGAAGACCGATCCGGAATGAATACCTGATCGTCGACGGCGGCACGCTCGCGGGAACGGGCGCGCAATCGTACCGTCTGACCTGACGTAACACGATGCGCGGTCAGCCGATACAGGACGCGGCGAGCTTGCCGACGGCGACGACCGCCTGCTCGATCTCCGGCGACCACGGGCTGCTGTAGTTCAGCCGGATGAAGTTCCGGTAGCTGTCCGCGATCGAGAACATGTAGCCGGGCCCGATCGTGATCCCCTGCTCCAGCGCGAGCTGGTACAGCCGCATCGCGTCGACCTGCGCGGGCAGTTCGACCCACAGCACGTACCCGCCGGCCGGGCTCGAGATGCGCGTGCCCTCCGGAAAGAACCGCGACACCATCGCGCGCATCAGGTTCGCCTGCTGCGCATACGCCTTGCGAACCCGCCGCAGGTGATGCTCGTAGCCGTCCCGCTCGAGAAACTCCGCGATCGCGAGCTGCGGCAACGACGGCGTCGCGAGCGTGTTCAGGAATTTCAGCTTCTCGACCTGTTCGCGATAGCGGCCCGGCAATGCCCAGCCAATCCGGTACGCGGCCGTCAGGCTCTTCGAGAACGACGAGCAATGCAGCACGATGTCGTTGCGGTCGAACGACTTCAGCGTGCTCGGATGCATGTTGCCGAAATACAGTTCGTTGTACACGCCGTTCTCGATGATCGGCATATCGGCCTTCGTTGCGAACTCAACCAGTTCGCGCTTGCGCTCGTCGGGCATCTGAAAGCCGAGCGGGTTCTGGAAGTTCGGCATCACCATGCATGCTGCGATCGACTGCGACTTTGCAATCGCGGCCAATGCGGCGATATCGATCCCGTATTCCGGATGCGTCGCGACCTCGATCGCCTTCATCCCCATCCGCTCGATCGCGTGCAGCATCGCGTAGAACGTCGGCGATTCCACCGCGATCGTGTCGCCCGGCTTCGCGACCGCCTGCAGGCACAGGTTGATCGCCTCCGTCGCGCCGACCGTCACGATGATCTCGTTCGGGTCCACCGACATCCCGTTTTCCAGGTAGCGGCGCGCGATCTGCCGGATCAGCCGCGGATGGCCGGGCGGCAGCCCGTCCGTCACGCCCGACAGCGACTTGTCGCGGCCGGCCGCATACGCGTAGCGGTTCAGCTTCTCGAACGGGAACAGGCTCGGGTCCGGGTACGGCGAGCCGAGCGGCACCGCGTCGTCGGTGCCGATCGAGCGCAACGTCGACAGCACGAGCCGGCTCACGTCGACCGACGACGAGATCGCGATCGGCTTCGACGGCCGCAACTCGCGCACCGGCGCATGACTGTCGTCGCGGCGCAGGTTCACGAAATAACCCGACTGCGGTCGGCTTTCCAGCAGCCCGCGGCTTTCGAGCAGCAGGTACGCATGCAGCACGGTCGTGATGCTGATCCGGTGCTGCTGGCTGGCCTGCCGCACCGACGGGACACGATCGCCGTGTCGATACACGCGTTGCCGGATGAGTCTCTCTATGTCGTTTGCAAATTTCTCGTAGAGCTTCATCCGCCTCGCCCCGCCGGCGGTGAACCGACCTGCGACGCGTGCGCGTCCCGGCCGCGCCGAGGCACGAAGCCGGATAGCCGTGGCCGGCCGTGGGCGTCCCGGTTCGAGCCTGGTCCGTTACCGAAATTGAAGGCGAGTAGCAATGCGGATCCCATCAAGACAAGGATCGGCATCCTACTGCGTCATTTCGACGAATGTAAGTGACAGTTTGGTGGTGAAACGCCAAATCCGGTTGGCATGGTGAACAGATTCAAACGCCACGGCGCGGCACCGCGCGATCGCGCGGTATTGTGGTTTTCCGATTGCCGTCAGCCGGCGACGACACAGCGCCTGGATGGCCCGGCGATGCGCGGGCCCGCGTGGGCTCAAGCGTCGTCGACGTTGTCCGCGTAGTGGTCGACCGCGACCTTGCACTCGTCGAACACCACCGTCAGCTGCTCGACGTCGTTCGACTCGACCCACTTGCGGATCTGCAGGAAATAGCCGGTGCCGAGATCGGCGATGCGGCCCGGATCGGCGGTCGTCACGTCGACGGTCGCGATCGCGCGGTTGCCGGGCAGCGGCGACAGCGTCGCCGCGATGTCGAAGCGCCGGTACGATTGATCGATGCGCATGCGGTTCTCCCGAAGCGGTTCGAAAATGGCGCGCTCAGTCGAGCGCCTGACGGAAGACCTTGCCGCCGAATCCCGTCACGACGTTGTCGACCGAGAACGGCGTGGCCTCCTTCGCCTCGACGATGACAGCGACGCTGCCGGGCGCGAGCCGTGCGGCCACCGCCTCGACGAACGTGCCGTCGAGCAGCGCGTTGCCGGCCGCGTCCGCGAGGATGCCGGCGCCCGCGCCGGCCGCCATGCCGGTGACCACGCCGAGCGGCCCGGCGAGGATCCCGAGCAGGCCGCCCGCGATCGCGCCAATCACGCCGCCCTTGAACGGCCGCGATTCGGCGGCGAGCACCGCGAGCTTGCCGGCCGCATCCTTTTCGACGACGACGCCGTTCTCGATGTGGAATCCTTCATTCTTCTCCGACAGCGCCTCGAAATCGTTCACGGCCTGATGGGCCGTGTCGACGCTGCCGAACACGGCGACGATCAGCTGCTTGGTCATTCGACACCTCTCCCGTGTAGATGGACATGCGCGACCGCCGCACCGCGCGCGGCGCGCCGGTTCGGGGCCGGGCACGCGCGGTGCGCCGGCAACCCGGTATTCGGTTCAGATGCCTGTCGCCGCGACACGTGCGCGGGCCGCATCGACATACGCGTGCGCAGCCGCCTGCTGCATCGCGACGACGGACGGCGAACGTATGCGCGCCGTATCGGCGTCACGCACGTCGCGCGCCAGCCGGTAGGCATCCGACGACGCGTGCTGCAATTCGATCGCCTGCTTCGTTTCGACGGAATGCGTGCTCATCCTGCACCCTCCTGTAGCGACGTGGCATATGTGGGTGGCATGCCGTTGGCCCATCACCTGCGCGTATGCGCATCCTCCTCGACATCGTCGACATCGGCCGGAAATCGATGCTGACCGAAACTCAGGATCAGCACGCCTACCGCGAGCAGCACGATCCCGAACGTCGTCATCAGCATCCGCTCGGGGCTGTCGGTCGCGCCGCGCAGGATCAGGTCGCGCGCGAGCGACGTCATCGCGATGAACAGGGGAAACCGCACCGGCAGCCGACCGAGCCGCAGGTAGCGCACGTTCATCGCGAGCACTTCCAGATACAGGAACATCAGCAGCAGGTCGGTCAGCGACACCTCGCCCGCGAGCACGACCTTCCACGCTTCCTGCGTCATCGCGAACGCGGTCGCGAGCCCGATCACGATCAGCCCGGCCAGTTCGGCCGCGTGAAGGAAATAACCGAAACGGCGACGGATGCGCTCGGACGGCGAACAGGAAACGATAGACGTATTCAAGGTGACAGTCGGTGTGAAGATGCGTGAGCGGCGCCGGACAGGCCGCCATGCTCGACCACCGCGACATAAACACGCATCGCTTCCAGCAGGTTCATGGTGACGCTCCTCGTCAACGGCGCAGCGGGACCTAATCTACTGCACGCGGCACGCACGCTCAAGAGCACAGCGCCGCGCACGCCAGGAGTACAGCTGCGCGGGCACTGCACAAAATCCGGCCCCGTTTGACGCATTCGAATGACAGATTGGCGATACGTGTTCCAAAGGCCCGCCGAAGCTGCTAGATTGCATGCTCGACGACGTTACGCGTTGCGCGCAGGTCACGCGCCGGGCGGCCGGCCGCCGCCGCTGCGGCCCGTTGCGCGATGCCCGCGCAACGTCCTTCATCCGCATGTCACAAAGAGAACAGTCGCATGACACAGTTCAACCGTTCGCCTTCGCGCGCCGCGGCAGCCGCGGTTCGTCCGTCCCGACATGACTGACCGGCAGGCCGCGATGCAGACACCTCCCCCACTCTCCCAGGCCGTTCACAGCACGATTACGCGCAGCGCGATCTTCCTCGTGGCGACGATCAATCCCGGCGCCGAGCACGCCGACACGATCCGTTCATGGTGCGGCGACATCGCCGCGCTCGTGCGCTCGGTCGGCAAACGCGTGCCGGGCGGCAACCTGACATGCGTGTGCGGCTTCGGCGCCGACGCGTGGGATACGCTGTTCGGCGATCCGCGCCCCGCGTCGCTGCATCCGTTCCGCGAATTCGGCGCCGGGCAGCGCGTCGCGGTCGCGACGCCCGGCGACATCCTGCTGCATATCCGCGCCGAAGCGATGGATTTGTGCTTCGAACTCGCGACGCAACTGCTCGGCGCGCTCGGCGACGCCGTCACGGTCGTCGACGAGGTGCACGGCTTCCGCAATTTCGACCAGCGCGCAATGATCGGCTTCGTCGACGGCACCGAGAACCCGGAAGGCCGCGAGGCGGTCGACTTCACGGTGATCGGCGCTGAAGACGCGGCATTCGCGGGCGGCAGCTACGTGATCGTGCAGAAGTACCTGCACGACATGGCCGGCTGGAACGCGCTCGCGGTCGAGACGCAGGAGCGCATCATCGGCCGCACCAAGCTGTCCGACATCGAGCTCGCGCCGGACGTGAAGCCGTCGTCGTCGCACAGCTCGCTGACCACGCTCGACGAGAACGGCCAGGAAGTGAAGATCCTGCGCGACAACATGCCGTTCGGGCGCCCGGGCGCCGGCGAATTCGGCACCTATTTCATCGGCTATGCGCGTTCGCCGGCGCCGATCGAGCAGATGCTCGAGAACATGTTCGTCGGCCGCCCGCCCGGCAACTACGACCGCCTGCTCGACTACAGCCGTGCGGTCACCGGCTCGCTGTTCTTCGTGCCGTCGGCCGACCTGCTCGAAGCGCTCGCCGATCGCGCGGCGCCCGCCGCCGACGCCGCGCAACCGGAATCCTCGTCGTCCGCGCCGCATCGCGACGGCTCGCTGAAAATCGGCTCGCTGAAAGGAACCCAAGCCTATGAATAACCTGCACCGCGAACTCGCCCCGATCTCGTCGTCCGCCTGGGAACAAATCGAGGAGGAAGTGGCGCGCACCTTCAAACGATCGGTGGCCGGCCGCCGCGTCGTCGACGTCGACGGCCCCGAGGGCCCCGAGCTGTCGGCCGTCGGCACCGGGCATCTGGTGGAGGTCACCGCGCCGCGCGAGCACGTGAACGCGCGGCTGCGCGAAGTCCGCACGATCGTCGAGCTGACGGTGCCGTTCGAGCTGAGCCGCGATGCGATCGACAGCGTGGAGCGCGGCGCGCGCGACGCCGACTGGCAACCGGCCAAGGAAGCCGCGCAGCGGCTCGCATTCGCCGAGGACAACGCGATTTTCGACGGCTACCCGGCCGCCGGCATCTTCGGGATCCGCGAAGGCACGTCGAACCGCAGGCTCACGCTGCCGGCGGACGTCGGCGCGTACCCGGATGCGATCAGCGACGCGCTTGAAGCGCTGCGGCTCGCCGGCGTCGACGGCCCGTACTCGGTGGTGCTCGGCTCGGACGCGTATACCGCGCTCAGCGAGGCGCGCGACCAGGGTTATCCGGTCCTCGGCCACATCAAGCGGATCGTCAGCGGCGAGATCATCTGGGCGCCGGCGCTCAGCGGCGGCTGCGTGCTGTCGATGCGCGGCGGCGATTACGAGCTGCACCTCGGGGAAGACGTATCGATCGGCTACACGAGCCATACCGACAAGGCCGTCCGCCTGTACCTGCGCGAAACGTTCACGTTCCTGATGCTGACGAGCGAAGCATCGGTGGCCGTGGCGCCGCAGGCCAACACGGCGGCCTGATCCCGGTTGCCTGCACGCGATGCCCGCCCGGGCGTCGCGCGCGCCGGCCGCATGTTCGTCGCCGATCGAGCCCATCTTGCATGGAGGATGTCATGAGCGATACGAATGATGCACTGCAGTCACTGCAAGCGTCGGTCGACAGCCTGAAGAAGACCGTCGATGCGAACGCGGGAAGCGAGGCCGGCGATACCGCCGTGCTGTTTACCGTCGTGTCGCTGATGCTGGCCGAGTTGCCGCCCGACACGCGCAACCTGATCGAGGATTCGTTCTCCGTCTGGGCCAATGGTCTGCCGAATGCGGCACTGTCTGCCGACGTGAAGCAGATCGCGCGACAGCGGCTTGCGATGAAACTGTCCGACTGATCGCGGTTCGCCACGGTTGGCGCCAGGTCCGGCCCGTACCGTGCAACCCGACTTCTCCTTCGGCCGCCACGCACGCATCGGCTGCGGTGCGCGCGCGGCCGGCCATGACCGGTTCGCGCGCGCTCACGCCGCGGCACGTCCGCCGCGCCTGTCCACCCGCATCGCCATCCGTTTGCCGGCAACCGGCGCCCTGCGCGCCGATGCCGCACCGCGATCCGCTCGCGTTCCGTTCCTCCTCGCTTCCGGCCACCGCACGCTGCGCATGCCGCGCACGCCCGTGCCGCCGCCTGCGCGCCCGTCTGTACTCCTTGCCCCCCGTGCGTGCGCGCATGTGAGGGTGCAATTCGCAGCCGGTCCGGCATGGAACTGTGTCTTGGATCGCTCCCGCCGATTCGCTATTTTGAACGCAGTCGAAGCGATGCCGTGGGCTCCTCGCAGCACTCGCGCTCCCCGCCCCGACCGCGACCGCACGCCACGCCGGCGCGCGCTGCGCGACAGCGTGGGCGCAGCACGCGCACCGCCGCGCCGCGCGTCGCGTGTTCGCGGTCGGGACGCACGAGCGCCGCACCGCATCGGGACTTCACCCTTCGACCCACCTTCACCGACAGGAGCCAGACCACCATGCCCGCACTTTGCGATATCTGCCACGCCCGGCCGGCCGTCGCGCGCGCAACCGTGATGCAGGACGGCGAGCGCAAGACGATCTCGATCTGCGATTACCACTTCCGTCAGCTGATGCGGCATCAAAGCATGCTGAACCCGTTCGATTCGCTGCTGGGCGGCGGCGGCTCGTCGTCGCTGTTCGGCGAGCTCGGCGACGAATCGCCGCTCTCCGCCGAGGTGCCACGCGAATCGGTCGACCCGACCGACGCGTTCAGCGAACAGACGCTCGAACTGCTGCAGCGCGCGGCCGAGAAGGCGCACGAACTGCGCCGCAGCGAGCTCGACACCGAACACCTGCTCTACGCGCTCGCGGACACCGATGTGTGCGCCGCGCTGCTGAAGGAACTGAAGCTGTCGCCGCAGGACATCAAGTCGTATATCGACGAACACGCGCACACCGGCACGGCCGCCCCCGACGCGCCGCTCGACAAGCTGTCGATCTCGCCGCGCGTGAAGAAGGCCGTGCAATACGCGTTCCAGGCGTCGCGCGATCTCGGCCACTCGTATATCGGCCCCGAGCACCTGCTGATCGGGCTCGCGTCGGTGCCGGACAGCATCGCCGGCACGCTGCTGAAGAAATACGGCGTGACGCCCGAGGCGCTGCGCCAGAAGGTCGTGAAGGTGGTCGGCAAGGGCGCCGAGGACGGCCGCGTCGATGCACCGACCGGCACGCCGAACCTCGACAAGTTCGGCCGCGACCTCACCGCGATCGCGCGCCAGGGCAAGCTCGACCCGGTACTCGGCCGCGCACAGGAAATCGAAAGCACGATCGAGGTGCTCGCGCGCCGCAAGAAGAACAACCCGGTGCTGATCGGCGAGCCGGGCGTCGGCAAGACCGCGATCGTCGAAGGGCTCGCGCAGCGGATCGTCAACGGCGACGTGCCCGAGGTGCTGCGCGGCAAGCGGCTCGTCGAAGTCAACATCAACTCGATGGTGGCGGGAGCCAAGTATCGCGGCGAATTCGAGGAGCGCGCGAAGCAGTTGATCGACGAAGTGACCGCGAAACAGGACGAACTGATCCTGTTCATCGACGAGCTGCACACGATCGTCGGCGCGGGCCAGGGCGGCGGCGAAGGCGGCCTCGACATCGCGAACGTGCTGAAGCCCGCGCTCGCGCGCGGCGAGCTGAGCCTGATCGGCGCGACGACGCTCAACGAATACCAGAAGTACATCGAGAAGGACGCCGCGCTCGAACGGCGCTTCCAGCCGGTGTTCGTGCCGGAGCCGAGCGTCGAGCAGACGATCGTGATCCTGCGCGGGTTGCGCGACAGCCTCGAGGCGCACCACCAGGTGACGTTCGCCGACGACGCGTTCGTCGCGGCCGCCGAGTTCGCCGATCGCTACATCACCTCGCGCTTCCTGCCCGACAAGGCGATCGACCTGATCGACCAGGCCGCCGCGCGCGTGCGGATCGGCGCAACGTCGCGCCCGGTCGACATCCAGGAAGGCGAAGCGCAGATCGCGCAACTGAAGCGCGAGCAGGACTACGCGACGTCGCGCAAACGCTTCGACGAGGCGAAGCAGTTCGAGGAGCAGATCAACGCGAAGCAGAAGACGGTCGATGAAAAGATGGAGGCGTGGCAGCGCAAGACCGGCTCCGAAACGCTCGAGGTGACCGTCGAAGCGGTGGCCGAGGTCGTGTCGCGCCTGACCGGCATCCCGGTGTCCGAACTCACGCAGGAAGAGCGCCAGAAGCTGCTGAAGATGGAGGAGCAGTTGCGCGAGCGCGTGGTCGGCCAGAGCGACGCGGTGGTGGCCGTCAGCGATGCCGTGCGGCTGTCGCGCGCGGGGCTCGGCCAGACGCACCGGCCGATCGCGACGTTCCTGTTCCTCGGGCCGACGGGCGTCGGCAAGACCGAGCTCGCGAAGGCGCTGGCCGAGACCGTGTTCGGCGACGAGCAGGCGATCATCCGCATCGACATGTCCGAGTACATGGAACGGCATGCGGTCGCGCGGCTGATCGGCGCGCCGCCCGGCTATGTCGGCTACGACGAAGGCGGCCAGCTGACCGAGCGCGTGCGGCGCCGCCCGTACAGCGTGATCCTGCTCGACGAGATCGAGAAGGCGCACCCGGACGTCTACAACGTGCTGCTGCAGGTGTTCGACGACGGCCGCCTGACCGACGGCAAGGGCCGCGTGGTCGACTTCAGCAACACGATCATCATCGCGACGAGCAACCTCGGCGCCGCGATCATCATGGACAACCTGACGCAGCCGGAAGCCGCGCGCAAGACCGACAAGGCGATCCGCGACGAACTGATGCAGGTGCTGAAGGGCCATTTCCGCCCCGAGTTCCTGAACCGGATCGACGAGGTGATCGTCTTCCACGCGCTGTCGAAGGAGAACATCCGCGCGATCGTGCAGATCCAGCTCGACCGTGTGGTGCGCACGGCCGCGGCACAAGACATCACGCTCGTGATGGGCGATGCGCTCGTCGACCACCTGACCGAAGCCGGCTACCAGCCCGAGTTCGGCGCGCGCGAGCTGAAGCGCCAGATCCGCCAGACCATCGAGACCCGGCTCGCGAAGGAGATCCTCGCCGACCGGCTGAAATCGGGCGACCGTGTCGAGGTCGACTACGACAAGGACAGCGACGAAGTGAAGTTCAACAAGCTCGCCGCGCCTGAAGCGAAGGATGCGAAGGACACGAAGCAGGACGCCGACGGTAAGGCGAAGGGGAACGGCAAGGCAGCCGGCGATGCGAAGGCCGGCGATGCGCCCGCCGACGTGCCGCCGCCCACCGCAAAGGCCCCGGCCAGGAAGTCGTCCGGCGCGAAGAAGGACGCGCACTGAAACCCCGCCTGCCCTGCAGCCCGGGGCACGCATGACCGGCTCCGTCCGACGGACGGAGCCGCACCACGCCGCGACGCGGCGCAACCCGAGCCGCCCGCACCGGGCCCGGCTCATGGAGATTCACATGACAAATCGACGCGAAGTGCCAGGCATCAGGAAGTACGATGGGCCCGCCGGCGGTTGGGGCGCGCTTCGCGCGACAGCCGAGGCCGTGCGCACGCAGATGGAAACCATCGAGGCGCCGATCGTGCTGATGCGGACCAACCAGCCCGACGGCTTCGACTGCCCCGGCTGCGCCTGGCCCGACAAGGAACACAAGTCGACGTTCCAGTTCTGCGAGAACGGCGCGAAGGCCGTTACCTGGGAAGCGACGACCAAGCGCGTGACGCCCGAGTTCTTCGCGGCGAACACCGTGTCGTCGCTGCTGCGCATGTCGGACTACGAACTGGAGAACATGGGCCGGCTCACGCATCCGCTCGTCTACGATCGCGCGACCGACACGTTCCGCGCGATCGAATGGGACGACGCGTTCGCGCGCATCGGCGAAGTGCTGCGTGCGCTGCCGCCCGAGCAGGTCGAGTTCTATACGTCGGGCCGCGCGTCGAACGAAGCCGCGTACCTGTACCAGTTGTTCGCGCGCGAGCTCGGCACCAACAACTTCCCCGACTGCTCGAACATGTGTCACGAGCCGACCAGCGTCGGCCTGCCGCAGTCGATCGGCATCGGCAAGGGCACCGTATCGCTGGAGGATTTCGACCACTGCGAGCTGATCATCTCGATCGGCCACAACCCCGGCACGAACCACCCGCGGATGATGGGCACGCTGCATGAATGCTCGCGGCGCAACGTGCCGATCATCGTGTTCAATCCGCTGCGCGAGCGCGCGCTCGAACGCTTCGCGGATCCGCAGGACATGATCGAGATGGCGTCGTTCGGCTCGACGCGGATCGCGTCCACGTACTACCAGGTCGACGCGGGCGGCGACGCGGCCGCGCTGAAGGGCATCATGAAGGCGCTGCTGCAGCTCGAAGCCGAGCGCGGCGACGTGCTCGACCGCGACTTCATCGCGCAGCACACCAATGGTTTCGACGCGTTCTCGACCGACCTGCAGGCCACGTCGTGGAACGACATCGAACGCGCGGGCGGGCTCAGCCAGGCGCAGCTCGAACAGGTCGCGCTCGCGTACGCGAAGTCGAATGCGACGATCATCACGTACGGGATGGGCGTCACGCAGCACAACAAGGGCACGGCGACCGTGCGCCTGATCGCCGACCTGCTGCTGATGCGCGGCAACATCGGCAAGCCCGGCGCCGGCGTCTGCCCGCTGCGCGGCCATTCGAACGTGCAGGGCAACCGCACGGTCGGCATCACCGAGAAGCCGTCGGCCGAGTTCCTGAAGAAGCTCGAGGACGTGTGCGGGTTCACGCCGCCCGCGCATCACGGGCACGACGCCGTGCAGGCGATGCAGGCGATGATCGACGGCAGCGCGAAGGCGCTGCTGTGCCTCGGCGGCAACTTCGCGGTCGCGCTGCCCGATCCCGATCTGTCGTTCCCGGCGATGGCGAAGCTCGACCTGAGCGTGCATCTCGGCACGAAGCTGAACCGCTCGCACCTGCTGGTCGGGAAGGAAACCTTCATCCTGCCGGTGCTCGGCCGCACCGAGCTCGACATGCAGGCGAGCGGCCGGCAATCGATCACCGTCGAGGATTCGATGTCGATGGTCCACGCGTCGGCCGGCAAGCTCAAGCCCGCGTCCGACCAGTTGCGCTCGGAGCCCGCGATCGTCGCGGGGATCGCGCATGCGACGTTGCCGAACAGCAAGGTCGCATGGCTCGACCTGATCGCCGACTACGACCGCATCCGCGACCTGATCGACCGCACGGTGTCCGGCTTCGAGGCATTCAACGAGCGCATCCGCACGCCGGGCGGCTTCCGGCTGCCGCTGCCGCCCACCGAGCGCGTGTGGCCCACGGCGACCGGCAAGGCGATGTTCTCGGTGTACAAGGGCGTCGCGGAAGACGCGGAAGTGCTCGGCGGCGAGCAGGTGCTGCGGCTGATCACGCTGCGCAGCCACGACCAGTACAACACGACGATCTACGGGCTCGACGACCGCTATCGCGGCGTGTTCGGGCGGCGCGACGTGCTGTTCATGAACCCGGCGGATCTCGCGAAGTACGGGCTCGAACACGGCGACCTCGTCGACATCGAGACGATCACCGCGTCGGGCCGCACGCTGCGTCTCGAGAAGATCACCGCGATCGAGTACGACATCGCACCGGGTTCGGTCGGTGCGTACTATCCGGAAGCGAACGTGCTCGTGCCGCTCGACTACATCGACAAGGAAAGCGGCACGCCGTCGTACAAGTCGGTGCCGGTGCGCGTCGAGCGCTCGGCGGTCGTCTGATGCGCGGGCAGGCTCGCGGCGCGTCGCCGGCCGCGAGCCTGCCCTCTTCCTGCCGCAACGCGGCCCCGGGCTGCCGCATCGCAACCGATGCGGCGGCCGCACTCTTTGGTCGCGTCGACAAGCGCCCCGCTTACCGCGCCGCCGTCGGCGGCAGATGCGCACCGCCCTGCCGGCGCCGATACGCGCTGTCGCGCTTCGCGAGCCAGTAGTACAGCGGCGACGTCAGCACCAGCCCGACCACCCACGACAAGTCCGCGCCGCCGAGATGCGCGGGAATCGGGCCCGCATACATCGGCGTGTTCATGAACGGAATCTGCACGAGGATGCCGATCGCATACGCGAGCAGCGCCTGCGGATTGAAACGGCCGTAGATCCCGCCGTCCACCATGAAGATCGACTTGATGTCGTACTTGCCCTTGTGGATCACGTAGAAGTCGATCAGGTTGATCGCCGTCCACGGCACCAGCACGACCAGCAGCGCGAGCACGAGATCGACGAGGTTGCCGACGAAGTTGGTCGACGCGCCGATCGCCGCGTAGCAGCACGCAACGAAGATCACGACCGACACCACCGCGCGCGTCTTCGCAGTCGGAATCCACTTGTACGCGAACGTCTGCACCGACGTGATCACCGCGAGCACCGCGCCGTACAGGTTCAGCGCGTTGTGGCTGATCACGCTCAGCAGGAACAGCACGAGCATCAGCGGGCCGAGCGGGCCGGTCGCCTGCTTGACCGCATCCATCGTGTCCGCGCCGGCCGGCACCGCAAGCACCGCGACCGCGCCGAAGATGAACGCGAGCGTCGAGCCGATCGTGCAGCCGAGGTAGGTCGCCCAGAACGTCGACGCGACGCCGACATCCTCCGGCAGATAGCGCGAATAGTCCGACACGTACGGCGCGAACGCGATCTGCCACAACGCCGACAGCGACACCGTCGCGAGCCAGCCCGCGAAGTCGAAGCCGCCGCGCGTCAGGAAATCGTCGGTCGTCACATGCGTGAGGATCATCCAGAAGCCGACCATGATCCCGATACCGAGCACCCATGTACCGATGCGGTTCAGGATGTGGATGAAGCGGTAGCCGACGATGCCGATCAGCCCCGATCCCACCGCGCCGATCACGATGCCGACGGGTACCGGCACCGACGACGCGATGCCGTGCACCGACTTGCCGGCAAGCACGATGTTCGACGCGAAGAAGCCGACGTACATCACGGCCGCGATCACGGTGACGAGCAGCGCGCCCCACGAGCCGAACTGCGCGCGGCTCTGGATCATCTGCGGGATGCCCATCTGCGGCCCCTGAGCGGAATGCAGCGCCATCAGCACGCCGCCGACGGCCTGGCCGACGACGATCGCGACGATGCCCCACATCAGGTTCAGGTGGAACATCTGCACGCCGAGCGCACCCGTCACGATCGGCAACGGCGCGATGTTGCCGCCGAACCAGAGCGTGAACAGGTCGCGCACCTTGCCGTGGCGATCCGTGGGCGGCACATAGCCGATCGTGTGCTTCTCTATCATCGGGGACGCGTTGCGGTCCACGTTCGTCATGGCGAAGTCTCCTGTCCTGCGCGGCGATGCGCGCTTGCCGTTTCAACCGGCGCGCGATGGGGTGCGCGCCTGCAATCGGATCCGGATACGCGAGCGACGACGCACCGCGTGCATGCGCGGCGGTGTCGACCGAAGCGGGGAATGCGCGGCAGGCGGGGACGGATGACATGTCCCGCCGGCGCAGCCGCGGCCTCGTCGCGATCCAGATTGGAGACGATGGTGCGCCACGGATACCGCGACGGAGAAATACTAAAAATATTTCCGGGACATACGAAAAAGCTCTTCAGCGGAAATTTCGGCCTCCGGCTTCTTCAGGTAAGGTGCTACGCGAAACCATGGACAGATTGCGCCCGCGGCGGCACGCCGGGGGCCGGGCATCAGAGGTGCTTGTGGCTCACTACACTTTGCGGCAACTGAAGTATTTCGTGACGACGGTCGAATCCGGCAGCGTCGCCGAGGCGTCGCGCCAGCTTTTCATCGCGCAGCCGTCGATCTCCAGCGCGATCAAGGGGCTCGAGGAAAGCTTCGGCGTGAAGCTGTTCATCCGTCATCACGCGCAGGGCGTGTCGCTGACGCCGAGCGGCACGCGCTTCTACCGGAAAGCACAGGAGCTGCTGCGCATCGCGCACGAATTCGAACAGAACGCGCTCGCCGACAACGACGTGATCACCGGGCAGATCGACATCGGCTGCTTCGAGACGGTCGCGCCGCTCTATCTTCCGCAGCTCATTGCCGGATTTCGCGAGCGCTACCCGGGCGTCAACATCCGGCTGCGCGACGGCGACCAGCAGGAACTCGTGCAGGGCCTGACGGCCGGCACCTTCGATCTCGCGCTCATGTACGACCACGATCTCGACGGCACGATCGAAACCGAGCCGCTGATGCCGCCGCAACAGCCGTACGTGCTGCTGCCGCAGAACCACCGGTTCGCGGGCCAGCCGAACGTGTCGCTGCGCGACCTCTGCGTCGAGCCGATGATCCTGCTCGACGTGCAGCCGAGCCGCACGTATTTCGTCAGCCTGTTTCATGAGCTCGGGCTGACGCCGAACATCGTGTTCGGCTCGCCGTCGATCGAGATGGTGCGCGGGATGGTCGGCCAGGGATTCGGGTTCTCGCTGCTCGTCACGCGCCCGCATTCCGAATACACGTACGACGGCCAGCGCGTCGTGACGATCGGCCTCAGCGAAACGGTGAGCCCGTCCGGGCTCGTAAGCGCGCGCCTGAAACGCGGGCAGCTCACCAAGCAGGCGCAGTCGTTCGTCGATTTCTGTCGCGAGCGGCTCGCGCAGATCGTCGCGGAATCGGCGCGATAACACTGAACACTGAAGAAAACGCACGCGCCGCAGGACGGGCGCATGCGTGCCGGCAGCCCGTTCAGGCGGCCGCGGAAAGATGCGCGACGAGACGGCCCAGCATCGCGTCGCATCCGTGCAGCTGGTCGAGCGTGACGAACTCGTCGGGCTTGTGCCCCTGGTCCATGCTGCCGGGCCCGCACACCACGGTCGGAATGCCGGCCTGCCCGAACAGCCCGCCCTCGGTGCCGAATGCGACCGTGCCGAACGCATCGGACCCGCTCAGCATCGCGAGCAGGCGCGCGGCCTCGCTGTCGGGCGCAGTCGCGAGCCCCGGGTACGCGCCCAGCGGCTCCAGTTGGATGTCGGTATCGGGTTGCACCGCGCGCATCCTCGGCAACAATTCGGATTCCGCATAGTCCTGCAGCTTCCTCGGCACGTCGTGCGCATCGAAATCCGGCAGCGCGCGCACCTCGAAATCGAACTCGCATTCCGCCGGCACGATGTTCAGCGCGCGGCCGCCCTTGATCACCCCCGTCTGCACGGTCGAGAACGGCGGATCGAAGCGGCTGTCATGCCGTTCGGGCCGTGCAAGCGACGCGCCGATCTCGCCGAGCCGGCCGATCAGCTTCGCCGCGTAGTCGATCGCATTGACGCCCGACGGCGCGTACGCCGAGTGGCACGCGGCGCCCTTCACATGGCAGCGCATCGCGAGCTTGCCCTTGTGCCCCAGCACCGGCTTCAGTTCGGTCGGCTCGCCGATCAGGCACAGGCGCGGCCGGTGCTCGCGCGCGGCCAGTTCCGCAAGCATCGGCCGCACGCCGAGACAGCCGACTTCCTCGTCGTACGAGAACGCCAGATGCACGGGCACGTTCAGCGGACGCGCGACGAACCTGGGCACGGCCGCAAGCACCGAAGCGATGAAGCCCTTCATGTCGGCGGTGCCGCGGCCGTACAGGCGGCCGTCGCGTTCGGTCAGCCGGAACGGCTCGACCGTCCACGCCTGCCCGTCCACCGGCACCACGTCCGTATGGCCCGACAGCGCGATGCCGCCGCGATCGCGCGGCCCGATCGTCGCGTACAGGCTCGCCTTCGTGCGTTCCGCGTTGTAGAACAGTTCGCTCTCTACGCCGACGTTCGCGAGATAGTCGCGGATGAAGCCGATCATCTCAAGATTCGAATCGCGGCTGACCGTCGCGAAGCCGATCAGCCGTTCGAGCAGCGCACGGCTCGATGTGTCACTCATCGCCCGGCACTCCGTAGCTCGGCGCGACGGTCGGGTTCAGCGCGCGGGTCTGGTAATCCTGCATCTGCGGGCGATACGCGCGCCACAGCGCGTCGAGCTGCCCGATCGGGTCGGCATCGGCCCAGTCGACGCGCAGGTCGACCACCGGCCAGGTCAGGTCGCCGGCCACCTTCAGCGCGGCCGAATGAACCGGCCCCGCCTCGCCGCCGGCCGCCATGGCCGCATGCATCGCGGCCAGCAGGCGATCGGCGAGCAGGCCGGGCACCTGCTCGAATGCACTGACCATCGCGTCGATCACGGCCCGCGCGGCCAGCAGGTTGCCGGCCGCCACGCATTGCTCGCCGCGCACCGCATGATGCGTGCCGAGCGCTTCCTTGCCGGTGAAGCACGCCGTCTGCCCCTGCCCGTCGATCACCGTGACCTGCCGGTACTGGCTCCAGCCGTTCGCGCTGAGCGCACGGTCGAGCGCCGCGGCGGGCGCAAGCTGTTCGTGCTCGATCAGGTCGAGGATCTGCGGGCCGAGCGCCGGCAGCGTGATGTTCTGCGTCGAGACGGCACCCACGCCCGCGCGCACCCACGGGCAGCGTGCACCGACGGCGATGCTCGACGAGCTGATCGCGATCCCGAGCTGGCCCGTCTCCGGGCAGCGCCCGACGATGGAGAAAGTCATGTCGCCTCCTGGGCGCGGTTTGGCTGCCAGTGGTCCGGGATCACCGCGATCACGTCGATCTCCATCAGCCATTGCGGCTGGCCGAGCGCGGACACGACGAGCCCCGTCGAGATCGGATAGACGCCCTTCAGCCACCTGCCGACTTCCTGGTACACCGGTTCGCGATAACGCGGGTCGATCAGGTAGGTCGTCGTCTTCACGATATGCGTGATGTCGCTGCCGGCTTCCTCCAGCAACTGCCTGACGTTCTTCATCGCCTGCCCGGCCTGCGCGCGCACGTCGCCGAGGCCGATCAGGTTGCCGTCGAAATCGGTGCCGACCTGGCCGCGCACGTAGACGGTGTTGCCGGCCCGCACGGCCTGGCACAGGTCGTTGTCGAGCGTCTGGTTCGGGTAGGTATCCTTCGTGTTGAACATGCGGATACGCGTATGGGTAGGCTGGCTCATCGAGGTCCTTCGATCGTCGGTGGAAACACCCGCCGCGCCGGAAGCGGACGCGACGCGGCGGGTTCGTGTCGGTTCGTCAGTTCGTCGCTTCGGCGAGCGGGCGCGCGTCGGCCTGCGTCGATTGCGCGGCCGCGCGGTGCTGCGATGCGTCGTGGTACGCGAGGTACTTGCGCTGCGTCACGATGTGATCGGCGATGTGCTTCGCGTCGTGCCACACGCCCCAGATGAAGCTGGAACCGCGCCGCGACAGCCACGGCAGCCCGAGGAAATAGATGCCGGGCTCCTTCGACACGCCGCGCTGGTGCTGCGGCTTGCCGTTCTCCGCGAACGCATCGACGTCCAGCCAGCTGTAGTCGACCGCATAGCCGGTCGCCCAGACGATCGACGTGACGCCGGCGCCGGCGAGGTCGAGCGCGAGGATCGGCTGCGCGACGCAGGCGGGGTTCGGCAGGATGCGGCGTGCTTCCGGTTCTTCCGGCAGATCGAGACCGTTGCGCACCGCATACGCGTCGGCTGCGTCGAGCAGCGACAGGTAGTTCTCGTCGCCGCGTGCCAGATTGATCGCGAGATCGCGTTCGAACACGGCCACGCCGCCGTCGAACGACTTCGTCAGCCCGACGAGCGTCACGCCCTGGTTCGCCAGCGCGCGGAAATCGACCGTATGGCCGCCGCGCGCACCGCTCACCGCGATCGTCACGTGTTCGCGGCCGGGCGTGGCCACTTCCTTGTCCCATTCGCCGAGCACGCCGAGCCACCAGCAAAAGTCGCGGCCGCGATACGCGCGTGGCGGGCGATCGTGCGGCCCGACCGACAGGTAGACCTGCCGGCCCGCGCGCTGCAGCTCGTCGGCGATCTGCACGCCCGACGAACCCGCGCCGACCATCAGCACCGCACCTTCCGGGAGCTGGCCCGGATTGCGATAGTCGGCGGAATGGATCTGCACGAGACGCGCGTCGTCCGGCGCGATCGGCGGGATCACCGGGCGCTGGAACGGCCCGGTCGCGACGACCACGCGGTTCGCCTCGATCGTGCCGTCGGACGTTTCGACGACGAAGCCCGGCTTGCCCGTGTTGCGCACGACGTTCTTCACGTCGACGCCCGTGCGGATCGGTGCGTTGAATTTCCGCGCATACGCTTCGAAGTAGTCCGCGACCTGGTCCTTCGATGCGAACGCATCGGGATCGAGGCCGTCGAATTCGAGCCCCGGGAAGCGGTCGTGCCACGCGGGGCCGTTCGCGACCAGCGAATCCCAGCGCCCGGTGCGCCAGCGTTCGGCGATGCGGCTGCGCTCCAGCACGAGATGGGGCACGCCCAGCTTGCCCAGGTGCTCGCTCATGGCCACGCCGGCCTGCCCGGCGCCGACGACGAGCGTATCGATTGAGGTTGTTTCGACTGCCACGGCTGTCTCCTTCTGAAGTGCGGCTCGCTGCGACGCTCGTGCTGTCGCGTGAGTTGGAATGGAGACATTCTGCTGACGCTCAGGCTTGCGCGAAATGATGTTTTTTGTTGGTGTTGACGAACAAAAAGCTGGGCGTGGCGTGGTTGGCGCGCTGCGTAAGACGGCGCGCCGCTTCGAATTGCCTTGGCGGAGCGGTGGCCGAGAACGGTTCGACACATGCGCTTCAGTTTCGAAGAATGGATTTTTCGATGCGATTGAGCGGATATTCGAAACCATCTACCGGCATTGCACCGGCGCCCGCTCGCGTGGCGGGCACCGGCTTCAACGGGTCGTGCCGGCTACACGTCGGTCCACGCGCCGGTGCCCTGCTGATACTGGATCACGCCGCCGTTGATCCGCACCCGCAGGTTGCCGTCCGGCAACTGCACCCAGGTCGTCATGTCGAGGCTCTGCATCAGCCCGATGAAGAAATCCCGCACCTGTTGCGACGGACTGGCCTGCCAGAAGTCGATGCGCCCGAGGCACGCACGCAGGTCGCCGTTCTGTTGCATGATCGCCTCGACCTGCCCGGCTACGTTCGCCGCCGGATCGTAGACCGGCGTGTCGAGGTCGCCGAAAATCGACAGATGGATCCCGCGCACCAACGTCGGCTGGCCCGGCGTCTGCTCGACGAGCGCGATGCAGCTCGTCATCGCGCCGAAATCGATTTCGGTCGCATCTCCCCAGATGCGCTCGCCAACTGCCAGCGGCGCGTCACCTTGTACGTTCTGAATGATGTAGGGCATGGGTTCCTCGCATGACTCGATGGGACTGCTGGTGACTGGCAGGGCCGCGACGCGTTCGAGAAAACGGACGTGCGTCGGTCCCGCCGCTCACATCCCGCATCGGGCCTGATAGCCCGGCGGGTCGTGTCGATTGATTCTTGGTCGCTGCGCGTGCGGAAGTCAAACGACCTGCGTTCACGGGCATGATTGCCCGCGACGTTCGTCGTCGACGCACTCACCGCCGCCGTACGAACGATTGCGCGTGCATCGATTCAATGCAGGTCGTTTCGCTCCGAGCCGTCATCGACGTCGTCCGCCCTGCCGGCGGCTGCATCGTCGTGCGCCGCCGGCACGCCTTCGTCTTGCTGCCTCAAGGACGTCCGCCGCCACCGGACCTGAAGCGGCGATGCGCCGCGGCGCCACCGGCGCGCGCTACGCGCCCTTCTTGTCCAGCAGCGCCTGATACTTCTGCAAGCTCTCGTCGATCTTGTCGAGCGCGATGCTCGCGGCCTCCCCTTCGATCGCCTCCGCGGCACCCGCGACGATCGCCGCGGTCGCGACGAACAGGTCCGTCAACAGCAGGCCCATCGCATCCATCGCCATCCCGGGCACGTTCTCGTCGATGGTCTTCTGCGCCAGATCCTTCATCAGCACGCTCTTGCCCGCGATCGCCAGCGACGTCGACGCCTCGAAGTAGTTGGCCGCCGCCTGCGCGACCAGGCCGCCCGCCTGCGTGATCATCATGTTCGGGCCGACGGCGATCTGCGTCGTCGCATAGGACGCGGCTTCCGCGTTGATCGCCTGCACGGTCTGCAGCGCCGAGCCGCCGGGCCCGGCCGCACCCGCGATCTGGTCCGGTGCCTTCAGCGCATCGGTGAGCCTGCGCAGCCGGTTGACCGGCCACGCGCGCGCGCCGGCCTTCGGCGCCGCGGTGTGCGGCGCGACAGCGGCCGGTGTCGTTGCTTCGGCTGCGGCGTCTGCGGCGTCTGCGGCATCGCGCGGCGTCTGCGGCGCGCCGTCGCCGCGTCCGCCCAAAAGGCCTTTCATGTTCATGGTTCAGGTATCCCGAGAGTCAGCTCGTCCTAATGCGTGGAACCCGTCTGCGGCCCGGCCGTCGGGGCATGCGCCGCGCCGCCCGATGCCCCCTTCGGCGACGCTTCGACGGACAGGATCATGGCCACCGCCTTCGACACGACGGCGTTCGAAATCTGGTTCAGCGCCGCCTGCTGCTGCGTCATGTTCTGCGCCGAGATGCCGACGGCCTGGCTGAACATCTGGTAAAGCGTGCCCAGCGCCTGGGCCGGGGATCCCGCGACGACGTTGACATTGGTCTGCGTCAGCGCGTCGGTAACCTGCTCATTGACTTTGTCTGCCACGAGGCCTCCTCGGATCTCGGCTCCGGCATGCGATTGAAGGAACGGCGGGCCGGCAGGCCATCGACGCCGCGCATGCCGTTAGGAACGCTGCGTGCCCGCGTTCGTGAACGCGCTCAGGCGAGTTCCTCGCGCAACTTCTTGCGCAGCAGCTCGACGCGCTTTCTGGCAAGCGGCTCGTTGATCCCGAGCGTCGCCGCGATGTGCAGATAGGGCCGGTCCTCCTCGAACTTCAGCGTGAACAGCATCTGCTGCTGCGGCGGGAGCGTGGACAGCGCCTGCTCGAGACGCAGCAGCAACTGCCGGAGCAGCAGTTGCTGCTCCACCGACGGCGCGTGGCCAGCCAGCTCGACGGTGTGATCGTCGTCCCAGTCCGGGTCGAATTCGAGCTTGCCGCTTTCGCGGAGACGGCGGCGCGCGCCATCGAGGAACGCGTGGTTCAGCGCCAGAAAGAGAAAGCCGGCCAGGTTCTGCACGCGCTCGGGCGAGCGCTGCAGGTAAATGTGGACCTTGAGTGCGGTATCGGAGAGCAGTTCGTCGGCACGGTAAAGATCGCCCTTGCACAACAGGCGCGCGCGGCGCCGTAACTTCCCCTGCATTTCCCGCCACGTGCGATCGAGCTGCTGCGCCGGTGACTCAGGCGTCGGGGCAGCGTGCTGGTTCGAGGTTGTCATCCCGTGCCTTCCTTTTTTATGGAAAACACAGAATCGATTCGATGCCGCGAACGGCGCTGTTACCCGCGTAACACCGTTATCAAGATAATCGGTTTCGGTAAATTTTCTTGATTATTATGAACGGAAATTTTAATCCCCCGGAATAGCCCTATTCGTCGTTTCAGGCGCGCCGCCGGGCGTGAATAACGGCATTGCGATGGAAAAGAACGACTGCCGCCGCGATGCGTTCGCGCGCCGGCACGCTGCTATCCGCGTCGATCGACCAAGCGTCCTTGCCGCCGAAGTGCCGCCATATCCGGACTGCTTGCCGATTATCTGGCTATCTTCATTGTTCATTTTTCACGCAGTGCCAAAGGCAGCGTTTTTCGCTAGGTGGTCGCATCGTCAAACAACCTCGCACGGAAAACATGCCTGCCCTTGCTAACGTTCAAACGCTGCGCAACATACCGATACTCACCGATCTCCCGGAAAGCCTGCTGGCTCATATCGAGCGGCATGTCACGCCCTGGCCCGAACACGGCAATCGCCTGTTGTTCTTCAAGGGCGATCCGGGAGATTTCGTCGCCTTCGTGCACCGCGGCCGCGTCTACATGACGCTGCACGAACCCGGCGGACGCGAAATCATTCTCGGCCACTCGATGCCGGGCGAACTCATCGACGAAAGCACGCTGATTCGCGCGCACCGGCGCAGCTTCACCGCCCAGTTGAGCCCCGACTGCCGCATTTCGCTGCTGCATCGCCAGTATTTCGCGCCGCTGCTGGCCAACGCGGATTTCATGGAGCGCGTCCACGAGCAGCTGTGCCGTCACATCCACCAGCTGAGTGACTTCGTCGAGTCGGCGTGCCTGTACCGGCTCGAGGCAAGGCTCGCGCGCCATCTGCTGAACCGCATGCAAGGGAACGATCTCGAGGTGCAGTTGCCGGAGAACCAGAGCATCCTCGCCGCGATGCTCAACGTCAGCCGGCCGCGACTGAACAGCAGCCTGCAGAGGATGCAGCGCGACGGCCTGATCCGGCTTCACGAGCACGCCGTGACGATCGAAAAACCGGAGCAGCTCCGGTACATCGCCGACGCCAATTGACGCCCCGGCAAGCACGTGCGCCGTGCCGCCGCGGCGTGGGAAGGTTGCGCGCGCCGGGTTGCGCGGCGCGCGGTGAAGGTCAGCCGCGCCAGTGGCTGATGGCGTTCATCAACTGCGCGATGGCGGCCAGTTGCGACGCAAAGTTGTCGTTTGCCGACCGCGCCGCGGCGGCCGCCGCCACCGGCGAGCCGGCATAGAGCTGCATGATGCCGACGGTCGTGGCGGCGAGGTTGGACGCCGCCTGGTTCGCCTGCATTTGCACCGCGTTGTGAAGCAGGATCGCGGACGCATGGCTGTTCGACTGCATGAGCGTGCCCAAGGCCACGGCGGGCGCTTCGCCCACCACCTTGACGTTGGCTTGCGTGACTGCATCGGTAATCGCGGCGGAAACCTGTTCCGTCATGTCGTTACTCCTGGTTTGCTCGCCGCTGCGGCGCAGTCACGGCGAAAGCATGAGTGGATCGGTCGGCGACACGCGGCGCCGTCGATGCGGCGCGCTCGCTCGCCGTCGCGGGCGTCGACACGACGTCGGGCGCCGGGCGGAAGCCACCTGGATCGAGGCCACCGCCCGGCGTCGACGCCGGGTTACGCGTCAGACGAGCGCCTTGCCGAGCGCGAGCACGTCAGCCAGCACGGAAAGCACACCGTTCGAGCCGATTTCCGTCGCGGCGGCGCCGGCGCTCGCCGGCCCGAGCGTGTAGAGCTGCATCGTGCCCACGTTCGTCGAGGTCGGCAGCTGGACCGCGGCCTGCGACTGCTGCTGCACGGCGTTCTCGAACAGCACGCTGAGCGAATGGCTCTGGGCCTGGTACAGCGATCCCGTCGCCATTGCGGGCGCTTCGCCCACCACCTTGACGTTGGTCTGCGTGACCGCGTCGGTGATCGCGGCATTGACCGCGCACGTCTTGCAGTTGCAGGGGTCCTTCGGGTCGTTCGGGATCCTCAGGTCGTCGGCGTTCGCGTTTGCGTCATTTGCCATCGTATTTCTCCTGGTTTGCGAACGGGCGCCGCATCGAATCGGCTCTGCCCGTTCTGTCGGTTGCTCCGGAACACCGCGCGGCACCGCTGTTCAGGCGCCGGCGGCCGTGCTGCGGATTCGCGGCACGGCGGCGGCATGGGCGGCTCGTGCCGCTTGCGCCGCCGCTCGACCACGGCGTTGACCCCTTAGTGGGTCACCGCCTTGCCGATCGCGATCACGTCGGCCAGCAGGGAGATGATCCCGTTCGAGCCGATTTCCGTGGCGGCCGCACCCGCGCTTTCCGGCCCGATCGTGTAGAGCTGCATCGTCCCCACGTTCGTCGACGTCTGCGACTGGATCGCGGCCTGCGACTGCTGCTGCACCGCGTTCTCGAACAGGATGCTGAGCGAATGGCTCTGGGCCTGGTACAGCGAGCCCATCGCCATTGCCGGCGCCTCGGCGACCACCTTGACGTTGACCTGCGTGACGGCATCGGTAATCGCAGGATTGACCTGGCACACTTGGCACTTATCACCCATTTTTTGCTCCTTGATTCACGTAGTTGAGAGATCGCACATCGGGGCTCGCCGGTTTCGCGTTCAGCTGCTTGACTTCAGCCGCATGCCCCGCGTGCTACTCCATGGACGCTGGGCCGGCGGTATCGTGAACGGCGGCGGTGGCGGCAGCACCCGGCGCGGTCGGTTCGGACCGTTCGGTCGGACCGGCGCCGACGCTTTGCAGCCGGTCGTCCATCGCGTCGAGCCGTACGGCGAGCCGATCGGCGAGCGAATCGACGTATTGCCGGAAGCATGCTTCGATTTCCTGCCGGATGAGGCCCGTCAGCTGTTCGCCGATCAGCGCCAGCGCCTGGCGGGTGCTGTCCTGGATGTCGGCCACGCCGGATGCCTGCGCGTCGCCCGGCGGCTCGTGCGCGTCGAGCACGCCGGACACTTTCTGCTGTTCCGACGCCAACATGCCGAGGGTCGTCTCGTTCTGCGTGTCGATCGTCTGCAGGATGCCGCGCATCTTCTCGTACGCCTTCTGCTGGTTGAGCTGCAAAAAATGCTTGACCTGCTCGCGCGCCTCCTGCCGGGTTTTCAACCGCGGCAATGGCGGGTTCGCGGCGCTCGCCTGCGTGGCCGTGCCGGCGCCCGGCGCCGGCGGGTTCCCGTGCCTGCCCGGCAGCCGCTCCAGCAGCGCCTGTTCTTCGCCCGGCTCGAGGGGCCGTCCCAATCGCTTCTCTGCGAACTGCCGCAGCAGCGGGTCGAGTGCTTCGTTGCTCATGGCTCACACCTCCTCGATGTCTGCCCGCGGCGCCGGTATGTGCGGTTCGGGTGCGGATGGACGCAGCGCCGAGGCGCCTTGGTCGGCGTGCTGCAATGGATATCGCATGGTGTTCTCCGAGAAATGGATGCGCGACGGCCTTGCCGGAAATTTCGGCAGGACCGCTGCAGGGACGAACCGTGCGACGGGTCTGTGAAGTCGGTCGTCGCCGCGCGCCGGCTGCGTGTGTCGGGTATCCGATGTCACCGACGTTCACGCTGCGTGTGGAAGCGTTCATCGATACGTCGACCGATCGCCCGGTCAAGCGGTTCTTCGACCATCTGCGGCCCGAGGAAGGGATGCGCATGTCGCTCGCGCGAGCGGATGGGCAGCGCGCCCACGGCCGCCCATCCCGACAATTCTTGACGGTGTCCGGACTGCCGAACTGGTAGGATGCCCGTCGCCTCGGTATAGACGGCAGCCACAGGACGTTCAACCGTCCCCTTTTTATGTCCCGCGACCGGCCAACCCTGCCGTCGCGCCCAGGCGACACGGTGCGCCAACCGCGCCCCAGCCCCCGTTGAACCCCGCAACACCCCGGCGTCGCCCCGCTCGACCCGTTGCAGTAACCGTTGGAGTGGCGCATCGCGCGCCTGCAAGCATGAAAAAACCCAATCAGCCCATCCCGCCCTCGCGCGACAAAGACCGCACGCCGCTGGTGCGCGCGGGCGCGCTGCTGCTGATGGCCGGCCTGCTGTACCTGCTGTGGCCGTCCGCCGAAACCGCCTACCTCGCGATGGAGTCGGTGGTGCGCTGACGCGCGCGGCCAGCCCGACGCCGCGCCATACGCTATACTCACGCAATGGAAACCCGACCTGCCTCGCCGAACCTGCATTGCTGGTGGCGCGCCTGACCCAGGCGGCCCGTTTCCTTTTGCATGTCCCAAACGTGATGCCGCCAGCCATGGCGGCATTTGCGTTTCTGCGCTGACATCATGGCTGGCGGCTTCGACAACCCGGAGCCCACGACCACCATGACCCATCCGAACCGACCGACCATCCTCACCGGCGACCGCACCACCGGCCCGCTGCATCTCGGCCACTACATCGGCTCGCTGCGGGCGCGCGTGCAGATGCAGCACGAGGCACGGCAATTCCTGCTGCTCGCCGATACGCAGGCGCTGACCGACAACATGGGCCGCCGTCAGCGCGTCACCGAGAACGTGATCGAGGTCGCGCTCGACTATCTCGCCGTCGGCATCGATCCGGCGATCTCGACGATCGTCGTGCAATCGCAGGTGCCCGAGCTCGCCGAGCTGTCGCAATACCTGCTCAACCTCGTCACGGTCGCGCGCCTCGAACGCAATCCGACCATCAAGGAAGAGATCCGCCTGCGCGGATTCGAGCGCGACATTCCGGCCGGCTTCCTGACCTACCCGGTGAGCCAGGCGGCCGACATCACCGCGTTCAAGGCGACCCACGTGCCCGTCGGCGACGACCAGTTGCCGATGATCGAGCAGACCAACGAACTCGTGCGCCGCTTCAACGCGACCGTCGACCAGCCGGTGCTGGTCGAATGCGAGGCCGTGCTGTCGTCGGTCACGCGGCTGCCCGGCATCGACGGCAAGGCGAAGATGAGCAAGTCGCTCGGCAACGCGATCACGCTCGGCGCGACGCCGGACGAGATCGCGCAGGCCGTGAAGGACATGTACACGGACCCGAACCACCTGCGCGTGAGCGACCCCGGCCAGGTCGAGGGCAATGTCGTGTTCACGTTCCTCGATGCGTTCGAGCCGGACGTGCAGACGGTCGACGAACTGAAGGCGCACTATCGGCGCGGCGGCCTCGGCGACAGCGTCGTCAAGCGCGTGCTGAACGAGCGGCTGCAGGCGCTGATCGAGCCGATCCGCACGCGCCGCCGCGAATTCGAGGCCGACAAGGCCGAGGTGATGGCGATCCTGAAGCGTGGCACGATACACGCGCGGGACGTCGCGGGTGCGACGCTCGCGGATGTGAAGGGTGCGCTGGGGCTCACGTATTTCGATTGAGCGGCGCAGGCGGCAAACGCAGCCCGGTGACGATGCACGGCAAATGCAGAGCGGCTTGTCAGGCGCCGCACGGCACAAGGCCATCCCGCAAGCGGTCAGTCACCGATCGGTGCCGTCATGACCGCTCGCGCTCCGACGGAGCGGCGTGACACACGGCCTCGATCCGGTTTCCAGCGGGGTCGACGAGAAAGGCCGCGTAGTAGTAGTCATGGTAGTGCGGCCTCAATCCCGGGTCGCCGTCGGACTGGCCGCCCGCAGACAGGCCGGCCTCGAAAAATGCGTGCACGTGCTCGCGGGAAGCGGCCTTGAAGCACCAGTGTCGCTTGCTCGTCCCGACTTCGGCGGGATCCAGATAAACCGCCAAACAGGTCGATGCGATGTCGTTGGCATTGCAACGTTCGCCATAGCCGAGTGCGGTGGGCCGGTCATAGACCTTGCATGCACCGAGCGCGGCCATGACGGCATCGTAGAAGGGGCGTGCCTGCTCGATATCAGGAACGCCGATGGACACGTGATCGAGAAGTTGCATGGTGTTTGCTCCGTTGAACGGGCACGAGTCTACACAAGCGTGGCCCACTCAAACCGACCGCCCCTCCTTACCGGCGATCGATCGACCAGTCGTGAATCTCTTACCGCCTTAGTCCACTCCGCCGATGCCGCGCCCGCGCTCGCCCGCTATCGTTTCCCCGTCATCCACACAGCTCACGACACCATGACGCCGCAGGAAACGATCGACCGGCTGGAAATCCAGGACCTGCTGACGCGCTACTGCCACGCCGTCGACCGCCAGGACTGGCGCGAATTCGAGCGGCTCTTCGCGAGCAACGCGATGCTCGATTACGCGGCGTTCGGCGGCCCGGTCGGCAGCCGCGCGGAAATCGCGGCCTATCTGAAGCACGCGACATCGGCGATGCGCGGCACGCAGCACACGATCTCGACGTCGCTGCTGATCGTCGACGGCGACGCCGCGACCGCGCGAACGGCCGGCCAGGTGATGATGGTCTCGGCCGATGAAACCGGCGACGATCGCGTGTGCTTCGTCGGGCTGTGGTATCTCGACCTGCTGGTGCGGACCGAATGCGGGTGGCGCATCCAGAGCCGCATGCAGGAGCGCAGCTGGATGCACGATGCACCGCCGGTTGCGGCACGCTGAACGACCCGCCCGACGCGTTACTTCATCTGCATCAGCTGAATCAGGTTCCCGCACGTATCGTCGACGACCGCGACGCGAACGGGCCCCGCGTCCATCGGCTCCAGCGTGAACCGCACGCCCTGCGCCGTGAGTCGTGCGAACTCGCCGTCGAGATCGTCGACCTGGAACGATGCCGCCGGGATGCCGTCCTCGTACAGCGCCTGCTTGTACGGCCCCACCGCACGATGGCTGCTCGGTTCGAGCAGCAGCTCCGTGCCGTCCGGCTGGTCCTTCGACACCACGGTCAGCCAGCGAAACTCGCCCACCGGAATGTTGTTCTTCAGCTGGAACCCGAGCTTGTCGGTATAGAACGTCAACGCCTTGTCCTGGTCGTCGACAAAAATACTCGTCACGTAGATTCGCATTTCAATCCCTCCTGAAGCGGCAACCGGCGGCCGCCATTGAGCCGGTCACGCCGCGTCGTCGATAACAGGCAACGCCCTTCGCTATTCTTCGTCGAAATCGATGACAAACGCGTAACCGCCGTCGATCAGCTTGCGCAGGTAGCCGTCGAAGTCGTCGGCGATCACCGCGTAGCTGTCGGGATCGTGCAGGAAGCGCACGACCTGCCCGGCCTTGCCGTCGGGCGCCGGATCGAAGTCGATGTAGAGCTGCGACGTGCCGCCGTTGTTCATGCAATGCGAGAAACACAGGCGCCGGTTCATCGGCAGCGCGATGTCGATGCGCGGATCGACGAGTTCGCCGTCGTCGTTCGCGTCGTCGCCGTAGATGTCCGCGATGCTGTCGCGGTACTTCTCGCCTTCCTCGAGTATTTGCGCGGCCGACAGCAGGTAGTACGGATATTCGTAGACATCCGACCCCAGCACGAGCACGTTGATCGTCGTGCCGCCGTAGTCGCGCCAATAGGTGCCGTCGAGCTTGCCGAGCAGTTCGAGCAGGCTGGCCGGGCACTGCGGATAGGCCGCGCACAGCGCGTCGAGCTGTGCGGGCGTCGCGCCCGTGGCGGCGGCGAGCGCCACGTTGTCGGCGTCGGGCAGCGCGGCGCGCAGGCCCGCGAGATAGGTGTCGACAAGGGTCATCGCGTCAGGTCCGGAGAACAGGAAAGCGCCATTCTAGCGCCCGACGCGGCCCGTTTGCTTGCCCGTTTGCCTGCCCGTTTTCCTGCCCGTTACGCCCGCCCGCTACGTGATCTGGTACGTCGACGCCGGCACGAATTCCTCCGGCATCTCGCGATCGCCCAGCTCGAGCACCGACCGCTCGATCGTGCGCGCCATCGCATCGAGCGCCAGCGCATTCGGTGCGAGGCCGAACGGTTCGGCGACTTCGTTCGCGATCGCTTCGAGCGCGATCAGCGTGTACGAAATGAATACGCAGATCAGCGGCGTGAAGAACTCCGTCGAATCGACGAGACCGAACGGCAGCAGCACGCAGTACGCATACACGGTACGGTGCAACAGCACGCTGTACGAGAACGGGATCGGCGTCGACAGGATGCGTTCGCAGCCGCCCACCGACTTGCCCAGTTCGTCGAGCTGCGCGTCGAACATCCAGCACGTCGCGTCGCTGCCGGGCGTGCGGCCCAGCGCGCGGACGATGCCGCCGCGCAGCTCGTCGAGGATCGCGACGGGCTTGAAGCATTTGCGCGCGAACTCGCCGGCACGCTCCGCGCCGAGGATCCGCTGCAGGTCTTCGGTCGGATCGGTATGGCGAAGCTGATGCTTCAGCGCATAGGTGAACGCGATCAGCAAATCGGCGAGCCGGTTGCGCTCGGCATCGCCGACGCTGTCTGGCAGGTAGCGATTCAGTTGCGACGTCACGGTGCGCGCCGCGATCAGCAGGTTGCCCCACAGATGCCGCGCCTCCTTGAAACGCTCGAAGCTCGCGTTGTTGCGAAACGCGAGGAAGATCGCGAGCGCGAGCCCGAACAGCGTGAACGGTGCGGTGTTGAGCGGAATCTTCTCGCCGAAGATGCGCCCGTTCGTGAAGACCGCCAGCGTGCTGACGATCGCCATGAACACGAGTTGCGGAATGATCGATTGCAGCACGGAGCCGTTCCACACGAACAGCATCCTGAGCCAATTTTGTCGTGGTCTGACGATCATGATGTTTTCTCGACTGCCAAGGGAATACGCAGCACGGCCCGCCCGCGCCCGATGCGCAACGGCCCGCGCGTGGCGGGCCGCTTTCGGATGGGTGCCGCCGTGCCGGGGCCGCGCTGCGCGAGATGATACGCCCGCGCGCGCCGCGCCCGTCACATCGCGCGCCGCTCAGTGATAGCCGACGTCGCCCTCGCGCACCTTGCCGCGGAACACGCGGTACTGCATCGCGTTGTACACGAGGATGATCGGCAGCACGATCACCGTGCCGACGAGCGCGAACAACTGGCTCGAATGGCTCGACGACGCGTCCCAGATCGTCAGCGACGGCGGCACGATGTTCGGCCAGATGCTGATCACGAGCCCGGTGTAGCCGAGGAACACGAGCGCGAGCGTCAGCAGGAACGGCGTGGCCTCGTGCTCGCGCTTCACCGTGTGAAAGATGCCCCACACGCACGCGACGACGAGGATCGGCACCGGCAGGAACCAGCCGAGGTTGCCGCTGCCGAACCAGCGGTGCGCGACGGCCGGCAGCCCGATCACGGTCCACAGGCTGACGACGGCCATCACGCCGAGCAGCACTCCCGTGAGCGGTTTCATCAACAGCCGCATCTTGCGCTGCAGCTCGCCGTCGACCTTCAGGATCAACCAGCCGCAGCCGAGCGTCGCATACGTGACGAGCACGCCGATCCCGCAGAGCAGGCTGAACGGCGACAGCCAGTCGAACGGCCCGCCCGCGAACTGGTTGTTCTCGATCCGGATGCCCTGCAGCAGCGAACCGAGCACGATCCCCTGGCAGAACGCCGCGAGCGCGGAGCCGCCGATGAACGCGAGATCCCACAGGTGTTGCGTACGGGTCGCCTTCGCGCACAGTTCGAATGCCGCGCCGCGGAAGATCAGCCCGACCAGCATCAGCACCAGCGGCAGGTAATTCGCGGGCAGCAGCGTCGAATACACGACCGGGAACGCGCCATAGAGACCCGCACCGCCGAGCACGAGGAACGTCTCGTTGCCGTCCCACACCGGCGCGACGGTGTCGAGCATCACTTGCCGCTCGGCCTTCGCGTCGAAGAACGGAAACAGCAGGCCGATGCCGAGATCGAAGCCGTCCAGCATCACGTAGATGAACACGCCGAGGCCGATGATCGCGGCCCAGACGACAGGAAGATCGATTTGCATGGTTACTCCGCTTCGGTGACGTTCAGCGGCGTGGACAGCGCGCTCTTGCGCAGCCCCGGATGCCGGTGCAGCTCGATGTACCCGGCCTGGGCAGCCGGCCCGCGCTTCATCAGTTTCATCATGTAGTAGATACCCGATCCGAATACCAGGAAGTACACGACCACGAAGATCAGCAGCGACACGCCGACCTGCTGCGCGCTGAGCGGCGCAACCGAATCGACGGTGCGCAGCACGCCGTACACGGTCCACGGCTGCCGCCCGACCTCGGTCGTGATCCAGCCGGCCAGCAGCGCGACGATGCCCGACGGCCCCATGCCCACTACGAACCACTGGAACCAGCGCGTTTCATACAGTCGCCCGCCCTTTCTCAGCAGCAGCCCGAGCAGCGCGGTCAGCAGCATCAGCATCCCGAGGCCCGCCATGATCCGGAACGTCCAGAACACGATCGGCGAATACGGGCGGTCCTGCGGCGGGAATTCCTTCAGCCCGCGGATCTCGCCGTCCCAGCTGTGCGTGAGGATCAGGCTGCCGAGATGCGGCACCTGGATCGCATAGCGCGTGGTTTCGGCCTGCATGTCGGGCAGCCCGACGAGGTTCAGCGAGGTGCCGCCCTTCTCGGTTTCCCACAGCCCCTCGATCGCCGCGATCTTCGCCGGCTGGTATTCGCGCGTATTCAGCCCGTGCGCGTCGCCGACGACGATCTGGATCGGTGCGAGCAACAGCAGCATCCACAGCGCCATCGAGAAGCTGCGCTTCACCGGCTCGTCGCGGCGCCCCTTCAGCAGGTGCCACGCGCCGCACGCGGCCACGATGAAGCCCGCGACGATGAACGCCGCGATCGTCATGTGCACGAGACGGTACGGGAACGACGGATTGAAGATGATCTTGAACCAGTCGACCGGCACGACGAGGCCGTTCTCGATCCTGTAGCCCTGCGGCGTCTGCATGAAGCTGTTCGACGCGAGGATCCAGAACGTCGAGATCAGCGTGCCGACCGCGACCATCAGCGTTGCGAAGAAGTGCGCGCGCGGGCTCACGCGCTGCCAGCCGAACAGCATCACGCCGAGGAAGCCGGCTTCGAGGAAGAACGCCGTCAGCACCTCATACGTGAGCAGCGGGCCCGTGATGTTGCCGGCGACGCGCGAGAAGCCGGCCCAGTTCGTGCCGAACTCGTACGCCATCACGACGCCGGAGACCACGCCCATCCCGAAGCCGATCGCGAAGATCTTCGACCAGAACTGGAACATGGATTTGTAGGCGGCATCGCCGGTGACGAGATAACGCCATTCCAGCACCGCCAGGAAGCTCGCCATGCCGATGCTGATCGCGGGAAACACGATGTGGAACGACACCGTGAATGCGAATTGCAATCGTGCGAGATGGAACGCATCGAAGATTTCCATGACCGTAATTTGCTCGTGGTTGTGAGAACGTCCGCCCGAAGCAGGAAATCGCGCGACGGCTTGGCGACAACACATGCGAACACCAACGGTCACTCGCATGGCATCGAAGCGTGAATGACGATATCGCGTTTGCCACGATACTCGCAATCGCGCGAACGCGTCCTGAAACTGTGCTTTCCGTCCTGGCAAAGATGTGTATACGGAAAAGACACAACCGGCGCCGGGCGCCGCGAGCTGTACTGCTTTCCGCGTTGCGGCGCTGTGCCTCCGGGGCGCTGTTCACCGCCGTTAACATGTGATGCAACGCCTGCCCGCGGCGACGGCGCGCCCCTCGGCGCCCGCCCGGCAGCATCGATTCCCGTCGTTCGGCGTACGCGCCGGCCGATCCGCCTGGAGAAAAACCCATGGAGTCCTGCACCCGCCGCGACGATCCAACCGGCAGCACCGCGTGTCATGTGACGCGTCATCGTGCCGGCGAAGCGCGCGACACAATCGATCGCGTCGTCGACGAAACGCCGGTGGCACTCGTGTTCAACGGCATCTCGCATACGGTCATGATGGCGACACCGATCGACCTCGACGCATTCGGGCTCGGCTTCGCGCTGAGCGAAGGCATCGTCGAGCGCGCGTCCGACGTATTCGACATCGAGAGCGAAACCCGGCCCGGCAGCGCCGAAGTGCGGCTCACCGTGTCGCAGCAGGCGTTCATGGCGCTGAAGGCGCACCGCCGCGCGCTGGCCGGCCGCACGGGTTGCGGCGTATGCGGGATCGAAAGCATCGCGCAGCTCGACCTGCACCCGCCGCGCATCGATGCCGCCGGTGCGGCCGCCGGCATCGGCGCCGACGCGATTGCACGCGCCGCGCGCGCGTTGCCGGCCCACCAGACGCTGATGCGCGAGACGGGCGGCATCCACGCGGCCGCATGGTGCGACCGCGACGGCGCCGTGCTCGACGTGTTCGAGGACGTCGGCCGCCACAACGCGCTCGACAAGCTGATCGGCCGGCTCGCGCGGCGCCCCGCCGACCTGCGCGCGGGTTTCGTGTTCCTGTCGAGCCGCGCGAGCTACGAGCTGGTGCGCAAGGCCGCGCGGGTCGGCATCCCGATGATCGCGACGATCTCGGCGCCGACGTCGCTTGCGATCGACGTCGCCCGCGAAGCCGGCGTACGGCTCGTCGGCTTCTGCCGCAACGACGGCTTCGTCGAATACGTGTCGCCCGACACCGCCCACCCCGACCAACCGGCGCTTGCGCAAGCGCATCCGGCCCGCCCGTCATGAAACAACTGATCGATTTCGATACCGCGCAGCAGCAATTCGCCGGCGCATTCGCGCCGCTTGCTGCGGCCGCCTCCATTCCGGTGACAGACGCGGCCGGTCACGTGCTGGCCGCGCCGCTCGCCGCCGTGCTCGACCAGCCGCCGGCCGACCAGAGCGCGATGGACGGCTACGCCGTACGTCATGCGGACCTCGCGCATGGCGAGCCGCTGCGCGTCGCGCAGCGCTGCTATGCGGGCGACACGCCGGTGCCGCTGGCCGCGCGCACGGCCGCACGCATCTTCACTGGCAGCCTGATTCCGGCCGGCGCCGACACCGTCGTGATGCAGGAGCACGCGCACGAGCAAGGCGGCTGGGTCGCGTTCGACGCGCCGCAGCGCAGCGGCTCGCACATCCGCCGCCGGGGCGAGGAAGTGCGTGCCGGCGACCTGCTCGTGCCGGCCGGCGTGCGAATGGGTGCGATGCACGTCGGCGTGGCCGCCGCGCAGGGTCTCGCGCGCATCGACGTGCGCCCGGCACTGCGCGTCGGCATCCTGACGACCGGCGACGAACTCGTCGCGTGCGGCCAGCCGCGCGCGCCGCAGCAGATCTTCAACAGCAATGCGCCGATGCTCGCCGCGCTGGTATCGGGAACCGGTGCCAGCGTGCGGATGAGCCTGCATGCGGCCGATACGGCGCCCGCCGTCGATCGCGCGCTGCGCGAGCTGCACGCGTGTTGCGACCTGGTGATCTGCGTCGGCGGCGCGTCGGTCGGCGACAAGGATCTGCTGCGCCCTGCGCTGGCCGCGCTCGGCGCGTCGTTCGTCGTCGCCGGCGTGCGCATGAAACCCGGCAAGCCGGTCGCGCTCGCGCGGCTCGACGCGCGACCCGTGGTGCTGTTGCCCGGCAATCCGGGCGCCGCGATGACGGCATTCGCGCTGTTCGTCGCGCCGCTGATCCGCTGCCTGCAGGGGCGCGACGCGTGCGTGCCGATCGTGCCGTCGCTGCCGATCGACATGGACTTCGAGCCGGATGCGCAGCGCGAGCGCTTCGTGCGCGTGCGCCGCACCATCGGCGCCGACGGCACGGCCGTGCTCGACACGCTGCGGCAGCAAGGCGCCGGCACGCTGCAGTCGCTCGTGCAGGCAAGCGGGCTCGCAAGGCTGCCGGCCGGGCGGCACATCGCGCGCGGCGACGCGGTCCCGTATTACGAATTCGCGCACTGGCTCGCATGATCGCGACGCCGGATAGCCGCCCGACGCAGCACATTCGCCGCGCATGCCGCGCGGCGAACTGTATTCCTGCAATTCGGGCGCGATTGTGTCCCTGCCGGAAAAGTCCGGCGGACTATGCTCACGATGAGGCTCGCCACGACCTGTGCGCCGACACGTCGGCACGCACGCGGCCGATCGGCGACGCCCCTCCGCTTACTTCATGCAGGCCGACGAACCGATCGTGAATGCCATCGTTTCCGCCACGCCGGCCGCCGCCGCTTCCTCCGGCGGCGCATCGCCCGGCGCCTTCCCCCGCACGACCGACACGCTCGGCCGCCCGCTGCGCGACCTGCGCCTGTCCGTCATCGACCAGTGCAATTTCCGCTGCGGCTACTGCATGCCGCGCGAAAGCTTCGGCGCCGGCTATGCATTCATGCCGTCGTCCGAGCGGCTGTCGTTCGCGCAGCTGGAAAAGATCGCACGCGCGTTCACGTCGCTCGGGGTCGAAAAGATCCGCATCACCGGCGGCGAGCCGCTGTTGCGCCGCAATCTCGAAGCGCTGATCGAACGGCTCGCCGCACTGACGACCGTCGACGGCAAGCCCGTCGAAATCGCGCTGACGACCAACGGCTCGCTGCTCGCCGCGAAAGCACGCTCGCTGCACGACGCGGGGCTGTCGCGCGTGACCGTCAGCCTCGATGCGCTCGACGACGCGGTGTTCCGCCGCATGAGCGACGCCGACGTGCCCGTGTCGCGCGTGCTGGCCGGCATCGAAGCCGCGCATGCGGCCGGGCTCGCGCCGGTCAAGGTCAACGCGGTGATCGAACGCGGCGCGAACGACGACCAGATCCTGCCGCTCGTGCGTCACTTCCGGCATAGCGGCGTGGCCGTGCGCTTCATCGAATACATGGACGTCGGCGGCGCGAGCTTCTGGTCCGGCGACAAGGTCGTGCCGGCCGCGCGGATGCGCGAGCTGATCGACGAGCACTATCCGCTCGTGCTCGTCGGCGAACCGGGGCACGACGCGACCGCGATCCGTTGCGCGCACATCGACGGCGCGGGCGAGGTCGGCTTCATCGCGAGCGTGTCGCATCCGTTCTGCGGCACCTGCTCGCGCGCACGCGTGTCGGCCGACGGCAAACTCTATACGTGCCTGTTCGCAACACAAGGCACCGACCTGCGGCCGTGGCTCGACGACGCGGCGCCGGTCGACGCGCTTGCCGCCGCCGTGCGCGATCGCTGGACGCGGCGCGACGACCGCTATTCCGAGCGCCGGGCCGCCCGGCCGGCCCGCGCGCCGGGCAAGACCTATCCGACCGTGCGCATGTCGCTCGTCGGCGGCTGACGGGCCGCCGCGCGACACAGGACGCACCGCCTACAGGAGAACCGTCATGACGACCTTCACCGAATCCCGCGCCGGGCTGCCGGACGATCCGTTGCGCGCCGGCAGTCATTCCCATTCCGCCGACGCCACCGACCCGCACACCGAGCCGCCGCCGGCGATTGCCGCCGGCTTCGAAGTGCGCGTGCAGTACGCGCCGATCGACGCGGGTGCCGAGCTTGCGCCGATCGTTCGCAATCCGAATGTCGGTGCGGTCGTGAATTTCCTCGGCGTCGTGCGCAAGGAAGGCGACGTCGACGACGTCGTCGCGCTCGAGGTCGAGCACTATCCGACGATGACCGAACAGGCCCTGTGGAGCATCGTCGAGGAAGCCTGCGCGCGCTGGCGGCTCGAAGCGGTCAAGATCGTGCACCGCGTCGGGCGCATCCCGCTCGGCCAGGCGGTCGTGCTGGTCGTGGTGGCCGCCGCGCATCGCGGGTCCGCGTTCGATGCGTGCGAATTCCTGATGGATTTCCTGAAGACCCACGCGCCGTTCTGGAAGAAGGAGATCCGCCACGACGGCGAATCCGGCTGGGTCGAGGCGAAGGCGCACGACGACCAGGCAATGCGGCGCTGGGGCTGACCGCGCGCTGCGCGTTTTCCGATTCCGCAGATTCCGTTCGAGACATCGCGATGAAACTGACAATCAAATACTTTGCAAGCATTCGCGAGCAACTCGAAACCGACGAGGAAATCGTCGAGATCGATGCGCGCGAACTTACCGTCGATGCGCTGCGCAGCACGCTGGCCGCGCGCGACGCACGCAGCGCCGAAGCGCTGCGGATGGACCGACCGGTGCGGGCGGCCGTCAATCTCGAGATGGTGACGGGCGGATTCGTCGTGCGTGAGGACAGCGAGGTCGCGTTTTTCCCACCGGTGACGGGCGGGTGACATGACGATGGACCGCAATCCGTCATGACGTCGACGGACCCGTGCAGCACACGCCCGCGGGTTTCGAGAATTGCCGCCGGGCGGTCGGCGTCGCCGCGCTGCTGAAGGATTTCGGCGTGCCCGGCGTGTTCACCGGGATCACGGTGTTCATGCTCCTGGTGGCCGTGATCACGGGGCCGTTGCATCGACGGGTTGAGTCCGCACCGGTAATCGGCCATTCGACTCAGCGAAATGGCCGGAAGCCGTTGTCATCAGTCGAACTTGATCAAGTCCTTGAAGATCAGCTGACCCCAGCTTTTCCCGCGCGCATGCACAAGCAGTCCACCTTCCGAAAGCCCGCCAAGTTCGATTGGCGCGAAACCGAGATTTTCCGCAAGCTCGCCAATCTTCGCTGCGGCGCCGTCATCGTCGCTCGCGAGGAACACGACTCTCCTGCCGCCGAGGACGGCCGGATCCCGATCAAGGACGGCCGCGACCAGATGGTTGAAGCCTTTCACCAGCCTCGCTCCGGTGAACACCTTCGCGACGAAGGCAGAGGACGGGAGACCGCTCAGTTCCTCAAGCGGGGCCTGCGTGTTCATCGCGTCGACGATGGTCTTCCCCGTCCAGTCGGGCAGTGCTTTTGCGACCTCCGGGTGCGACTCGAAACGAACTGCCAGAAAGATGATGTCCGCCTTGACGGCTTCAGTCAGGGTTTTGGGAATAATCGTGGGTCCGATCGCGGCCGCCTCGGCTGCAAAGCTTTTCGGGTCGCGCGTGGTTGCAACGGCCACTTCGATACCGTTGCGGGCGAACGCCTTGGCAAGTGCGTGGCCAATCTTGCCGAAGCCAATGATTGCGTAACTCACATGTTTCTCCTTCGGTTCCCGGCGCGGTCAGAGCTTGTAACCGCCGCTCGCTTCAATCGTTTGGCCGGTCACCCAATGGCCATCATCGGAGGCCAGGAACGCCACGACGGCGGCGATTTCCGAAGGCTCGCCACAGCGTCCCAGCGCGATTTGGGCCTCGAGCGCCTTGACGAGTTCGGGGTTCTCCCGCAAGGCTGCGTTCGCATCCGTTCGCGTGTAGCCCGGCGCGACGGCGTTCGCGGTGATGCCACGCGGCCCCAGCTCGATTGCGAGCGTATGGGTCAGGGTGTTGATGGCCGCTTTCGCCATCGAGTAGACGGGCGCAGCCGTCACGGGCTTCGTTGCGGCAGCGGAAGAAATGTTGATGATGCGTCCACCATCGGCGAGACGATCGAGAGCGGCCTGAATGATGAAGAAGGGCGCGCGGGCATAGACCGCCATCAGGGTGTCCCAACTCTCCGGCGTCGCGTCCTTGAAGCCAACCCAGCCGGAATTGCCAGCGTTGTTGACCAGAATGTCGAGGGCCTTGCTTCCGTTCCGCCTGGTGAACTCGTCGTCGAGTCTCTCGAACAAGGCCGGGACGGTCGCCGGGTCGACGAGATCCGCATGGATCGCGAACGCGGTGCCGCCCGCTTTCTCGATGGCCGCGACCGCCTCGTCTGCGCCGGATTTGCTGGCATTGTAGGTTAGCGCGACCATCGCACCGTCCTTTGCAAGACGTTCGGCGATGGCGCGGCCAATGCCCCGCGATGCCCCGGTAACGAGAGCTGTTTTGCCCTTTAGAGATTGTGTCATTTGTCTTTTTCCTCAGAGTTGTGCGAGGCCACCGTCAACGGCGATCTCGCTGGCGGTCATGAAGCTGCTGTCCGACGACGCAAGAAAGGCGGCCACCGCCCCGATCTCCGCCGGATCGGCCATACGCTGGAGCGGATTGAGCGAAGCGAAGACCTTCATGCCTTCCTCGCCTAGCGCTTCCTTCGCGAGTTCGGTCGCAGTCGGCCCAGGGGACAGCACGTTCACCCGGATACCGGTGCCCTTCAGGTCCTCTGCCCAGGTCCGTGCGAGGTTGCGCACGGCCGCCTTGCTCGCGCTGTAGGCGCTGAATGCCGGGGCGCCCGTGGTGCCGGCGCTCGATCCGGTCAGGATGATCGAACCGCCCTGGCCCATCAGAGGTAGCGCCTTCTGGACCGTGAAGATCGAACCCTTCACGTTGGTGTCGAAGATTTCGTCGATGTGCCCGGCGGTAATCCGGCCGAGTGGCAGCTGGCTTCCCGCCCCGGCATTGGCGAAGACGACGTCAACGGTTCCGCGCTCGGCCTTCACCGCCGCGTAGAGCCGGTCGAGGTCGGCCAGGTCGGAGACCGAGCCATTCACTGCGCGGGCATTGGGCCCGAGGTCGGCCACGGCGGCGTCGAGTGCTTCCTGCCGGCGGCCGAAGATGAAGACGAAGGCGCCCTCCTCTATGAAACGCTTTGCCGCGGCGCGGCCGATGCCGGTAGCGCCACCGGTGATCACCGCGGTCTTTCCATTCAGTCTGTTCATGTCCTGCATCCTTCGAAACAAAAGCGACAAACCGATTCTGGGGCCCTTGATTCATAAAGCCAATTGACTGAATATCTATAAATACCATCTACTTTCTAGATAAATATGTTGGACAACGTCACCATCAATCAACTTCGGGCATTCGTCGCCGTGTGTGACCAGGGAAGCTTTTCCGGAGCGGCACGGCAGCTCAGGCGTGCACAGTCCGCGATCAGTCATGCGATCAGCGCACTCGAGAGCGCCTTTGATGTGGTGCTGTTCGAGCGCAACACTCGCAAAGCGACGCTGACGGCTGCAGGCCGCAGCCTCCTGCCTGACGCGCGTGGGGTAATCTCACGCACCGAGGAAATGAAGATGCGTGCGGTTGCGATTGCCGAAGCCGGAGTCCCACAGGTCTCGGTTGCCGTGGATACCTATTTCCCACGTGCGCACCTGATCGAATGCCTGCGCACCTTGCAGGCGGACTTTCCGACGGTTGCAATCAATCTGCGCATGACAACCATGCAGGGCGGCGAGCGTTTGGTTCTCGAAGGCACGTGCGCATTGGCGGTGACGATCACGGACGTACCGGAGCTGAGCCCCGGCACCATAGAAAGGCAGCATCTATGTGACACGCAAATGGTGACCGTCTGTGCGCCATCGCATCCGCTGGCCGCAATCGCGGGGCCAATTCCGCGGGAGGAATTTGGCCGGCACATCCAGCTTGTTGTAACGGACAATCAGCCCGATGCGGAAAAGACACAACAGGGGGTCGCCAGTGAACGCCAGTGGTGGGTGAATGACCTCGGCGCGAAGCACGATCTGCTCAGGGGAGGCTTGTGCTGGGGCCACATGCCGCGCCATATGGTCGATGAAGACCTCGCGAAGGGAATACTTGTCGAACTCCAGCGGCGCGCATGGCACATGCGTCCTCTCACCTTCATGATCTCGCTGCGGCGCGGGTACTCCATTTCCGAATGCGAGGCACGACTCGTTGAGCGTCTAGGCGATCGCCAGAGCTGCCCGAAGGATGCTATCCAGAGCTCGGTCTTACACAAAACTGAAAAAGCCAGAAAGCCCGCCAAGCCTGAGGAGCAACCTGTACGGCCTGTCGCTCCTCGGCGGACGTCCGCAAAGTAGATGGCCGGAGGTCCGCTTTCTGGAATCTTCGATGGCAGCAATGCTCGGAATCGATCCAGCCGGATCCTTGAGAATCAACCGGTTGAATCCGCCGTCGGCTTCGGCCGACTGCATCGGGCGGCGGTCGGCCAGGGACGGTCATTCGACTTCGTCTCGGAATCGTTGACAATCTGGCCCTACCCAGCAGGGGGCGCTCGAACAGACCTAAAGTTCTATACCTCCTTCCCGCAGCCGTGCACACAATTGCGGCTGCCGGTCGTCGGCTAGATCGAAGAGACGTGATCCGGCTTCAGGATTTGACAAAAGCAGGCGGTGCGCTCCACTCGGCTTCGTCCACGACGAAGTCGGGTCTTCGATCCAACGTCTCAACGCCGCCTTTATGTCCAGGGGATCATTTTCGGTCGGTGCATCGAATTCTGAGATGAGCGCTATGCATACGAGGCTATCCCACTTGTCTCTTGCGCAAACTGCTAATGCTGCGCGACGGTCTCCATGTTGAAGTAGCATCGCTTTGATTAGACCTAGCGGGACAAACGCTCCGCAAGTGCACAGGCGGACCCCGACTTTCCGGACCTGCCTAGATGGATCGAGAAGCGCACGCGACGCAATCTCGTCCTTGAGCGACGGAAAGAGCTTGGCCTGTAGGGTGACGGTGTGGGCTCGAATTTCTGCCCGTGCGTCGCTGGCATACCTCGCAAGTGTGGAGACAATATCCGGTGCATGCAGTTCCGCGAGAAGGGATAAACCTGCACGGACCTGTCTGGCTGTCAATTCACCCGCGTCTAGTTGTGCGCTGCAGTGCCCAATCACATCCCGACCGCGCTCGATGAGCAATCGAACCGCCGCCGACCGCAGGCTGCTCTGTAAGTCCAGTGTCGCACGCCACAGAAGGGGTTCGTAATCGGAACTGCTCTTGTCGCTTGAAATAAGCTTGAACGCCGCAAGGCGTACGGGCGCGAACGGAGATGCGGTGGCAGAAGCGATGTATTTGGCTCTATCTGAGACCGGTACGCCGTCAAGCAGGGTAACCGCGGATCGCGCAAGCACTATGTCGCCCGAGTTCAGACCAAGCTCTATCGTTTCTGTAAGCGATAGAAGTTGATGCTCGACCGCCACGAGGAATGCGGCGCGCCTTAGCCGAAAGTCTGTGCCAGTCAATGCCGCGACTATCGCTTCAGTTCCACCAGCTTCCACCAGACGCCGCTCAAACTCGAACAACCAAGACCTGTGGTCCGTGCGCGTGGCCAACATGAGACCGCGCAGTCGTGGAATAAGCGTCACGAAGTGCTCCGCGGGAACGGTTGCGAGAAGCGTAAGCAGCGCGTTCGTCGCGGCCCGCCGCACTTCGGGTACCCAATCGTTCACGCGTTCGGTTATCGACTCCAGTGACGAACTGCCGCCAAGCTCGACCGCCCGACCAATAGCCGTCTCCCTGACATAGCCAGAATAGTGTGACATACACCGCGTAACGAAATCGTGGTCGGTGCTGGAGGCGATGAGCTCAAGCGCGGCACCAAGGGACATCGATTCACCGGGCGATAGATAGACCGTCTGCGCAGGCACTGTCAGACGTGAGCGGGTCCCGAAAATCTTTGCGACGAGGTTCATTGATCGTTATCTAGTCTGGCTCGGTTGAGGATCGCGGCTTCTGCTGGTTTTGAAGAAATTGAATGTGAATGATGCCCGATTTTGAACGACCGCTTTGGAGAAACCTGTCTGTCCGCTTCGGGTCGGCAAGCGACATCCACGGGAATCCACGAAGACCCAAGAAAAAGCCGGCACCAGGCCGGCTTCGTCGTCGAAGCACAAGAGACAACACACGCCCCTTCACCGCATGCACGCCGCGGCCAGCTTCCCGACCGCGATCACCGCCTGCTCGATCTCCGGCGACCACGGGCTGCTGTAGTTCAGCCGGATGAAGTTCCGGTAGCTGTCCGTGATCGAAAACATGTAGCCGGGCCCGATCGTGATCCCCTGCTCCAGCGCAAGCTGATACAGCCGCATCGCATCGACCTGCGCGGGCAGTTCGACCCACAGCACGTACCCGCCCGCCGGGCTCGAAATGCGCGTACCCTCCGGAAAGAACCGCGACACCATCGCGCGCATCAGGTTCGCCTGCTGCGCATACGCCTTGCGCAAGCGCCGCAGGTGATGCTCGTAGCCGTCGCGTTCCAGAAACTCCGCGATCGCGAGCTGCGGCAACGACGGCGTCGCAAGCGTGTTCAGGAATTTCAGCTTCTCGACCTGATCGCGATAGCGGCCCGGCAACGCCCAGCCGATCCGGTACGCGGCCGTCAGGCTCTTCGAGAACGACGAGCAATGCAGCACGATGCCGCTGCGGTCATAGGACTTCAGCGAGCTCGGATGCGTATCGCCGAAATACAGTTCGTTATACACGCCGTTCTCGATAATCGGCATGTCCGCTTTCGTTGCAAACTCAACCAGTTCCCGCTTGCGCTCGTCGGGCATCTGAAAGCCGAGCGGGTTCTGGAAGTTCGGCATCACCATGCACGCGGCGATCGGCTGCGACTTCGCAATCGCCGCCAGTGCGGCGATGTCGATCCCGTATTCCGGATGCGTCGCGACCTCGATCGCCTTCATCCCCATCCGCTCGATCGCGTGCAGCATCGCGTAGAACGTCGGCGATTCCACCGCGATCGTGTCGCCCGGCTTCGCGACCGCCTGCAGGCACAGGTTGATCGCCTCCGTCGCGCCGACCGTCACGATGATCTCGTTCGGGTCCACCGACATCCCGTTTTCCAGGTAGCGGCGCGCAATCTGCCGGATCAGCCGCGGATGGCCGGGCGGCAGCCCATCCGTCACGCCCGACAGCGACTTGTCGCGGCCGGCCGCATACGCGTAGCGGTTCAGCTTCTCGAACGGAAACAGGCTCGGGTCCGGGTACGGCGAGCCGAGCGGCACCGCGTCGTCGGTGCCGATCGAGCGCAACGTCGACAGCACGAGCCGGCTCACATCGACCGACGACGAGATCGCGATCGGCTTCGACGGCCGCAACTCGCGCACCGGCGCATGACTGTCGTCGCGGCGCAGGTTCACGAAATAGCCCGACTGCGGCCGGCTTTCCAGCAGCCCGCGGCTTTCGAGCAGCAGGTACGCATGCAGCACGGTCGTGATGCTGATCCGGTGCTGCTGGCTCGCCTGCCGCACCGACGGAATCCGGTCGCCGTGCCGGTACACGCCCTGGCGGATCAGGCGCTCGATATCGTCCGCGAGTTTTTCATAGAGTTTCATCGCGCGCCCCCCGCCGGCATGCGCCGGCGCGCCGCCTTGCCGTGCGCGTCCGACACGCGCGTGTTCCGCCCGCCGACCGGGCCGTCGTGATTCCTGATCTTTCCCTCCGGTTTTGCCTTTTCCATCGCACTGGCTCTCTCTTGAAGATGCGCCGGCAGGGTTCCGGTACGACTGGATCCGCGGCACTGTGCACTTGATGATGGAATCTTAAAAGCAGAACAGTCGGCGACGAGTACACACATCGATCGTGCGAACAAGAGTACAGTTCGGCACGAATCGCGTATGACCGGATAACTGTACGTCTTATGAAATGGCCGGGCGGCCGGAAGCCTTGCGCGGCGCCGCCGGGCCGGCCCGAAGCGCCGGCCGCACGGCCTTTCGTCCGACTGTCGCAATTGGGGTGCGATACTGTGCGATCGCACGGTTTTCATTGGCGGAGTCAGACCATGCAGCACACGATCGAACAGGCATCCGACCTCGGCGGCGTGATCCGCGCGGCCCGGAAAGTACAGAAATGGCGCCAGAACGACGCGGCCGGCCGCCTCGGCGTCAGCGAGTCGTTCATGGTCAAGGCCGAGCGCGGCGCGGACACCGTCCAGTGGGGCAAGGTGTTCCGGATCCTGCAGGGGCTCGGCGTGCGGATCGTCGTCGACTTCCCCGATGCGAGCGGCGAACTGCTCGAACGTGAATCGGCACGCGCGAGCCACCGCGCCGATGTCCGCGCATCGCGCGCCGCCGGCAAGGAGGCCACGCATGACTGACCGCGCCCTCGCCGCGCTGCTCGTCGCGCGGCTGACCGGCACCGCCGGCCATGCGCCGTCGTCCAACACGCCGATCGACCTGTCGACGCTCGACCCGCACACGCTCGGCACGGTCTGGCCGGCGCTGCGTCGTGCCGAGCGCGAGATCATGCAGCGCGACTTCGCGTACGACGATCCGCGCGCCGAATTCGCGCGCTGGCTGCGCGGGCAGATCGATGCGCTCGGTGTCGTGCCGCTCGTCGACGCCGGTGCCGCGCTCGAACTGTTCCGCGAGATCCCGCCCGGCGCGTGGCAGCGCGCGCTGGAGGAGTTGCCCTGCCTCGACACGCTGCCGTCGCCCGCGCTGCAGGCCGAGCTTGCGCGCATCGCGGGCGAACCGGAGGAAGGCGGCCTGCGGGCCGCGTCCGCGTATGGCGCGTATGCGCTCGACTGGTTCGCCGGCCGCCGTGACTTCTCGGCGCGACGCGACGCGTATGCGCAAGTGCTGGCGGATTCGCCGTTTCGCGTGCGCGAACTCGACGTGCTGCCCGAACTCGGGCCGGCCGCGCTGCTCGCGCTGGCCGCGACGAACGACGGCTATTTCGCGCCGAAGCGGCTGTGGCTCGACTTCAGCGATCCGGCCGTCACGCTCGCGGAAGACGCCGCATACGTCGAATTCGCGCGCGACGCGCTGACCGAGGCCGCGCGACAGGTCGCGGCGCTGCATGCCGGCACCGTTCCGTACGAGGCCGATCGCGCGTTCACGACCGACGACGCGCAGGTCGTCGCACGCGCGGCCCGCGTGGCCGCCTATCGCGACGAAGCGTGGCTGCGCCCGCTGATCGGGCCGCTGCTGACCGGCGTGTGCGTCGCGCCGACCGCCGCGAAGACGGCGCCGTCGCAGTCGCTCGCGATCGCGCTCGGTCACGCGGTCGAGACGATCCCGACACCCGAGAGCGTGCGCGCGCTGCGCGACGCGCTGGCCGCCGTGCGTCATGCCGGCGTGCACAAGAAGCTCACGCGCAACCTGAAGCCGGCCGAACGCGCGCTCGGCGAACGGCCGCATACCGCGCTGCGCATGACGCTCGACGCGAAGCCCGACAAGAAGCAGCTCGCGATGCTCGCCGCGTGCATGGAAGCGGGCTTCTGGCAGCCGATGACGCTCGGCCATGCCGAATGGCGCGAGCGGCTCGTCGATGCGCCGGCCGGCGCCGCGTTCTCGGTGCGCATGATCTGGCAAGCGCGCGGCAGCGATGGATCGATACAGTCGTTCATGCCTGACATCGCGAAGGGCAAGGTTGTGCTGCGCGACGCGGCCGGGCACGCGTGCGACATCGCCGAAGACAGCGACATCCGGTTATGGCACCCGCTGCTGGCCGATGCGGACGAGCGGCTCGCGTGGCAGCAAGCCATCGTCGGCCGGGCGCTGCGGCAGCCGGTCAGGCAGGCATTCCGCGAGTACTACGTGCCGGCCGACGGCGATGCCGCGGCCAGCGATTCCGCGATGTTCGAAGGTCACGTGCTGTCGAGCCGGCCGCTGCTCGGCGTCGCGCGCCGCGAAGGCTGGTCGATCCGCGCGTACGACGACGGGCTCGTCCGCGAATTCGGCGACGTGCGCGCAACCTTCCTCGTCGATGCGCGGCTCTATCCCGGCTCGGAAAGCCACGGCACGTCGCGCCGGCTGCACTTCGAACGCCGGCACGAACGGCGCTGGGTGCCGCTGCCGATCGGCGAGATCGATCGCGTCGTGTTCTCGGAAGTGGCGCGCGCGGTCGACCTGCTCGTCAGCGTGTCCGCGTTCGCGCTCGACGACGACGCGACGCGCGCAGCGGCCGCCGCGCTCGCGGTCGACCCGGTTCGCCAGCGCGACCTCGACGCGGAACGCCGGCAGCGCCTGAACCGGTTGTCGGATTTGCCGCTGGGCGTGATGGCGCGCCATCGCAAGCACGTGCTGTCGCTCGTGTTCGCCGACGCGATTGCGCAAGGAAGGATGACGATCGACGAACGCCATGTGCGCGTCGGCGCGTGGTCGGTGCATTGCGCGACCGGGCGCGTGACGCGCGACGGCGAACCCGTCGATACCGCGACCGAGCCGCCGCCGTCGCCGCTGCGCGCGGTGCCGTGGCTGCCTTACGACGAAGCGCTGCTGCAGCGGATCGTCGACGTCGTCGCGGGCTTGCTCGACTGAGCCTCCGCCGTCAGATCGAGCCGAACAGCGCGCGCGGCCGGTCCTTCAGCGTGCCGGACAGAATCCGCAGCCCGTTGACGAGCTCGTCGCGCGTGGCCGGGCACGCGAGGTTGATGCGCACGCCGTGCTCGATTTCCGCGCGATCGACCGCGAACGTCGACGACGGCATCACGATCACGCCGCGCGCCTTCGCGTTCGCGGCGAAGTCGTCGGCACGCCATGGCGGCGGCAGCCGCAGCCATACGAACATGCACGCAGGGTCGGACTTCAACTGCCCGGCCGGCAGCAGTTCCCGCGCGAGATCGACGCGCGCGCGAATCTCCGCGAGTTGCGCGGCCATGATCCGCTCGGCGGTGCCGTCCTCGATCCATACCGTCGCGATCAGCATCGAGATCGGCGCGGGCATCCACGCGGTCGTGCGCACCGCTTCCGCGCACAGCGCGACGCTGTCGCGCGGGCAGCTCAGGTAGCCGAGGCGCAGCCCCGGCGCGAGGATCTTCGACGTCGCGCCGATATGGAACGTCAGCTCGGGGCACAGCCCCGCGATCGCCGGCAGCCGGTCACGCACGAGCGGGCCGTATACATCGTCCTCGATGATCGTCACGTGATGGCGCCGCGCGATGTCGACGAGCGCCATCCGGCGCGCGAGGCTCATCGTCGTCACGGTCGGGTTCTGCAGGTTCGGCACGACGAAGATCGCCTTGACCGGCATGCGCTGGCAGATCCGTTCGATCTCGTCGGGCAGCAGGCCGTCGTCGTCGGCCGGCGCGCTGACGATCTCGAACTGGAACACCGGCGCGAGCGCCTTGAGCCCGTAATACGTGAGGCGATCGGCCACGATCACGCCGTCGGTGCCGATCAGGCTGTTCAGCACCGCATACAGCCCGTGCTGCGCGCCGCTCGTGACGACCACCTGGTCGCGCGACGGCGCGAAGCCGGGCGCGGCAAGCCACCGCGCGCCGGCCGCGCGTGCCCAGTCGGGCCCCTGCGGCGGCTGGTATTCCTGCAACGCGGCGAAACGCGGGTCGTTCGGCAGCGTGCCGAACGTCTGCGCGAGGCTCGCGAGAAATTCGCCGGTCGCCGGGCGGTTCACGGTCAGGTCGATCACGCCGTTGCCCGCCGCGAGCGACGCACGGGCCGGCGCGATGCTCGGCATCGCGCCGCCGGTGACGAGCGAACCGCGGCGCTTGCTGCCGATCACGAGCCCGCGCAGTTGCAGTTCCTTATAGGCACGGGACACGGTCGACACGTTGATGCCGAGTTCGGTCGCGAGCTGGCGCTGCGGCGGCAGGCGGCTGCCCGGCGGATACGTGCCGTTGCGGATTTCCTCCTCGATCGAGCTCGATACCTCGACATAAGTCGGCCGCTTCGCCTGCACCGGCGCGCCGCCGTCGCGCTCGCCGGAAAGTTTGTCTGATGCCATTTATCGCCCGTGACCACACAAAAAGCGTTTGTCTGTCATTTTGACCTGCCCAGCGATTGTATATGACATCCCCTCTCCGTCAAACTTCATCGGAAAAGTCTGTCGAATCAGCCAGTTGGAATCGGGTAAACACTGGCGCCACACAATCGCATTTTGATTGCACACAAAAAATTACTGTGTGATTCTTAATCGCAACTTTGTGTGAACCATGTGTGCCGGAGGGAATGCGTCATGGCGAACGTCGCCATCGTGGGTGCAGGCTTCATCGGGCTCGGCGCCGCGGCATGGCTGCAACGCGACGGGCATCGCGTGACGCTGTTCGATCCGGCCGGCGTCGGCCACGGCGCGTCGTTCGGCAACGCCGCGACGTTCGCGCCGTACGGCTGCGTGCCGGTGAACGGCCCGTCCGTGTTCCGCAACATCCCGCACTTCCTGTTTTCCGCCGACAGCCCGCTGCGCATCCGCTGGCCGTACCTGCTGCACGGCGCGCCGTGGCTCGCGCGGTTCCTGCTCGCCTCGACGCCCGCGCGCCACGCACGCAGCGCGAGCGCGCTGGCCGCGCTGCTGTCGCGCGCCGCCGACGGCTATGCGCCGCTGCTCGCCCCGCCGCGGCTCGCGGCGTTCGTGCGGCCGCGCGAATGCCTGTACCTGTACGCGCGGCAGGCGTCGTTCGACGCCGCGCAGCCGTCGCTCGCGCTGCGGCACCGGCTCGGTGTGCCGTTCGAGCTACTCGACGCGAACGCGATCCGCCGGCTCGAGCCCGCGCTCGCGCCGATCTTCGCGCGCGGCGTGCTGTTCGTCGGAAGCTGGTTTTTCTCCGATCCGCACGGGTTTCTCGGCGAACTGTTCGCGCATCTGGCCACCGGCGGCGCGACGCTCGAACACGCGCGCGTCGAGCGGATCGAGCCCGTCGGCGACGGCGTGAACGTGCATGCAGGCGGCCTGGTGCGCGCCTTCGATCACGTCGTCATTGCCGCGGGCGCCCGCTCGCGTGAATTCGCCGCCGCGTGCGGCGACGCGGTGCCGCTCGATACCGAGCGCGGCTATCACGTGCAGTTCGCCGCGCATGAGCGGATCGTCACGCGGCCGGTCGGCTGGGCCGAGCGCGGCTTCTACATGACGCCGCTCGACGAAGGGTTGCGCGCGGCCGGCACCGTCGAACTCGGCGGCTTCGACGCCCCGATGAACCGCTCGCTCGTCGCGCTGCTCACGCGTTCCGCACGCGAAGCCGTGCCGTCGCTCGGCGCGCCGACGCACAGCTGGCTCGGCTTCCGGCCGACGCTGCCGGACGGCGTGCCCGTCATCGGCCGCGCGCGCGCCAGCGCGCGCGTGATCCACGCGTTCGGTCATCAGCATCTCGGCGTGACACTCGCCGGCATCACCGGGCGGATCGTCGCCGACCTCGTCGCCCAGCGCGCACCGCCGCTGGACCTCACGCCATACCGGGCCGCGCGATTCCGACGCGCGCCGCGACTTCAACCACTGCAAGGAGAGGCATCATGAATCGTCGTAACTGGCTGGTTTGGCTGGCCGTCTGCTCGATCGGCACGGTCACGGCGTCCGCGCAGGCCGCGGACCCGGAAACCATCAAGATCGGCTTCGCCGGCCCGCTGACGGGGCCCGTCGCGCGCGTCGGCAAGGATCTGCAATACGGTGCGCAGCTCGCGCTCGACGAGGAGAACGCGAAGCATCCGACCATCGGCGGCAAGCCGGTGCGCTTCGCGCTCGACGTGCAGGACGACCAGGCCGATCCGCGCATTGCGATCCAGGTCGCGCAGAAGCTCGTCGACGACGGCGTGGTCGGCGTGATCGGCCACTACAACTCGGGCTGCAGCATTCCCGCGTCGGCCGTCTACCGGCAGGCGAACGTTGCAATGATCACGCCCGGCTCGACCAATCCGCAACTGACGATGCAGGGCTTCAAGAACGTGTTCCGCACGATGGGGCACGACGGTGTCGGCGGCGTGGTGGCCGGACGCTTCGCGGTCGAGCAGTTGAAGGCGAAGCGGATCGGCATCATCGACGATCGCACCGCGTTCGGCCAGGGGCTTGCCGACGCGTTCGAGAAAGGCGTGAAGGACGCGCACGGCAGCGTCGTCGACCGCGAATACACGAACGACAAGGCTGTCGATTTCCGCGGCATCCTGACGACGATGAAGAGCAATAACGTCGACCTGCTGTTCTTCGGCGGGCTCGACGAACAGGGTGCGATGCTCGTCAAGCAGATGCGCTCGCTCGGCATCCGCGCGCAGCTGTTCGGCGCCGGCGCGCTGAAAAGCAACGCATTCCTGAAGATCGCCGGCAACTCGGGCGAAGGCACGCAGGATCTCGAACCGGGCCCCGCACTCGACAAGCTGCCGTCCGCCGTCGCGTTCGCGCAGCGCTACAAGGCGCGCTTCAACCAGGACGTCGAGCTGTATGCGCCGTTCGCGTACGACGCGGCGCTCGCGATGATCGCGGCGATCCGCAAGGCCGATTCGGTCGATCGCGGCAAGATCGTCGCGAGCCTGCCGGGCGTGTCGGTCACCGGCGTGACCGGGAAGATCTCGTTCGACGAGCGCGGCGACCTGATCAAGCCGCCCTACACGCTGTTCCGCGTCGAACAGGGGCAGTGGCACAGCATCCGCACGGTCGGCGGCGCGTCGAACTGAGCGGCAACCCGGCAGCAGGCGCCGCCTACCGCGCCGCCTGCTGCCGCTGCACCTCCTGCGCTTTCATCTGCAGATACGCGCTCTTCTCCACTTCGTGCAGTTGCTGCGGATACTGCTCGGTCGCGTCGAACCAGCGCGCGAGGCGCTGGTCGAGCGGCTTGTCGAGCGTCGCGAGATAGGTGTCGATCGCGAGGTAGTAGCGCATCGTATTGCGCTCCAGCAGCCCGCGCACGCCGCCGATGTATTGCGGCCGCGCGGCCGATGCGTCGCCGACGGCCGTGAACCCGACCTTGTCGCTGCCGACCGTCGCGAGGTAGGTCTTCATCGCCATCCGGCCGACCGTGCCAAAGCCGTACGAATACGTGAGGTGCAGGAACGTGCGCGACGCGCCGACCGGCACGGCCTCCAGCGCAATCCGGTAATCCTTCGTGCCCATCGGGCCGCTGTCCGCGGTCAGGTCGACCTGGAAATAGTCGGGTGTCGCGGCCGCCACGCGATAGCGGAACTGCAAGCGATAGGTATCCGACAGCTTCTGCTGGATCTTGCGGCCGACGTTGACGTCGAGCACCGGGCCGTTGCCGTCGCTCGATGCGCGACAGTACTTCGTGTTCAGGTGCAGGATCAGCACCGCACACCAGTTCGCCGGGCCTTGCGCGGAATCGTTGAGCTGGCCGTTCACGACCGCGAACGGATAGTCGACCACCGCGTAGATGTCGCCCTTCAGCGACGACGACGCCTCCGACGATTCGAGGGTCAGCGGCCGGTGAAACGCGTTGTCCTTCAGTTGCGCGCCGAGGCTGTGGTATCGGTCGAGCAGCGCCGCCGCGCCGCCTAGACCTTCCGCGCCGAACGACAGCGCGCTCCAGCCGACACAAAGGACCGCGACGAGCGCGTGCCAGGCGCGACGGGCAAGCCACGTGCCGCGCGGATGTTTGGATGTCTCCATTCTTGTGCTCCCGCCGGGCGCGCGCTGGTCGCACGCATGTGTCACAGAATACGCCTGCGCGCTGCACGGCGTTACGCGTGGTTACGCGTGGCGCACCGCCGCTATCGGCTTCGCTTCACCGGCACCGGCAATTGCGCGGCGGTGATCCGGATCAGCGCCGACAGCCATTCGCGGTCGTCCCAGCGATCGCCGGCGATGACGAGGTGCGGCTTCGCGCCCGGATACGGCGGGCCTTCGTCGCAGGTGCCGAGATACGCGCGGCCTTCGGGGGTCGGCTTGACGAACAGCCGGTCGTCGCAAACCAGCGCGACCATCTTGCCGTCGCAATAGACGCCGTATTCGCCGAACATCTTGCGGGCCGATACCGTGCCGGCCGCCGCCATCTGCTCGACGATGAAATCGACCGTACCCTGGCTCGATGCCATCTCGCTGCTCCCGGTGAAAAAGTTTATGACCGTCGTTTGCGACGGACCGTTCCGTCTTGTCCGCAGATACGCTGCGGCGCGTCATCCATCCGTCGACCGATCGCGCATTCGCGCACGGGCGGGCGTGCCTTCCCGGCCAACAATCTCCTGACACACCTGACAGTTACGTTGCGGCCCGGTGAATCGTCCATTAGCGCTTCACAAAAAACTGGCGCAAACGCGACGCCCCCACGCATTCCGCCTACTTGTCGGCTGCAAACGCACTCGACATCTGCCGCGCCCGCTTCACATCGTCGCCATGCAGATAAATCGACGTCGTCGAGATCGACGCATGCCGCAGGTTGTCGCGCACCGTCGTCAACTCCGCCCCGCGCGCCAGCGCGTGCGTCGCATGCGTGTGACGCATCCAGTGCGGGCTCGCCTGCCGCAGCTTCTGCGCGAGCGCCGGGTTATCGGCGTCGACGACATCGGCCGTCTGCGCGAAGAAGCGCTGCATCACCTTCCACAGCCGCACGCTCGTGATCGCGGCCCCGTCGTCTTCCGCGAGGCTCGGAATCAGCGGTGTATCGGGCCGCCAGCGCATCGGCGTAACCGGCAACCGGCGCGCGACCAGGTGGCGATCGAGCGCCGTGCGCGCCAGCGGCGGCAGTGCGACGCGCGCGGCCTTGCGCCCCTTGCCGATCACCTTCAGCCACGCGTCGCCGTGCGCATCCGTTTCGATGTCGCCGAGCGTCGCGCCGACCAGTTCGCTCGCGCGCAGCCCGGTCGCATAGCCGAAATCGAGGATGAAGCGCAGCCGTTGCGCGGCGGCCGGCGTCCAGCCGGACGACGCCTCCTTGCGGAACTCGAGCCCGTCGGCGATCGTGCGGACCAGCAGCCACTCGCCTTCGGTGAACGCATGCGACGTGTCGAGTGCGTTCACGCCGCGCGTGTCGCGCACCTTGACGCCCGCGAACGGATTCGCGAGCAGGTAGCGCTGCTCGATCAGCCAGCGGAACAGCGCGCCGAGCACCGACAGCGTGTACGCCGCCGAGCGCGCGGACAGCCCGCCCGAGAACGGCCGCCAGTCGGGCGCGCCGCGTGGCCGTACGGGCCCGACCCAGCGTTCGTGCGGCGTCGGGCGCCGCACGAACGCGCGATACGCGACCGCATCCTCGGTCGTCAGCGACGACAGCGCGCGGCCGCGCTCGACGATCGCCCACAGGATCAGCCGCTCGGCCTCCTTGCGGTACGCGCGCCGCGTCGCGGCCGATTCGTGCAGCGACAGCCATGCGTGCACGGCCGCGTAATCGTTGTCCGCGTCGAGCGTGCTGGTCGCGCGCGGCGCGCGGAACGTGCCGGCCGAGCCGTCGACCTCGTGCGGCAGCTTCAACTGCTCCCACGGCACGATGCTGCCGCGCGGCGTCGCGGCGATCAGCGCGCGCGCCCGTTCGGTCAGGTCCGGATGCGCGGCGAAGAACGCCTCGATGCGCCGCGCGCCGGCCACGCCGAGGCCCGGAATCGCGCTCCACCACTGGCGCCGGCGCGGAATCCGCACGGTCAGATCGGCCAGCGTCGCGATCCCGCGCGCGCGCAGCGCAGCGACCGCGCGTGCGGGCAGCCACAGGCCGACGTCGTCGCTGATCTGCGGGACCGGCACGCGCGCATGGCGCAGCAGGCCGATCGCTTCGGTTGCGGCCTTCGCCTCCCGCACACGCTCACCGTCGGGATGACCGAGCCGTTCAGCGAGATCGGGCCGGCCGGCCTGCCGCGCGACGCGCACGAGGCGACGGCGAATGCCGCCGATCACGCCGCGCGCCGACCGCCCATCGCCGAGACGATCGGGCAGGTAGCGCTCGACGGCCTGGCGCACGGTCATGCCCGCGTACCACGCACGCAGCGCGGCCAGTTCGTCGGCGTCGGGAAAGCCTGCGGGCGCAGGCGCGGAATCGGAGGAAGGCGGTAAAGCGAGGCGCGGTTTCATGGGCGCCAGTTTGACAGAAGCACGCGCGGCCGGATATGCGGCGCGCGGCGTCCGGCGTGTCGATCGGCACGAGTGCGCGGCACGCGCCTGTTATGCTGCTCGCTGCATTCGCGTGTCACCCGTCCGCCGCTTCCACGCGTCACGTCGCGGCGGGCGGAATCCGCATTGAATTGCGCTGGACGATCCGGCAATCGGCATCGGGATTCGCGGGCCGCGGCCCGTTGTTTATCGAAGCTTGCGCAGGTTGTTCAGTGCCTGTCCGGCCGTCGGTCAACAACAACCTTACATACAAGAACCGCACATTCATGACATCACGCCTTCTCGCCGCGCTCGTTGCCGCGGCCTTGAGCTGCACCGCCCTGCCCGCCGCCCACGCGCGCACCTACATCGCGCCGACGGCGTCGTTGGGGAAAGGGGCTTATGTCCACCAGTTCGTGTTGCGCGACCCCGTCACGCACCAGCCGCTGCCGAATGCACGGTACCGGCTGTTCCTGCCCGGCCAGGTCATCGCGGGCCTGCCCGCCAAGCCGGACCAGCACGACAGCGTGATCTTCGGCACGACCGACGCTGCCGGGCACACCGTCAGGATCCGGCTGCCGAAGTCTCATCCGCAGAAGCAGTGGGTGTTCAACGCGATCGTCGGCGAAGGCGACATGGGCGAATCGTTCCGGCTGGTCGATCCATCCGGCAAGGAGCCGCTCGGCCACTTCCCGTATGTACTGGACGTGGAAAACGAATATCTGGCGTGCGGCTATTCGGATGCGAACGGCTATACCTACTACGCGCAATCGCGCACGCCGCGGACCATCAATCTCTACACCGGGATGCTGGCCGGATCCGCCGACACCGACTGGTGCGCGGGCCCGGGCGCGGCCATCGCGAACAGCGCGAACGCCCCCGGCACACCGGACCTGTACACGCAATACCTCGGCAGCCTGGTGGCCAACGGCAGCCGGATCGGCACCGAATTGCGGCAACAGATCGTCACCAAGCTGCTGTCGCTCGCGATCGCCGGGCACGACGCGGGCCGCGTCGCCGCCGTGCTCGATCTCGGCGATATCCCCGACGACCGCCTGAACGACATCGGCTATCGGCTCGCCGACGCGGGCATCGCAGTCGATCGCGGGCTCGCGATGATCGACGCGCATCTCGCGAAGTCACCGGACGACGCGTATGCGCTCGACAGCAAGGGCTGGGCGCTGTATCGCCTCGACCGCAACGACGAAGCGCTCACGTGGTTCGACCGGTCGATCGCGATCTTCGCGAAGGACGGCGGCGACGACAGCGACGCGCGCGAAGCCTATGCGACCGGCCTGACGCACAAGGGCGAAGTGCTCTGGAAACTGGGCCGCCAGGATGACGCGCGCGATGCGTTCGCGCAGGCGCGGAAGATTCAGCCGAAGAACGCGGAGCTGGCGGAAACGCTGAAGCGGCTGGAGATCCAGGTCGGGCAGGACGGCACGAAGGCGCCGGTTACCGCAAAGGAGTCAACCGAGTAACGGCGCGGTACGGCGGCGCGAAGCAACGAGGCCGGCGCGGCAGCCGCTATCGCCGGTCTTTCGTGAAACGGTTGCCGGATTTGTCCGGCGCTGTCGACCGGAAGAAGCCGGCCAGGCACGCCCGCGTCACTCCTCGCCTTTCGCGCCCGGATTGAGCATCACGACGAAGCCGGCCACGCCGACAATCAACGCGATGGCGCCGCCGCGCAACGCCATCGCTTCGTCGAACAGCAGCCCGGTCACGACCGCCATCATCCCCGCGAGCGATACGAACACGGCAATCGCCGCGACGACGATCCGGTACTGGCGGCGTATCATCGCGCGCGCCGCGTTACGCCGCAGCGGCGGCCGACACGTCGGCATCGTCGCCGCGAATCAGCAGCACCGGGCATTTCGAGCCGCGCACGAAGCGCTCGGCGACGCTGCCGAGCAGCACGCGCCGAATGCCGCGCCGCCCGTGCGTACCGACCACCGCGAGATCGATGCCGCGCTCCTTCACGTAACGCTGCAGGCGTTCCGCGATGTCCTCGCCGATGCTTTCGGTCTCGACCAGTTCGGCCTCGCCCTTCGCACCGGCGAGCGCGACGATCTGTTCGGCTTCGCGCAGCACCTTGCGCCCGTCGTCGCGGATTTCCTCGACGAGCGCATGCGGGTCGAAGCGTCCCGCGTAAGTGAACAGCACCGACTTGTCGACCACATACACGACGCTGACGTGCGCGTCGCCCGCCAGTGCCATCTTCACTGCCTCGGCAAGCGCCTGTTTCGACGAAGCGCTGCCGTCGACGGCCACCATGATCTTCTCGTACATGCGAACCTCGCTGGGGTGAACTGCCGCGCACCGTATCGCACGCGGCCATGTCGCCATCATCGGCCGACGACAGGTTCGGTCGTTGACGGCGATCAAGCCGCGCGGCATCCGACCTGCGACCCGGCGACGCGGGCGCCGCCGCCCGGGAAAGCCCCGCTCGGTTCCCGTCGTTCGATTCACGCGGGAAAGCGCTTGCCCTATTGCGTCGCACAACGTGCCCGACTCGCACGCGCCGGAATGAGTCGAGCCGCCGGCGGATATCCCGAGGGCCGCCAATACGCGGCTGGATCGAGCGATCATCGCGCCGAAGGCGCTATCATCAAGGCTTCGACCTTCGTCCGGCCCTTTTTGCCGGTTCACTTTCAACTCGCTCAACCGACATGACAACGACTACCGAACGCGTGGACGGCGCCGCCCAGCATCTCGTCGCCGCCCGCCATGCCGGCTCGCCCGGCCCGCTGCTGCCCGATGCGCTGCGTCCCGAGGATGTCGACACCGCGCTGGCGATCCAGCAGCGCGTCGCCGACCTGCTCGGCGAACCCGTCGGCGGATGGAAATGCGCGCTGCCGCCGCCCGACCGCGTGATCCTCGCGCCGATCTTCGCGTCGACGATCCGCGAAGCCGATGCGCCGTACCGCGTCGTCGGCGGGCCGATCGTGCGGATCGAACCGGAAATCGCGTTCGTGCTCGATCGCGACCTGCCCGCGCGCGGCGAGCCGTACGACGAGAACGACGTGCGCAACGCGATCCGCGAAGTGCGCATCGTGCTCGAGGTGCTCGGCTGCCGCTATGCGGAGCCGGCGCGCGCGTCGAAGTTCGAGCTGCTGGCCGACGGGCAATTCAACCAGGGGCTGTGCGTCGGCCCCGTCGTGCACGACGGGCTGAGCGTGCCGCTCGCGACGCTGGCGCTGTCGTTCGAAGGTGCGCTGAACCGCACGATCGACGGCCGCCATCCGGACGGCGATCCGCTGAAGCCGCTGGTGTGGCTCGTCAATTTCCTCGCATCGCGCGGCGATGCGGTGCGTGCCGGCCAGATCGTGACGACCGGCTCGTACGCGGGCGCGATCGACGTGCCGCTCGGCGATGCGCTGACGGTCCGCTTCGGCGAGCTCGGCAGTTTGTCGGTGACGTTGACGGCGTGATCTGCACACGGCGTGCGGGCAGGCCCGAACCCCGGTCACGCGAACCGCTTCCACCCCGATACCTGCCATGTCGCTGACACCGCTTCCCGCCCTGCTCGACGAAGTCCTGCGTACCGTCGCTCGCCGTTACCGGCTGCCGCCGCTCGACAGCGCATCGTCACCGGCCGAAGCCGCGAACCCGGCCGCCACCCTTGCAATCGCGATCGAGGAAGCGCGCCGGTTGCGGAGCGACGGACGCGCTCCCGGCGCGGAACTGCAGCAGCGCTTCGTCGATGCGCTCGCACGGATGATCCGCGACGCGATGGATACGCAATCCGGCGACCCGGCCTTTCAGGCCGCGGTGCTGCGGCACGATGCGCCGAGCGTGCGCGAATATGCGTCGTTGCACGCGCATGCCGAGCAGGACCGGCGCGCGCTGCATTCGGCCGTCAACGCGATCGCGCACCCGGCCAAGCTCGAGCGCAGCGCACAGGCGTGGCAACGCGACGGGCTCGCGCGGCTGCACGCGGCCGCAACGTCCGCGTCGTGGGCCGATCTCCATGCCACGCTGCAGCATCTGCTCGCACTACCCGACATGGCGACCGACGCCGTTTTCGAACAGGACATCGTCAAGCTGAAGGAGGGTGCGGCGCTCGAACGCCTGCTGCGTCTCGATGCGCTGGCGTCGGATGAGCATGTGCGTCGATACCGCGCGCTGTGGGTGCGCCAGGGCCCGCTCGAAGGCAGCTCGATCGCGGTTGCACAGGGCGCCGCGTCGCAGCAGCGCGGCGCGGCCGTCGAGGCGCTGGCAGCACAAGTGCTCGACACATTGGCCGGCAGGCTCGAAGCCGTGGACGAGCGGCGCACATATCGTGTGGTCACATCGATGCGCGTGCCGTCATCGATACCGGGCCGGCACGACCGCGCGAAAACCGAATGGGATGCGATCCTGCTCGAACGCACGCGCAGCGATGAATCGGCGCCGGCATGGAACGTTCGCTTCCTCGTCGAAGCGAAGGCATCGGCCGATGCGGCGACAACCGATTTGCCGCGGCTGCTGCGCGGCCTGAACCTGCTCGCGCAGGCCGACCCCGACACGATCTACGCGTTCGAGACGCACCAGGGCACGGTGCGCGTGCACGGCGCGTCGCTCCGCGCGTTGACGACCGACGCGGCAGCGCTGCAAACGGAAGTGCTCTATTGCTGCGATGCGTCCGCGGACGCGACACCGCGCCTGCTGGGCGCGGCGAGCCGGATGCAGCTGCTGTCGGCGCAGGCGAGCCTCGAATACGCCAGCGTGCTCGCGCGGCAGCCGGATGCCGATCGGGGCGGTCTCGGCGTCATCTGGCACGCGCTGCTGACACTGCCGCAATGGCATGCCGTGTTGAATCAATACCCGTCGTTGCGGCAGGTCCGCGAACTGATGGTCGCGATCGACGACTTGCGGGCCGCGATCGACGATGTCGCCGGCGATGGCGTCGCAAGCAGCGTATACGCGTGATGCGCGAGCCGGGCCATCGCGCAACGGCACTGCATCGCCCGCTCAGTTGGTGAGCACGCCGAACGGTAGCGTCCACCCCGCCAGCCGGCTGCCGTCGGCCCATCGACCGTCGGCCGCGTCGCAAGGCAGCAGAACCGGCGCGGCCGAACACTCGAGCGTTTCCTTCGGCGTATGGCCGAACTCCGCCTTGAACAGCCGGTGGAAATATTTCTCGTCGGGAAAGCCGTGCGCCCACGCAATTTCCGCGATGCGCTGATGCCTGCGCTGCGGATCGCCCAGCACGTGGTACGCGTGACGCAGCCGCCTGCGCGTGATCTGCCGCATCACGCCGCCCTCTTCCTTGAACAACTGATAAAGCCGCGCTCGCGACACGCCGATGTCGCGGCAAATCCGGTCGGGCGTGAGGTCGGGCTCCAGCAGATGCGTGTCGATATAGCGCCGGACCCGCTCGACCAGCGCGGTGTCGATCGGGCCGCGCGCGTCGTGCAGCGCCTGCGCGGTCGGCGACACCGCCGCGGCCAGCAGCAGCAACATCGACTGCACGATGCTCGGCACCTCGTGGAGGCGCAGGTTCGGCAAGTTCCGGAACAGCGACAGCATCTGGTCGCCGAGCAGGCGGCCCACGCCGCTCGTCAGCGTCTGGCCGTGCCACTGCGCCGCGTGACTCGGCAGCAGGTATCTCGGTACGACCAGGCTGATCACGTCGCCGGCGTCGACCTTGCAATCGTTGATCTGTGCGACGTCGTAGACGAACAGGTCGCCGGCGCCCTTGACCAGTTCGGGCCCGCCGATGCGGCTCGCGACTCGTCCGCCGAGCAGCAGCGTGAAGCGGATCGAATCCTGTCCGTCGAGCCGGATCCGCCGCGTGGTGCGGTGGACCGTATAGATCGGCGCGCGCGAGCGCCAGTGCCGCCCCGACAGGATCAACGGGCCGAGCGCCGCGCCGCTCGCTTCCGCGTCGAACGCGCCGTGGCCGCCGTCGTCATCGAGCCGGTAGTCGCACAGCATGTCCTTGACCCAGACGTGGAACCGGTCCGGTTCGGGGTAGTCGATCGTGCGAAACTTGAAAACAGGGACGAATGCCGCTTGATCCATGACAGTTTTTTTATCGAGCCGACGGGAAAGGATGAATCGGTTCGTCGATTATTCGGACCAAATTGCGCCAGCGCAAGGCCGACGCGGCATACCGTCCATCCAAGCGGACGCCCGGCGTCGGGCGTCGTCGTCGCGGCCATCAGCGCTGCGGATGGCATTCCCAGTTGTTGTACGTCGGCCGATCGATCGGCGTGAGCCCCGGAATCCTGAACACCGTACAGCCGAAACGCCGCCCCTTGCCGGTCGTCGCGTCGTAACTCACCTTCTGGCCGCCCAGCCCGTCCTTCTTCCCGTACTGCACGTTGGCGACGGCGATCTCGTCCGACGACGCCAGCCCCAGCGTCTTCGCGGTCGACGTCTGGACGTCGATCATGTTCATCTGCGTCGTGCCGCACGCGGCCAACACGAGGCCGGCGACCGCGATGCCCAGCGTGGTCCTGACGGTGCAATGCAAGGTCTTCTTCATGACTTCTCCTTCGATTTCCCGACGCGAAACGGTTACGAGCCCGGGGTATAAAAACTGGCCTGCAGCTGGCTGCCGACACTCGCGACATACGATTGCCAGACGAGCGCCATCGCCCCCGTCGCGTTGACGGCGAGCGCCGGCCACGACGCACTCTGCGCCGCCAGCGTCGACGCACTCCACGCGCCGTTCCGGTAGCTGGCCGCAACGACTGCCGACGCGCCCGGCATGCCCGTGTCCTGCCACGCGGCCGTCACGTTGCCGGCCGCGTCGATCACCAGCGGCGGGTACTGCGCTGCCGCCCCGTTCAGGTGTTCCGTCAGTCGCTGCAGCGGCCCCCAGTTTCCGCCGGCATCGGACACGCTCGCCTGCAGGACCGCGCCCCCTTCCGCCCACATCGCGGCAGCCACGCCGTTTTCGTTGACGGTCAGCATCGGCGTCGCGACGAAACCCGTCGGCTCCGCAAGCGCGGGCGCCACGGGCTGCGCGGGCTGCCACCCGGTTCCGGGCACATAGCGTTGCGCCATCGTGGCGGTGAAGATCTTGCCGCCCGTCACGTCGATTTGCCCCCAGACCAGCGTGATGTTGCCCTTCGCGTCCATGCCGGCCACCGGCGAAATGATCGTCGTGAACAGGCTCGTGTTCGACACGGCCTGATTGACGTCGGCCCAGCCGTTGGCTGCGTCGTATGTCGCGGTCCAGAGCGCCGACTTCGTATGGTTGGTCTGCCTCCACGCCAGCACCGCCCGGCCGGACGACAGGACCGAAATCATCGGCCGCACGTTGTCGGTATCGCCGGTCACGGCGCCCGGGCCAGTCTGCACCGGCATCTGAATCAGCGCCGTCGGCGACCACTGTCCGGCCTGCGTATAGCGCGTCCACGCGATACGCGTATCGAGCACGCTGATCGACTGCGTCCATGCGACGAGCGCGTTGCCCTGGCTGTCGATCCCGGCCGTATAGGACGAGCCCGCCATATCCGGCGCCAGTTCGAACGCCGCGCCCCATCCGGTACTCGGGCTGTACGGGCGCGCCCACAGCGCGTACGTGTTGGGGCCCGGCATCCATTCGGTCCAGAACGCGACCGCCTGTCCGCTCGCGTTACCGACCAGTTGCGGCTGAACCCCGCTCAGCCCGTTCATCGAATGCGAACCGTCGCCCGTGTCGAGCCGCGTCGCACTTGCCCAGCCCGAACCCGGGACATAGCGCGCGCCCCACATCTCGTTGCCGTTCGCGCCGGCCGGGCCATTGGTCATCCAGGTGGCAAGCGCGTTGCCGCTCGCGTCGATCGTCACGCTGGGCTCGCCCTCCGGCCCCTTGCCGTCCACCGCAGCGGCCGGCGACCAGCCGGCCTGCGGCTGCGCGGTCCCGCCCCCCGTCGGGCCGCCATTCGAACCGCCGCCGGGCGAGGTCGGACCGGAAGGCGAACCGGGATTGTTCGGCGTCGACAACGACGCGCCGCCGTTCGTGGCGACGTCGTCGCCGCCGCACGCGGTCAGCGCGAGAACGGCTGCCATGACCATCCATGTAATGGGTTTCATCGGAATCCTCTTGTTTTCGTTTGCCGGCGCATGCTCGTCTGCCGTTCGCCGGAACGACGCTTCGCATCGGCGTTGTTATTGATAAGCAATACTATTTAACAGGCATGAAAAGCGGCACCGGTTCGCCTCTCCGTCATGCTCGATTCCGGCGTGCGGGTCGACGCGAACGCCGCTTTCGGCAGACCGCCCCATCGGACAGCGATGACGACGATGCACCGTCTATCGCCGGATGTCCGTCACTGCCGGCTGAATCTTAATTCAGACGATCCGGATTCAAGGTGGCGTTGCGTCTACACTGAGTGGACTTCCATTTCGCCGGCCCGGCAATCGCCGCGACTGGCCGGCACGCGTGCGGCGGCGCCATCCGTCCCGCCCATGAGGTACGATACGCGCCGGGGCACGACGCCCCCTGAGAGACCCGGCCGTCGCGGCCCCACCCCAGCACAAGAAAAATGCCAAGAAACCCATTGCTGCAACGAAACCTGTTCGCCGCGCTGGCGGCCAGCCTGCTCTGGATCCCCGGCGCTCATGCCAGCTCGGACGACACTTGCTACGCGCCGGCCACGCTCCGGCAGAATACGTACTCGTGCAGCAACGTGCCGATGCTGAGCCCCGCCAACGACACGCGCATCAACGCGATGCTGATGATGGTCGACAGCGCCAAGGTCGCGCAGGTGTTTCCGGACCCGAAGACCATCCCGGCGAAGGACCGGATCAACCAGATCATCGTGCCGTTCCCGCTCGACTTTTCCGGGTGGATCGACATCGGCCAGAAGCAGCCCGACAAGACCGGCGGCGCGGCGGATGCCGATGCGCCGTCGAATCGGTATGCCGACGGCGAAGGCAGCATCTGCCGCAGCATGAACGCCGGCGCCGATGCGTTCAACGACGCACTGAACGGCGCGGGCGTCCCCGCCGACGAAGCCGCACGCCTGCGCGCAGCGCGCACCGACATCGCGCAGAATACCTGTGCCGCGGGCGGCGCGAACGCCGCGTGGACGAAGCCGCCGGTCAAATCGCCGCTCGGCCAGCAGCTCGCGGCCTACCTCGACGGCACGAACGCGTTCTACCGCGCCGACTTCCTCACCGCGACCAAGGCGTTCGCGAACGCATCGCACAGCGCGAACCCGTGGCTGAAGGAGACCGGGCTCTACATGGTCGGGCGCGCGCAGCTGAACGCCGCGCAGGCCAACGTGTTCGACAACGACAGCCCGACCCCGTCGCGCGCACGCGTGACGAAGGTCTCGCTCGACGCCGCGAATACGGTGTTCCGCACCTACCTGAAGGTGTATCCGCAGGGACGCTACGCGGTGTCCGCGTCCGGGCTGTTGCGGCGGGTTGCGTGGCTCGGCGGGAACGTCACGCAGCAGGCCGACCTGTACGGCAACGCGCTCGCGCGCTGGTCGCCGAAGGCGTCGAACGTGCCGCTGATGCAACTGGCGAACGAACTCGACAGCAAGCTGCTGTTCGGGTCGGAACTCGACGCGCGCCAGATCCAGTCGCCGACCGTGCTCGCAACCGTCGACCTGCTGCGCATGCGTACGTCGGACAGCAGCAATTCGAGCCGCGGCAAGCCGCTGACGCTGGACGACCTGCAGGCGCAGAAGCCGCGCTTCGCGAACGCGCCCGCGCTCTACGACTACCTGCTCGCGACCTGGTATGTCCAGATCGGGCACAAGCCGGATGCCGCCCTCGAATTGCTGCCGCAGACGCCCGCCGTGCCGCTCGACTACTTCGGCCTGAGCCAGCAGGCGCTGCGCGCGTTCGCGCTGGAGGACAGCGGCCAGACCGACAAGGCCCGCCAGCTGTGGCGCGACCTGATCCCGCTCGCGAAGCTCCGCTTCCAGCGCGAGGCGCTGGAACTCGCGCTCGCGATCAACCTGGAACAGGCCGGGCTCGTCAACGACGTGTTCGCCGACGATTCGCCCGTGCAGAACGCCGCGATCCGGGCGATCTTGCTGCAGCGCACGGCCAATGCCGACCTGCTGCGCGCGCAGGCGCAGAACCAGGCGACCGGCAGCGCGCTGCGCGACACCGCGCTGTACACGCTGCTGTACAAGGAGCTCACGCGCTCGCACTACGCGGACTTCATCGCCGACGCCGCGCTGGTGTCCGGCACGCCTGCCGATCCGTTGAAGCCGTTCACCGCGGCCGGTGCGAAGAACGAAGAAGGCTATGCATGCCTGTCCGCGCGCGACATCGCCGCGGCGCTCCAGCAGAATCCCGGCGATGCGAAAGGGCTGAACTGCCTCGCCGATTTCGTGCGCCTGCATCCGCCCGCGCTCGGGCTCGAAGGCGATCCGGCGCCGCCGTGGATGCGCAACGCGTCGGCGGCAAGCGCAACGCGCATACCGCCGACGCTCGGCGCCTCGCCATCGCAGTTCGCGGGCAAGCCGTACGAGCGGATGTCGAGCTACGTGACCGTGATGGCCGATGCGCAAGCAAACCCGAACGACCGCGCATACGCGTTCTACCGCGCGATCAAGTGCTATGCGCCGGGCGGCTATAACGAATGCGGCGGCAAGGACGTGCCGAAGAACACGCGCAAGCGCTGGTTCGACACGCTGAAGGCCACCTATCCGGGCAGCCCGTGGGCGCAGAAACTCCGCTACTACTGGTAAGCGCCGAATGAGGCGTATCGCGTGTATCGCGCTGCTGCTGGCCGGACGCGTCGCGCTGGCCGGCACCGTCGATGCCGCGCAGTACGACGCGTTCTGGCTGTGGGCCGGCGTGAAGCCGCAGGCGGTCGTACGCGGCGCGCGCGCCGTCTACGTGCTGCAAGGGCAGATCGAAGCGTCGCCGCGCGACGAATCACAGGTACGCGTCATCGCGCAGGGTGTCGCGCTGCCGCCCGCGCCCGACGCACGCGTCTGGCTCGTCTATCGTGCGCATACGCTGCGCTGGACGCCGCGCGTCACGCAGATCATGCTGGCGCAGCTCCAGCGCTGGCGCGCGTCGGGCCGAGCGATCACGGGCATCCAGATCGACTTCGATGCGCGGACGCGCCATCTGCAGGATTACCTCGAATTCCTGCGCACGCTGCGCGAAACCCTGCCCGCCGATTGCCGGCTGAGCATCACGGGGCTGCTCGACTGGAGCAGCCGCATCGATACCGACCAGGTCAACCAGCTCAGGGGCATCGTCGACGAAGTGGTCGTGCAGACCTACCAGGGACGCAACACGATCCCAGACTACGCGGCCTACCTGCCGCGCGTCGCGCGGCTGCAACTGCCGTTTCGCATCGGCGTGATCCAGGGCGGCGAGTGGGATGCACCGCCCTACCTCGCGGCGAATCCGTGGTTCCGCGGCTACGTCGTGTTCCTGCGCAACGACTAGCGGGCGCAAACGCGGCATCGTGGATCCCGCCCGCGCACCGGATTCAGCCCGGGCGCAGCGAACCGGCGTCTACGCAAACCCACGCCGCGACACCTGACTCGAGTACGACGCGATCGCGGCGATACGCGTCGACTTCGTAGTCGTCCGCGTGCAGGCGTATCAGATGCGATAAATCCGCTCTGCATTGCCAACAAACAGCGCCTGCCTCTCCACATCGCTCGCCCCTGCGATGATTTCCGAATACGCTCGCCAGAGCGCCGGATACCCGGCATGCAGCCGGTCGATCGGAAAATTCGACGCGAACATGCATCGCGCGGCGCCGAACGCGTCGATTCCCTCGAGCACATATGGCCGAAAGCTCTCGACCGTCCACCGGTGATCGAACATCGCAAGCCCGCTCAGCTTGAGCACGACGTTCTCGCGCGTGGCGAGCCCGTGCAGCCCGGCGCGCCACGCGCGGTAGCCGTGCACGCTGTCGCGGTCGACGAACATGCCCGCGTGATTGACGATGAAGACCGTGTCCGGATGCGCGTCGACCAGCGCCAGCGCGGCCCCGACCTGGGACGGATAGAGCTGGAGGTCGAACGACAGCCCGAGCCGTGCGAGCCACCCGAAATGGTCGCGCCAGCCCGGATCGTCGAGATAGTCGCGATCGACATAGTTGTACCAGGGGTTCGCGTGGCGATTCAGTACCTGGCGAATGCCGCGCACGTTCGCGCAGGCGGCGGCCGCCTCGAGCCTCGCAGGCGCGTCGGCACGCGACAGGTCGACGCCCGCGACAATGCCCTCGGGCATGCCGTCGCTCGCCGGCGTGTCGGCTAGCGCCTGCAGCCATTCGACCTCGCTCGGCGTTGTCCACGCGTCATGGATCGCTTCGACGTGCACGACTTTCAGGATGTCGATCCCGCCAGCGTCCGCGCGCAGGTCGGCCGGACCGTATGCGCGCGGCAGCGCCGCCACCGGCCCGGAAAACGCCGGTTGCGCGCGGTCGAGCCAGCCGTAGCTCAACGCATCGGCATCCCAGAAATGCACATGTGGATCGACGACCTGCATTGCGCCTCCCTGCGATCACGCCAGATGGAACATCGGTTCCAGATGTTTTTCGAGCGGCCGCCCGTCCCCGTCCGTTGCCATCAGGTCGGCCATGTACGCCCACCACCGGCGCATCACGTCGGCCCGCGCGAGTTCGGCCATCCGGTGCCCGGCCGGGCGTTTCAAGACGGCGAACAGGCAATCCGTTTCGTCGTCGAGAAAGATCCAGTAATCGGCCATGCCGGCCGCGCGCAGCGCGTCGGCCAGCTCCGGCCATATCGCATCGTGGCGCCGCCGGTACTCGTCCTTCTGCCCGGGATGCAGCCGCATCCGGAAAGCGATCGTTTCCATGTCCGTCCCCGTCATTGCAGGTTCACGTAGAGGCCGCCGTCGACGAGAAGTGCCGCGCCGTTGACGTAGCGCGCCAGGTCCGACGCGAGGAACACCACGCAGTCCGCGACGTCGTCAGGCTCGCCGAGGCGGCCGAGCGGAATTCGCTGCTCGAAGTACTCGGCCTTGCCGGGCGCCGCGAGATCCGCTTCGTTGATCTCGGTGCGGATCGTGCCCGGCAGCACGGAATTGCAGCGGATCCGGTGCGGGCCGAGCGCGACCGCGCACGACTGCATCAGCGCGTGCACGCCGGCCTTCGTCGGCGTGTAGTGCGTCTGCATGCCGCCACCGACGAGCGCGCTGATCGAACTCGTCGCGACGATCGCGCCGCCGTCGCCCTGCGCGGCCATTCGGCGCGCGACCGCCTGGGTCACGTGAAACGCGCCGTGCAGGTTGACCTCCATCGTGCGTCGCAGCAGGTCGGCGGGCAGATCGAGGAATGCATGGAACGGACAGATCCCCGCATTGCTCGCCAGCACGTCGATCCGGCCGAACACATCGACGGCCCGCGCGACCAGCTCGTCTGCGGTGTCCGGCCGCGCGATGTCGCCCGGCACGGCGAGCGCGCGCCGGCCGGTCGCGCTGATGTCGTCGATCAGCGCGTCGAGCGCGTGATCCGACTGCGCCGGCAGCAACGGGTTGGCCCAGTAATTGACGACGACGTCGGCGCCATGCCGCGCACACGCGAGCGCGATCGCCCGGCCGATGCCGCGCGAGCCGCCGGTGACGACGACGACCTTGTTCTCGAGCAGTTTCATCGCGGCGGCTCAGTGCGTGTAGGGCCGTTCGGTGCGCACGGCCGGATTGAGCCGCACGCCGAAGCCGGGCGTATCCGGCACCTTCATCCGTCCGCCCGTCGGCACCGGTTCGTCGAGCAGCAGCGGATCGAACATCGGCACGACGCGATCCGCCTGCGGCGCCATCATCAGGAATTCCGCGAACGGGCTGTTGTGCCGCGTCGTCACGAAGTGATAGCTGTAGACCGACGAGCCGTGCGGCACGACGAGCACGCCGTACGCGTCGGCGAGCGCCGAAATGCGGACGAGTTCGGTCAGGCCGCCGCACCAGCCGACGTCGGGCTGGATGATGTCGCAGCAGCCCATCTCGAGCAGCATCCGGAAGCCCCAGCGGGTCGCCTCGTGCTCGCCCGTCGTCACGAGCAGATCGGGCGGCGCCGCGCGGCGCAACTGCGCGTAGCCCCAGTAGTCGTCGGGCGGCAGGCACTCCTCGATCCACTTGAGCCCGTAAGCGCGCGCCTCGTGCGCGAGCCGGGTTGCATAGCGCACGTCGAGGCTCATCCAGCAGTCGAGCATCAGCCAGAAATCCGCGCCGACGCGATCGCGCATCGTCGCCAGCGCGTCGAGGTTGCGGCGCAAGCCGTCGTCGCCCTCCGCCGGGCCATGATGCAGCGGCAGCTTGCCGCCGATGAACCCCATTTCCTTCGCGAGATCCGGCCGCGCCCCCGTCGCATAGAACTGCAGTTCGTCGCGCACCTTGCCGCCGAGCAACTGGTGTACCGGCTCGCCGCGCACCTTGCCGAGCAGGTCCCACAACGCGAGATCGACGCCGGAGATCGCGTTCAGCACCACGCCCTTGCGCCCGTAATAGAGCGTTGCGTAGAACATCTGATCCCACATCTTCTCGATGTCGGTCACGCGCTGCCCTTCGATGAAGCGCGCCAGATGACGCTCGACGACGAACGCGCCGATCTCGCCGCCCGTCGTCACCGCGAAACCGACCGTGCCGTCGCTCGCCTCGATCTCGATCACGAGTGTGCCGAGCACGTTGATGCCGAACGACTGCCGGCTCTGCCGGTATTCCGGGTAACGCGCCATCGGCGTCGCGATGTGATCGTCGATCCAGTGATCCGCGCCCTGGTCGTGGTAGTCGGCGCCGCCGCCGCGCACCGTCAGTGCGCGGATGTGTCGTATCGTGGGCATGCTCATCGGGACGTTCCTCGATCGGAAAGAAGAAAAATACGCGCGTGTCAGCGCGCCCAGCGCAGCACGAGCGCGTCGAGCCGCCGCGCGATCTCGACGAGGCCCGCGCGCGTCTCCGGGTGCAGCGGCATCAGCGGGCGCCGTGGCGCGTCCGACGCGATCACGCCGCCCTCCTTCATCAGCGCCTTGCAGGCGAGCAATCCGGCCTGCCGGTTTTCGAAGTTGATGAGCGGCAGCCACTTCTCGTAGCGGGCCATCGCCTCGTCGCGCCGGCCCGCTCGATAGGCGGCCAGAATCGGCTGCAGCCCGTCCGGGTAGCCGCCGCCGAGGATGCTGCCCGTTGCGCCCGCGTCGAGATCGGCGAGCAGCGTGATCGCTTCCTCGCCGTCCCACGGCCCCTCGATCGCGTCGCCACCGAGCGCGATCAGCTCGCGCAGCTTCGCCGCCGACTGCGGCACCTCGATCTTGAAATAGCGCAGGTTCGGAATCGTGCGCGCGAGCCGCGCGAGGAACGCCGCCGATACCTGTGTGCCGCTCATCGGCGCGTCCTGGTACATGATCGGGATGTCGATCGCATCGGAGACCTCCGAGAAGAACGCGCCGATCGCCGCCTCGCCGCAGCGTATCGTCGCGCCGTGATACGGCGGCATGATCATCACCATCGCCGCGCCGGCTGCCTGTGCGGCCCGGCTGCGTGCCGCGCAGATCACCGGATTGAAATGGGTCGTCGTCACGATCACGGGCACCCGGCCCGCGACGTGCTCGAGGATCATCCCGGTGAGCCGCTCGCGCTCGTCGTCGGACAGCGAGAACTGCTCCGAGTAGTTCGCGAGGATGCACATCCCGTCTGCGCCCGCGTCGATGATGAAGTCGACGCAACGCATCTGTCCTTCCAGGTCCAGTTCGCCCGATTCGGTGAAAATGGTCGGCGCGACGGAAAACGCGCCCGTATAGCGGCGAGCTGCCTGCGTGTCATGAATCATCTTGTCGGCCTCACTTCATTTAGGAGTGCAAAAATGATGAAACGCGATTCCGCACGTCGTCGCGAGTCGGTCAGACCCGGCCGTACCGGCCGCGCAGCCCGTCCGTCACGCCGCACAGAATCGCGTGCAGCTTGGTTCGCTTGTCGCGCGCATGCAGCAGGATGAACGCGACGTGCTTCAGCGTGATCAGGTTGATCAGCAGCATGGCCGGATAGCGGCGCCAGTAGTCGCGTGCGACCAGGATGCAGTTGCGGGCTGCGTAGTAATGGCGCAGCGCGCTCTGATCGAAGATCTCGACGCGCGGCCAGTGCTGCCGGGCCGACGGACTGCCGAGTTCGTGCGGCAGCGACACGTCCGCATTCACGCACACCGGCACGCCGTTCGCCTGCGCGCGCATGCAGTACTCGGCGTCGACATGATCGATGAAGAAATCCTCGCGAAACCGGCCGAGCGCGCGATACGCGCCGAGCGAGATCGCGGTGCCGGACGAGATGATCACCGAGCACGGCAGCAAGCCGCGCGCGCCGTCGCCGATCGGCGTGATCCGCGCAGACCAGCGGCGCACGGTGAAGAGCGGCAGGTTGCGCCGGAAGTTGCGGTTGAAGATGCGCGGCCCGACCAGGAAGCGCGTATCCCCGACCGTCGCGCATCCCGTGAGCATCCGCTCGAAGTAATCGGCGGGCACGGTCGAATCCTGGTCGAAGATGAAGAACACGTCGCAGCCGCGGCGAATGAGAAACTCCATACCGGCGTTGAACGCGCCTGCGATCCCGCCGCGGTTGTGGTTCGCGACCACGTCGACGCCGTGCGCGGCGAGCCGCGCGTGCAGCTCGCGATCGACGACGGGCGAGTTATCGACCGCGACGACGGCCGGACTGTGCGCGGGCAGGCCCAGCAGATGTTCGATCTGCGCCGCGGACGGCTTGTACAGCGTGACCAGCGTGCCATGTTTCATGACGGCACCTCGTAACGAAAGCGTGGCGATGTGCCGCACCGGCAGGCGGGCGGCCCGTCCTCCTTTGCCTTGCGTCTCGTCGGCGCGGTCTCGCCGGGCGCGCGTGCGCCGCGGACCGCCCGTTATTTCGCGTACAGCTTGACGACGCTCGCCGCCACGACGCGCGTGATTTCCTCCATCCGCCAGCGGATGTGCGTGTCGGTCAACGCGACGCATCGTTCGGTGTCCCGCGCGGCGAGCGCGTCGAGGATCTCCAGATGCTCGGTGAAGGCCGCGTCGCGCCGCTGGTCGACGTCGACCCATCGCACGTAGTGAATCCGCGCGTTGATTCCCTGCAGTACGCGCCCGATCTCCGCATTGCCCGACAGCGCGGCAAGCTCCAGGTGAAACAGTTCGTCCTTCAGGACGAGCTCCGACGACGGCATCCGCGGCGCGCTCTTCATCACCTGCCGCCAGAAGCGGCGCAGTGTCTTGATATCGTTGTCGGACGCCCGCTCGCACGCGAGCATCACCGCGGTCGACTCGATCGAACGCCTCAGCTCAAAGAGATCGAACACGTCTTTCCCTTCCAGTTGGCGGATGAAGAATCCGCGATTCGGCACGAAGACCAGCAGGTTCTCTGCGACGAGACGGTTCAGCGCCTCCCGGATCGGCGTGCGGCTGACGTCGAACCGTTCCGCCAGTTCAAGCTCGTTGACCCGCTCGCCCGGCCGGATCGTATACAGCACGGCCATCTGCTTCAGTTGCTCGTAAATCTCGTTGACCGTGAGGCCCGCGCGCCTGGGCGCCAGCGCGTCGCGGCCGCCAAGCACGGAATTCGCTACCATCTCGCCTCCTCCTTCGTCTGTCGGCGACCGTCATTATCGGCCATGGACCGGCCTGCGGACGCCTCTCGTGCGGCTATCGGTCATCGCATCAGCAGGCGCCCGAAGCCCGGCACCGGATCGTCGACGCCGGCGAGCCGCAGCGCATGCCACGCGAGCGCGTGATTGCTCGACAACACCGGCTTGCCGGCGCGCGCCTCGATCTCCGTGAGCGCGTCGACGAGCCGAAGGCTCGTGCACGACACGAACACCGCGTCCACCGCCGGATCGGCGGCCAGCGCGAGCACCGCGCGCTCGATCGATGCGCGGTCGATCCGCGCCACCTCGTTGTCGTCGCGGTGCTCGAACGAGCCCGCGCGCACGACGTCGACGCCGCGCGCGCGCAGGTAGGCCGCCATCGCTTCGTTGATCGAGCGCTGGTACGGCGTGAGAAGCGCGACGCCGCGCGCGCCCAGCGCGCCGAGCGCGACCCGCGCCGCGGTGATCGGCGTCGTGCACGCGACGCCCGGCCGCGCCTCGCGGATCCGCTCGAACACGCGCTCCTCGCCGAGCACCATCGACGCGGACGTGCAGCCGAACGCAACCACGTCGAGCCGCTCGCCGGGGCGGATCAGCTCGACGGCCGCCGCGATCCCGCCGTCCATCTGCGCGAGCGTCTCCGCGGTGATGTCGGCGGAGTTCGCGATCCGGCTCTCGTAGAACGCGACGCCGTCGAGCGCGAGCACGCGCCGCCATTCGTATTCGATCGTATGGTCGGTCGCGAGCACGACGAGCCCGATCGCCGCGCGGCGCGCGATGCCCGCATCGAGCGAAAAGCCGAAGCGCGCGTACGAACCGGCACCGTGCTGCACGGGGGTCGAAAGAAGTTCGCTCACTGGAGTGTCATCCCGGTAATGTCGATGTCGGGGTGCCGGCCGTGGATCAGGTCGGCGACGATCTTCGCGGTACCGCACGACATCGTCCAGCCCATGTGGCCGTGCCCGGTATTGAGAAACAGGTTGCGATGCCGGGTCGCGCCGATGATCGGCGTGCCTTCCGGCGTCATCGGCCGCAACCCGGCCCAGTACGACGGTTTCGTATAGTCGGCGCCGTTCGGAAACAGCGCCTTCGCGGTCGCCAGCATGTGCGCGAAGTCCGCGGGCGTGTGGGTCGTGTCGTAGCCGCCGAATTCGGCCGTCGCGGTCAGGCGCAGCCGCTCGCCGAACCGTGCCCACGCGACGAGTTGGTTTTCCTCGACGCCGCCGAGCGTCGGCGGCTCGTGGCGCGTGTCGATCGGCAGCGTGACCGAGTAGCCTTTCACCGGATAGATCGGCAACCGGTAGCCGAGCCGGCGCGCGACGAACGGCGAGTACGCGCCGAGCGCGAGCACGTAGCGGTCGCCGCTCACGCGGCCCTGCGACGTCTGCACGTAGTCCACCGCGTCCGCGTCCGCGCGCACGCCGTCGATCGTCGCGCCGAAGCGGAACTCGACGCCGAGCGCGCGGCAGCGCTCGGCGAGCGCGCGGGTAAACAGATGCGCGTCGCCGCTCTCGTCGGACGGGCAGTAGATCGCGCCCGCGATCTCGCCCGCCGCGCCGGCGAGCGCGGGCTCGCGCTCGATCACCGCGCGCGGATCAAGCGTCTCGAGCGGCAAGCCGTTGTCGGACAGGATCCGCATGTTCGCGATGCCGCGCTCGAACGACGCGGAATCCCGGTACAGGTACAGCAGCCCGCCGCTGATCCGGTCGTACGCGAGCCCCTCGTCGCGGGTCGCGAACTGAAGCTGCTGCTGCGCGTAGCGGCACAGCCGCACCTTGATCGACGTGTTCCGGCGCGACCGCTCCGCCGTGCAGTTCTGCAGGAACTGCCGGCACCACGCCCACATCCGCCAGTCCGGCGACCACTTGAGGCGCAGCGCCTGCCCGTCCGAGAACAGCGACTTGAGCAGGATCTTCGGCGCGCGCGGCGACGCCCACGTATAGGAATGCCCCGGCGCGATCAGCCCCGCGTTCGCGAAGCTCGTCTCGAGCGCGACGCCGTCGCGCCGGTCGACTACTACCACCTCGTCGCCCGCCTTCGCGAGAAAGTATGCGGTCGTCACACCGACGATGCCGCCTCCGAGCACGACCGTCCTCATCGCTCGCCTCCGCTAGAACGCGGCGATCGCCGCGATTTCAACCGTGTACTCGGGAAACGCGAGCGCCGACTCCACGCATGCGCGCGCCGGCGCGTCGCCCTGCGGCACCCATGCGTCCCAGACCCGGTTCATGTCGGCAAAGCTCCGGTGATCGGCAAGCCAGATGTTCGCGGACACGATCCGGCGCTTGTCGAGCCCCGCGCCGTCGAGCAGCCGGTCGATCTTGTCGAGGATCTCGCGGGTCTGGCCGGCGACGTCGAGTGCGGTGTCGTCGGCAACCTGTCCGGCAATGAACGCGAAGCCGCCAGCGACCACGAGCTGGCTCATCCGTTCGCCTGCGCCATATCGCTTGATCTCCATCGCACCGCCTCCGTTTTCCGTATCGAGTGGGTTGAATTCTAAGCATCCATATTCATAACTGTATACACTTTTTTCAAAAATATTCGATGCCGCGCCAATCTGGCGCATATGCCCGACGCTGGTGTTTACCGTCGCGGAGTTTGTGCATTTAACGCTTTAAAACAAGGCATTTCCTTGCACAAATCGGTGCATTTTACGGACGTCGCAACATCCCTTCAAAAAATGTTTGCCAGCGATTTTTGTTCTGTGATTCTGTCGACACTTCTGTATTTCAAACGCAATTCAACACGCATTCAGGAGAACAAAAATGAAGCTGGGTTGCTGGAGTCTCGGGATCTGCGTCGCGCTCGGCGCGTGGGCGACATTCCCTGCGCGCGCCGACGTCAGCGTCGGCGCCGTGTTGCCGCTGACAGGCGCAAGCGCGTCGATCGGCGAGGACCAGCGGCGCGGGATCGAGCTGGCGGTCGCGAAGATCAACGCGCAAGGCGGCGTGCTCGGGCAGAAGCTGCAGGTGCGAATCGAGGATTCGGGCGGCACGGCGAACACGGCGCTCGACGCCGCGCGCAAGCTGACGACGGTCGAGCGCGTGCCGCTCGTGCTCGGCGAATTCTCTTCGTCGGTGACGATTCCGGTCGGGCAGTTCCTCGTGCGTCAGGGCGACGTGCACATCAACATCGGTTCATCGAGCCAGCAGGTCCGCAAGATCGGCGCGGGCTCGTTCAGCGCAATCGGGCTCGACGACCTGTCCGCACGCTTCGCCGCGCAGGATGTGTACGACCGCAAACTGCGGCGCGTCGCGCTGATCGCGCCGAACAACGGCTATGGCCAGGGCATCGCGGCCGAGTTCAGGAAGCGCTTCGAGGCGCTCGGCGGCACGATCGTCTCGACGGTGCTCTACACCGAGGGCCAGTCGACCTACCGGCGCGAGCTGGAACAGGCATCGCGCGCGCAACCCGACGGCTACGTGTACAGCGCGTACGGACAGGAAGCCGCGACGCTGAACCGGCAGGCGTTCGAGATGCGCCTCAACCAGCGGCCGTGGTACGGGATCTACCTGACGATGTGCACGAGCGACACGCCCGCCCGGATCGCGCAGGGGCAGATCGGCCTGGAGGTCGCGGCGCTCGGCGGAAGTGCCGCCGCGTACGCGGCCGACTATCGCGCCGCCTACCACGAGGCGCCGCGCTCGGCGTTCGGCAGCTACGCGTACGACGCGACGATGCTGTCCGCCGCCGCGATCAATCGTGCCCAATCGGCCGATCCGGCGAAGGTGCGCGCGGCGCTCGCGGCCAGCCAGCCGTATACGGGCGTGACCGGCACGATCGCCTTCGACGCCGACGGCCAGCGTACGGTGCAGCCGTACGAGAAGGTCGCGTACCGGCAATCCGTCGTCGCGCGGTAGCCACCGGGAGCAACGCGATGCTGCAATTCCTGATCGATGTCCTGATGCGCACGTCCGACCTGCTGCTCGTGTCGGTCGGCCTGTCGACGCTGTATTCTCTGATTCGCTTCCCGAACATCGCGCACGTCCAGTACGCGATGATCGGTGCGTTCGCGACCCTCGGGTTCGAGCGCGCCGGCCTGCCGTTCGCGCTCGCGACCGCCGTGTCGTGCATGCTGGTCGGCCTTGCCGCGACGCTGCTCAACCTGTTCGTGTTCACGCGGCTGCTGCGCTCGGGCAGCGCGGTCGCGATGATCGGTTCGCTCGCCGTGTCGCTGCTCGCCGTCGCGCTGATGCTCGGCGCCGCCGGCTCGCGGCCGCTGCAGTATGCGCAGGCGGTGCGTCCGCCGCTGATGGTCGGCGGCGTCGCGATGTCGTCCGCGCAGGCGGGTTCGATCGCGTGCGGCGCCGTCGCGCTCGCCGTGTTCGCACTGCTGCTGTACCGCACCCGCCTCGGCCGCGCGATGCGCGCGCTCGCGTCGAATCGCGCGCTCGCGCTCGCGACGGGCATCGACGCGCAGCGCGTGACCAACGTGATCACGTTCGCAAGCGGCGTGCTCGCGGCGCTCGGCGGCACGATGCTCGGCGCGACCGAAAGCGTGCACGTCAACCTCGGCTACGGGCTGCTGATCCCGGTGTTTTCCGCCGCCATCCTCGGCGGCCTCGGCAATCCGCTCGGCGCGGCGGCCGGCGCGCTCCTGATCGCGTTCGCCGAAACGACCGCGCTCGACGTCGACGTCGGCGGGCTGGTCGGCCGGCCGCTCGTGTTCTTTCCGGTCGAATACGTCGGCGCGGTGTCGTTCGCGATCCTGCTCGTCGCACTCGTGTTCCGGCCATACGGGATCTTCGACAGGGAGGTGCGTCGTGTCTAGTTTCATCGTCCATCTGCTGACCGTCGCGTGCCTGTACGCGACGATGGCGCTCGGCCTGAACCTGCAGGCCGGCTACGCAGGACTTGTCAATTTCGGCTTCGTCGCGTTCGCCGGGCTCGGCGCCTACGCCGCCGGCATCGCGTCGCAGCTCGGCTGGCCGCTGCCGGCCGCGCTCGCGCTCGCGGCCGGCGCGGCGAGCGTGCTGGCCGTCGCGATCGCGCGGCTCGGCCGCCATCTGTCGGCCGATTACTGGGGCATCGCGACGCTCGCGATCGCCGAGATCCTGCGCACGTTCGCGTTGAACGAAGGCTGGCTGACGGGCGGCGCCCAAGGCATCGGCGGCATCGCGCCGCTCTTTCCCGGGCTGCGTGCGCCGCGGGCCGACCTCGCGTTCCTCGCGGTCGCGGCCGGCGGCCTCGCCGTCGCATACGCCGCATGCCGGCTGCTCACCACCGGCCGCTTCGGCCGCGCGCTGAAGGTGATGCGCGAGGAGCCCGCGCTCGCCGTCTGCTTCGGCTACGACCCGGTCGCGCTGAAGACCTGGGCGAGCGTCGCGGGGGCGCTGCCCGCGGCGTTCGCGGGCGCGCTCCTCACCTGGTACATCAGCTACGTCGGCCCGGACACGATGGTGGCATCCGAAACCTTCGCGCTGTGGACCATCGTCATGGTCGGCGGGCTCGGCAGCCACGCGGGCGTGCTGGCCGGCGCGCTCATCGTGCAGGCGATCTACGCGGTCGCACCGTTTCTGAAGGACTGGCTCGGCGTCGGCAGCGACCTTGCGGGCGCGGTGCGCCTCGGCCTCGTCGGCCTGATGCTGCTCGCGTGCGTGCTGTGGCGCCCGCGCGGCCTTGTGCCGGAACGACTGGAGGTTCACCCATGAGCGCCCTGCTCGACCTTGAAGGCGTCACGATACGCTACGGCGACAACACGGTGCTGTCCGGCCTCACGCTGTCCGTCGGCGACGGCGAGATCGTCGGGCTGCTCGGTCCGAACGGTTCGGGCAAGAGTACGGCGCTCAACGCGATCACCGGCTTCGCTCCCGTCGCGGCAGGCGCGATCCGCTTCGCCGGGCGCCGCATCGACACGCTTGCGCCGCACCGGATCGCGCGGCTCGGCATCCGCCGGACGTTCCAGTTGCCGTCGATGCCCGCGCGCATGTCGGTGCTGGAGCTGGCGATGGCCGCGTCGTCGGCCCGTCACGGCCCTGTCGCGGCGTTGCTGCGCAGTCGTGCAACGCGCACGCTGGAAGCCGGAACGCGCGCACGCGCCGCCGCGCTGCTCGAGGAGCTGAAGCTCGCGCACGTCGCACAGCTCAGCGCCGCGGCGATCTCGGGCGGCCAGAAGAAACTGCTCGGCATCGCGTGCGCGATGATGACCGAGCCGAAGCTGCTGCTGCTCGACGAACCGACCGCGGGCGTTCACCCCAATCTGCGCGGCGAGCTGGTCGCCGAACTGCGCCGCATTTGCGGACAGGGCGTCACGCTCGTCGTGATCGAGCACGACATGCACTTCATCCGCGAGCTGTGCGACCGCTGCATCGTGCTCGATCGCGGCGCCGCGATCGCCGACTGCCGTCCCGCCGAACTCGAAAGCAACCGGCGCGTGCTCGATGCCTACCTGGGCCGCGCGCATGCGCGCCGTCCGCTGGGGGTGTCATGATCGACGTCCGCGATCTGATCGCCGGCTACACACCCGACATCGACATCCTCCACGGGGTATCGCTATCCGTCGGGCCGGTCGACATCGTCACGATCCTCGGCCCGAACGGCTGCGGAAAGTCGACGCTCCTCAAGGCCATCGCCGGCTTCGTGCTGCCGCGCGCCGGCGCGGTCACGATGCACGGCCGTGACATCTCGCGCGTGCCGGTACACCGCAAGATCCGCGAGCACGACATCGGCTTCGTTCCGCAGACCGACAACGTGTTCGGCGCGCTGACGGTTCGCGAGAACCTGATGCTCGGCGGCCACGCGATGTCCGCGTTCCCGCGCGAAGCACGGATCGAGGAGCTGTGCGAGCAATACCCGGTGCTGCGGCGCCGCTACCGGTCGCCCGCGGGCGCACTGTCGGGCGGCGAGCGGCAGATCGTGTCGCTCGCACGCGCGCTGATGCCCCGCCCCGTGCTGCTGCTGCTCGACGAGCCGTCGGCCGGCCTGTCGCCGAAGATGGTCGACGAGGTGTTCGACGCGATCGTCAGGATGCGCGACACCGAACACATCGCAGTGCTGATGGTCGAACAGAATGCGCTCGAGGCGCTGCGCATCGCCGATCGCGGCGTGGTGCTGACGATGGGCCGCGTTGCACTGACGGGCACCTCGGCCGAACTGCTCGACAGCGACGAGATGCGGCGCCTGTATCTCGGCGGACGCGCCGCATGAGCACGAACGCCGCCCCCGCTGCCGGCGCGACCGGCGCGACCGCCAAACAACCCGCGCGCGTGATGATCGCGCTTGCCTGCGGCTTCGTGATGGCGATGCTCGACGTGACCATCGTGAATGTCGCGCTGAAGGCGATGCAGGCGAGTCTCGACATGTCGCTGACGGCACTCGTCTGGGTGGTCGATGCCTATACGCTCAGCTTCGCCGCGCTGCTGCTGTTCGGCGGCGCGCTCGCGAACCGTTACGGGCCGCGTACGATTTATGTCGTCGGGCTCGCGCTGTTCGTCGCCGCGTCGGTGCTGTGCGCGGCCGCGCCGACGAGCGGCATGCTCGTCGCCGCGCGGCTGCTGCAGGGCGTCGGTGCCGCGCTCTTCATGCCGAGCTCGCTCAGCCTGCTCACGCTGGCGTTTCCGGCCGGGCCGCTGCGCACGCGGATGATCGGCATCTGGGGCGCACTGGTATCGGCGGCGATGGCGATCGGGCCGTGCGTCGGCGGCGTGCTCGTCGACGCGATCGGCTGGCGCGGGATCTTCTGGGTCAACCTGCCCGTCGGTCTCGCCGGACTATGGCTCACGCGCCGCCACGTCGGGCATTCGCCGCGCCATCCCGGCCCGCTGAACACGTTCGGCCATCTGCTCGGCGTGCTCGCGCTCGCGGCGCTCAGCTATACGCTGATCGAGGGGCCGGGCGCCGGCTGGCGCTCGCCCGCCATCGTCGCCGGCGCAGCCGCGACGCTCGCTGCCGGCGCCGCATTCGTGTGGCGCGAACGCCGTGCCCGCCACCGGATCCTGTCGCCCGCGCTGCTGCGCAACCCGCGCTTCGTCGCGGGTGGCCTGCTCGGGCTCGCGATCAATTTCGGCATCCTCGCGGAAATCTTCCTGCTGAGCCTTTACCTGCAGCAGACGCGCGGCGCGAGCGCGCTGCGCACCGGCTTCGAACTGTTTCCGCTGATGGCGATGTTCGGCATCGGCAATCTCGCGTCCGCCCGCGTGAGCGCACGGCTCGGCCCGCGCGGCACGCTGCTCGCGGGCCTCGCGCTCGCCACGCTCGGCAGCGCCGCGCTGATCGGCATCGAGGCGCTGCCCTACACGGCGCTCGCGATCGCGGTCGGCATCGCGAACTTCGGCGCGGGCCAGGCGATCCCCGCGATGAATCTCGTCGTCATGCAGTCGGCCGGCCCCGCGGACGCGAATCTCGCCGCCGCATCGCTGAACGCGAGCCGGCAGATCGGCTCGCTGGTCGGCGTCGCGATCGCGTCGGTCGTGCTGCACGCGATCGCCGACCCGGACCGCGCGACCGCCGCCGGTTTCGCGGTGATCGCGGCCGTCTATCTGGCCGGCTTCGCGATCGTGTTCCGACGCATCGACCCGGGCTGACGCGCACGCGGCCCGCCCTTCTTCATCACAGCGAGGACATCATGCACACAGCGACTGGCCGTAAGGGACTGATTCTGGCGGGCGGATCCGGCACCCGGCTCCATCCGCTCACGCATTCGGTATCGAAGCAGCTGATGCCGGTGTACGACAAGCCGATGATCTACTACCCGCTTAGCACGATCATGCTGGCCGGCATCCGCGACGTCCTGATCATCTCGACGCCGCGCGATCTCGATGCGTTCCGGCAACTGCTCGGCGACGGCGAACAGTGGGGCATGAATTTCTCGTACGCGGTGCAGCCGAGCCCGGACGGACTCGCGCAGGCGTTCGTGATCGGCGCGTCGTTCATCGGACACGACGCGGCGACGCTCGTGCTCGGCGACAACATCTATCACGGTCCGGCACTGTCGCCGCTGCTGCAGCGCGTCGCCGCGCGCACGACGGGCGCAACGGTGTTCGGCTATTACGTGCGCGACCCGGAGCGCTACGGCGTCGTATCGTTCGACGAGCACGGGCGGGCGATCGATCTCGAAGAGAAGCCTCGCGAACCGAAATCGCACTACGCGGTGACGGGTCTCTACTTCTACGACAACGACGTCGTCTCGCTCGCGAAGGAGGTGCGCCCGTCCGCGCGCGGCGAGCTGGAGATCACGGACCTGAACCGCGCATATCTGGAGAACGGCAAGCTGAACGTCGAGATCCTCGGCCGCGGCTACGCGTGGCTCGACACCGGCACGCACGAGTCGCTGCTCGATGCTGCGAATTTCATCCAGGTAATGCAGGCACGCCAGGGGCTGCAGATCGCCTGCCCCGAGGAGATCGCGTACCGGCTCGGCTGGATCGACTCGCAACGGCTCGAAGCGCTCGCGCACGCCCTGTCGAAAAGCGGTTATGGCCGTTACCTGCTCGACGTCCTGAACAAGGAGGTCGCCGCATGACGTCCGTCATCGAGACGACGCTGCCGGGTGTGCTGCTGATCGAACCGGCGAGCTTCGGCGACGCGCGCGGCTTCTTCGTCGAAAGCTATCGCGAGTCCTGGCTGCGCGACGCGGGCGTCGACGCGGGCTTCGTGCAGGACAACCACTCGCGCTCCCGGCGCGGCGTACTGCGCGGCCTGCACTACCAGTTCCAGCATCCGCAGGGCAAGCTCGTGCGTGTGTCGCGCGGCGCCGTGTACGACGTCGCGGTCGACATCCGGCCCGGTTCGCCGCATCTCGGGCGCTGGTTCGGCACTGTGCTCGACGATGTGTCGCATCGCCAGCTGTGGATTCCGCCGGGCTTCGCGCACGGCTTCTGCGTGCTGTCCGACGAGGCCGACTTCGCGTACAAGTGCACCGCGTACTACGACCCGTCGTCGGACGCGGGCGTGCTCTGGAACGACCCCGACATCGGCATCGAATGGCCCGCGCTCGACGTGCCGTTCGAGCTGTCCGACAAGGATCGCCGACAGCCGCGCCTGCGCGACCGGGCGCAGGCGTCGCCCGGCCTTCACGGAGCCCGGCGATGACGCTCGTCGTGACCGGCGCGCTCGGCCAGGTCGGTCGTGAACTCCTGCTGCGCGCGGGTACGCGCCCGGCGATCGGGCTATCCCGCGCGCAGCTCGACATCGCCGATCCGCGGGCCGTCCGCGATGCGCTCGCCACGCACCGCGCGACGCTCGTGATCAATGCGGCCGCGTGGACGGCCGTCGATCGCGCGGAAACCGAACCCGACGCCGCATGGCGCGCCAATTGCGCCGGCCCGGCGACGCTCGCCGACGCATGCGCCGCGGCCGGCATTCCGTTGCTGCACCTGTCGACCGACTACGTGTTCGACGGCCGCGCGCAAGGCGCGTACGACGAAGCGGCGGGCGTCGCGCCGCTCGGTGTCTACGGACACACCAAATGGGCAGGCGAGGAAGCGGTCCGCCAGCGGCTGCCGGACGCGCACCTGATCCTCCGGATCGCGTGGGTGTTCGGCACGCACGGCGGCAATTTCGTGCGCACGATGCTGCGGGTCGGCCGCGAGCGCGACGAACTCGCGGTCGTCGCCGACCAGTACGGAGGCCCGACGCACGCCGGCGCGGTCGCCGACGCGCTGCTTGCGATCGCGGATCGCCACCGCACGGGTGCCAAGACGCGCTGGGGCACCTACCACCTGTGCGGCACGCCCGTCACGACCTGGCACGGTTTCGCCGAGACGATCTTCGGCCAGGCACGGCGCGCCGGCCTCATCGATCGCATCCCGCTCGTGCGCCCGATCCGCACGGCCGCTTATCCGCTGCCGGCGCCACGGCCGGTGAATTCCGCACTCGACTGCAGCCGCATTCGCGAGCATTTCGGCATCGAGGCGCCGTGCTGGATCCCGGCGCTCGCCGACGTGCTCGATACCTGGAAACGAACCTCATGAGCCATCGACCGAAGCATGTCCTCGTCACCGGCGGTGCCGGGTTTATCGGCGCCAACTTTGTCCATTACCTGCTCGCGACGGATCCGCAGGTCCGGATCATCAATCTCGACCTGCTCACGTATGCCGGCAGCCTCGACCATCTCGCGGGCTCGGAAGGCACCGGCCGCCACCGGTTCGTGCTCGGCGACATCTGCGACCGTCCGCTCGTCGAAAGCCTGCTGCACGACCACGCGATCGACACGATCGTCCACTTTGCCGCCGAGAGCCACGTCGACCGCTCGATCACCGGCCCGGGCGAATTCGTCCGCGCGAACGTCGTCGGCACCTGGACCCTCCTCGACGCGGCGCGCACGGTCTGGATGACGGGGCGGGGCGCCGACGTGCGCGCGCAGCGCCGCTTCCATCACATCGGCACCGACGAGGTGTACGGATCGCTCGCCCCGGACGATCCACCGTTCTCGGAGACCACGCCGTACGCGCCGAATTCGCCGTACTCCGCCAGCAAAGCCGGCTCCGACCATCTCGTGCGCGCGTACTTCCACACGTACGGGCTACCGGTCACGACGACCCACTGCTCGAACAACTACGGCCCGCGCCAGCACGACGAGAAGTTCATCCCGACGGTGATCCGCAGTTGCGTCAACGGCGTACCCATCCCGCTCTACGGCGACGGCGCGAACGTCCGCGACTGGTTATACGTCGACGATCATTGCCGGGCGATCGATGCCGTGATCCGGCGCGGCACGGTCGGCGAGACGTACAACGTCGGAGGATGCAACGAGTGGCGCAACGCCGACATCGTCGACCTGATCTGCTCGCTGCTGGACGTGCGCCGGCCGCAGGGCGCGCCGCACGCGCACCTCAAGCACTTCGTCGCCGATCGCCCCGGTCACGATCGACGCTATGCGATCGACGCAGGCAAGCTCGAGCGCGAATTGCGATGGAAGCCGACGGAAACCTTCGAGACGGGCATCCTGAAGACGCTCGACTGGTACCTGTAGGCATCCCGACGTCCGTCGACATGCCCATCGCGTCCGTCATGCGGATCGGGTGCCGTCGCACGGTATCGGGGGAATCGGCGCCTCCAGGCATGCCTTTGTCGCGATGCACTCCGGCGTGTCGGCGTGCGCATAGGCGCGCGCCGCAGAAGGCGGTCTCGGCCAGCATACGGCGCGGCAAGGTTGCCGCGGGTCCATGACGTCGCTTGAGCTATTTGCCCAAATAATATTGCCTGAGTAAGCTGCCTGACGCGCGCCGCCAGGAGACACCGGCACGTACCAGGAACCCGCGGTGCGATCGACCTGGGAGGATTCGATCCGCCGTCCCGATGTGGCTGCAGACATCATGAAGCACGAATCAAGCGCCGTATCCGGCGCCATTCCGACACGCGACACAAGCGCAACGCCGCACTCCGTGCTCGAAGACATCTACGGGATGATAGTCGGCATGGCCTTTGTGGTTATTGGGCTCGTCCTACTCAAGTCGGCCGGACTTGTCACCGGCGGGATCGCCGGAATTGCGCTGCTCGTCTCGTACGTCTGTCCATTATCGGTGGGTACGATCTTCACGCTGGTCAACCTGCCATTCTTCATCTTCGCGCACTTCGTGATGGGACCACGTTTCGCAATCAAATCGACGATCGCGAGCTGCGGCATCACATTCGCCCTCGCGGCGATGCCCCGGACGCTGAAAATTGCCTTCGTGAACCCGCTGTTCGCGGCATTGGTGGGCGGCACGCTGTGCGGCATGGGCATTCTTGCGCTCGCGCGGCATGGCGCGGGCGTCGGCGGTACCGGTGTCGTCACATTGTGGCTGCAGCGCGTGCGAGGCATAAACGCCGGCATTACGCAAGTGTGTATCGACGCGATGATCCTGCTGACGTCCACGCTGGTCATTCAGGCCGATCGCGTCGGCTGGTCGGCGATCAGCGCCGTCGCCATGAGCGCGATGGTCGTCGCATGGCATCGCCCGGGCCGCTATACCGGTACCGCGCCCTGAGCGCCCGGTCGACATACCGGCACATCGCGTCCAGCCGGCATTGGCAGCCTCATGCTGACGGAAGCAAGGGAAAGCCATTGAACATATCAAACGCAAGTCCCCGGTGCAGTTGATGCGCTCGCCGCGTTTCGCGAGACGCGGCCCGCCTTCGAGGCGCAGATCGCGAGCACGTGGATGGATGTCGATACCGTCGACTTTTCAGCGAATCCTGCGATTGCGCGATCCTGCTCGGCGCAAGCAAGTTCGGCGAGAACACGCACTGCGTGAAGCTGTTCGACGAATAGCTGATCGCAGGTGCGCGAACTGCACGCATTCCTCGAAAGCCGGATGCCGCGGCTGACGTATCCGGGCATGCGCTCCAACGGATTGCCCTGAAACGCGTGGCCGGCGATCCGGCGGCCGTTTACCGTGCAATTCACCCGTAGCTCCGAAGATCGCGCTCGAAGTTCGCGACCGAAAAGACGACGCCGAATGTCGTCGAGGACTCCCCGGTGCACGGCAAGACATGAAGTCCGGCCCGCACCGCTCCACTTGATCGTCGACATTTCCGGCGTCGATCCCGTGCGCCTCGCCTGCCCGCTCACGACACCATCAACCATCGAATCAATATTCATCGCCGATTATTCAAATTCCAACAGCAATCAATAAACAAAAACAGCCTCACCGAAAATTTACGAAAACAGAGTTAATTCTAAAAATTATCGAGCCAGGAATCCGATAAGTTAATTCGATTGGAATCCATCGAATCAAATCAATAGCCTGTGTTCCGCACCGCAACATCGTGATTCCAAATCAACGAGATAACGGAGGTGCCGAGATATTATTTTTAACACCAATTCTCACGAGTTTTTTGCTTGACCAGGCCATCGCGGACTTCTCGACATTCGAGAATCAGCGACCCGGAAAAACAGGCATGTAGTTCCGGGCATGGCCATGCGACACCAAACCGCGTTACTCCACTCATTACTACCCTAGGAAAAAACATGAACAAGATTGCGACCGTGCTTTTCTCAGCCCTGATGTTCGCCTCCTCGTACGCCTCCGCACAGGCACTTTGCAAGGCCGGCAAGATCGACAAGATCGAAACCGACACGACCGGCAACCTGCTGGTGACCATTGGCGATGGCGCCTATTCTTTCAGCGCCAAGGAAGTTTACCCCCTGATTTACTCGGCATATTCCGAAAATAGAAATCTGTTTATCTACGGCAATAATTGCGCGAATGGCTCACCGGCTACCCGATTTGCCATTCGATAAACTTTAAACATCCGGAAACTACCGACATGCGGCGCCGGGGGGCTGGATTTCAATTTTTCAATCCAGCCCCATCGTTTATTGCAGTTCCAAAAACGGTGACGCATGACACGCTCACGCCCGCAACGCGGCGCTTCTTTCGATTGACAAGGTCGGCGGCATTGATGTGGCCGACGCCCGCCGGCTCAGGGAGCTGGAATCGGAGAACGGACTCCACGGGGACTATCGCAATGCGCCCGGCAGTCCGCGGCAAAACGGGGCCGTCGAGCGCTTCAACGGCATGTCAACCTCCGGCCACGGCCCGTCGGGCCTGGCCGGATTCCGACAATATCGACGCGAGACTCACTGCCTGATCGGTCACAAAATTCCGTCTCAGGTCACGTATCCGGGCATCCGCTTCAACGCGGTTAGCACGGGTAGATGCGGCAGGCGACCCGGCAGCCGTTTCCAACGGCGCTGCCGGATCGCCTGCCGACACCGTTACGCCTGCACGAACGCCAGCAGGTCGGCGTTGAGCACGTCCGCATTGACCGTCAGCATGCCGTGCGAATAACCCGGATACGTTTTGAGCGTGCCGTTCTGCAGCAGCTTGATCGACTTCAGCGCGGCATCCGCGATCGGCACGATCTGATCGTCTTCGCCATGCAGCACGAGCGTCGGGACGGTAATCGACTTCAGGTCCTCGGTCTGATCCGTTTCCGAAAACGCCTTGATGCCTTCGTAGTGCGCCTTCGCGCTGCCTTCCATCCCCTGCCGCCACCAGTTCCGGATGACGCCCTGATGCACCGTCGCGCCGGCCCGGTTGAAACCGTAGAACGGGCCGCTCGGCACGTCGAGGAAGAACTGCGCGCGATTGTCGGCGAGCGCTTTCCGGAAGCCGTCGAACACCTCGATCGGCAAGCCTTCGGGGTTCGATTCGGTTTTCAGCATCAGCGGCGGCACCGCGCTGACCAGCACCGCCTTCGCGACGCGACCGGCCGGCTGGCCGTGCTTCGCAACGTAGCGGGCCACTTCGCCGCCGCCGGTCGAATGACCGATATGCACTGCATTGCGCAGGTCGAGCGCTTCGACGACCGCGAACGCGTCCGCTGCGTAGTGATCCATGTCATGGCCGTCGGACACCTGCGCCGACCGGCCGTGGCCGCGCCGGTCGTGCGCAATCACGCGATAGCCCTTCTGAACGAAGAAGAGCATCTGCGCGTCCCAGTCGTCGGAAGACAACGGCCAGCCATGATGGAAGACGATGGGCTGTGCGTCCTTCGGGCCCCAGTCCTTGTAGAAGATCTCGACGTTATCCTTCGTTGTGACGTATGGCATCGCGATTGACTCCTGTGAGGTGGACGAACTCGGCGTACCGGCCGGCAGCCATTATCTGCCTTTATTGTGAAACCGTGATGCCACGGTGCGCCGCGACTGCCGATCATCTACTGACGGGAAATAAACGCCTGGGATGCGAGCGATGCTGGTGCGCCGATCGTCAACCGTCCGTCGACACCGTCACGGCCTCCCACGCACGGATTTCTGCTTCCAGCGCCGACAATTTGGTCCGCACCAGCCGCAGCGCATCGCTGCCGAGCAACAGGTGCGCGGGCGGATGTTCCGCCGCGATGACGGCGAGCATCGCCCGCGCAGCTTTCGCTGGATCCCCCAACTGCTTGCCGCTCTTCTCCTCGCGCGCGTTGCGGATCGGGTCGAAGATCGCGTCGTAGTCCGCGATCGAGCGCGGCGTGCGTGCCATCGAGCGACCGGCCCAGTCGGTGCGGAACGAGCCCGGCGCCACGGCCGTTACGGCAATGCCGAAAGGCTCGAGCTCCTTGCCGAGGGTTTCGGAAACGCCTTCCAGCGCGAATTTGCTGCCGCAGTAGTAAGCAATTCCCGGCATCGTGATGTGACCGCCCATCGACGTGATGTTCAGGATGCGGCCGCGCCGGCGCGCGCGCATGAACGGCACGACGGCCTTCATCATCGCGACCGCGCCAAATACGTTCACGTCGAACTGCCGACGCATCTCCGCAAGCGGCGCTTCTTCCATGATGCCTTCGTGCCCGTAGCCGGCGTTGTTCACCAGCACGTCGACGGGCCCGACGTTCGCCTCGATTTCCGCGACCACGCCGTCGATGCAATCGAAGTCGGTCACGTCGAGCACACGCGCGAAAGCCGCATGCGCGGACAGCGCTTCGAATTCCCGCGCCGCCTGCGCGCTTCTCACGGTACCGATCACCGTGTGGCCCGCCGCGAGCGCCTCCTGTGCGAGCGCGCGGCCGAGGCCGCTGCTGACGCCGGTGATGAGCATGATGTTGCCGGATGCCATTTTCGCTTCTCCCGAATGTCGATTGAAGCGTGCATACTAGTCTGACGAACCACGTCGAATAAGCCAGATTTCGCTGATTTTCTTGCACAAAACTATGAGCGCCGCACCCACCTCCGCCCGATCGCCATCGCTGTCGCCGCGCGACCGGAAGCGCCTCGTTACGCTGCTGCGCGCACTGGCGCCCGACGAAGGCTACAACCTGACGGCGCTGCCGAGCGTGCGCATCCTGCGTTCGAACCGCGCGCTGTCGCGCACGCCGGTGCTGTACGACCCCGGCATCGTGATCGTGTGCCAGGGGTGCAAGCGCGGCTACTTCGGCGGCGAGCGCTATCTGTACGACGAGCACCACTACCTGGCTGTGTCGGTGCCCGTGCCGTTCAGCATGGAAACCGACGCGACCCCCGAGCGCCCGCTGCTCGCGCTGTATCTGCACCTCGATTTCACGATGGCCGCCGAGCTCGCGGCACAGATCGACCGTGCAGGCGTGGCGGAACACGTGCAGGCGCCCAGGAGCATGATGTCGACGCCGATGGATGAAGCGATGCACGCGTCGGTGCTGCGTTTCGTCGAGGCGATGCAGCGGCCGCTCGAAGCCGCGGTGCTCGGCCCGGCGCTGCTTCGCGAGCTGTATTTCCGCGTGCTCACCGGCGCGCAGGGAAGCGCGATGAGAAGCGCGCTGGCGATGCGCGGACAGTTCGGCCGGATCGGCCGATCGCTGCGCGTGATCCATGCCGATTACGCGCAGCCGCTCGACGTGTCGCAACTGGCCGACGAAGCCGGCATGAGCGTGCCGAGCTTTCACAGCCACTTCAAGGCGATCACGCAGGTGTCGCCGATGCAGTACCTGAAGTCGACGCGCCTGCATCAGGCGCGGCTGCTGATGGTGCGCCAGGACCTGACGGCCGAGGCGGCCGGCTACGCGGTGGGTTATACGAGCCCGTCGCAGTTCAGCCGGGAATTCAAGCGTCTGTTCGGCCTGACGCCGGCGAAGGAAACGCAACGCATGCGCGAGAGCTTCGCGATTCCGGACGCATTCGACGATGCGATTTATGTGTCCTCGCATTGAAGTGCGTCAGAGCCTGACCGCAGCGCACGCTTTCGTCACGCAGCGTCGAGAACCAGACTTGCAAGCGACTTCAGGATGAACGCGGTCACCCCCCAGATGTCCTGCGTCTGGTCCGCCCAGTACCACGCGCCCGCGCGTTCGCCGTCGCTGTATTGCCGCGGCAGATCCGGATTCAGCAGCGCGGAGAACGGAAACTCGAAGATCGCCTCGACTTCGGCCGGCGCCGCTTCCCATTCGGCCGTTTCCGGCACGATGCCAATCACGGGAAAGATCGCGTGATGGCGCTTTCTGGTTTTATGAATCGGCAAGCACCCGACCACCCGGATCGCACCGGACTCGAGGCGGATTTCCTCGAACGCTTCGCGCAGTGCAGTCGCGCCGATATTGCTGTCGGACTCGGCCGGACGTCCGCCGGGGAAACTCACGTGCGACGAGTATTCGCTGAGCCCCGACGAACGCTTGGTCAGCAGGATCGTCGGCTCGCGCCGCGCGACGATCGCGACCAGGACAGCCGAGAATTTCCACTGTCCGTCGTTGTCCGCGAGGTATTGCTTCGCCGTGGACCAATCCGTTTCGGCAGGAATCCGGAAGCCTTCCACGCCGCGTACGATCGTTTCCAGGACGGCCTGCGGCGAGTCGGCATTCGCGGATGTGTTGGCAAGCCCGCCGTCGGTATTCGGGGCGCTTCTGTCGGATTCCATGTCTTCCTCCTGCATGCGTCAATCTGCACGCGCTGAGCGACACTGAACCCGACACGTGTTGCATGGGCACGGCGTCGTTGTCGTGCCCCCGGGTGAACCCGTGTTCGCCTGCGATCGCAAATGGCGCGCGCTCACGCGCGACTGTCTGCTCCGGCGTAAAAATATCCGCCGGTGTTGCGGGAATTTGAGTGCCCGGAGCAGATCGCAGTCGACCCATCGGAGAACCCCGATCATGCATGAAAAACGAAATTCCGTTCGACCGCGAGAGCACGCCCCTTTCGCACTCAACCGGCGGACGTCGGCTCGCCTCGCGCATCGGTCGTCGCGGGTACGGTGCCGACCCACCCGGCCGCCATGATTGCCGCAGCCGCGACGAGCATCATCGCGCCCCACCCGACCCGTTCGTTGAGCACCCCCGCCGCCACGGCACCGCCGGCGCCGGCCGCGTAGTAAAGCGTCAGGTACGCGGCACTCAATACGCCGGCCCGAGCCGGCTGAATCGCGACGACACGCGCCTGGTTCGCAACCTGTGCAGCAAAACAACCGGCATCGAACAGGGCCAGCCCGACGCCCAGCCAGCCGGGACGACCGAGCGCAACGCCCAGCAGCAAGGCCGACAGGGCCGCCACAACGAGCCCGCAGCGGATGACGGCACGATCGCCGAATCGATCGGTGAATTTTCCGGCAACGCGCGTCACGCCAAGGCCGAGCACGCCCGCGAGACTGTACGCACCGATCGCCGCGGCACTCATGCCGTAGGGCGGCCCGGCCAGACGCAGCGCGAGCCCGACCCAGACCAGATTGAACGCGAAGAACCACAGCATGCCGGCGCAGGTACGGCGCCTCAGTTGCACGCTGCCGCGCAACAACCGCGGAATGGCGCCGATCGTGGTCGCATGGCCGGGTCGCCGTTCCGGTCGGCCGCCGGGCAACAGCACGCCGCTGCAGATGGCAGCCAGCACAACGCATCCGGCCAGCGCGAGCAATGCGCCGCGCCACCCGCACCATTGCGACAACAGGCCGCCCACGAAGCGACTCAGCAGGATACCGGCGGAAATCCCCGCGGACACGACGCCCATGGCCCCGCCGCGCCGGTGCGGATCCGCATGTTTTCCGGCGACGGCGCTGCATTGCGCCGCGACCGTCGTGGCCGCCCCCACCAGAAAGAAGCCGGCGTCGAGCACGAGCGGCCCGGACGACCACGACGCGCATGCAAGCAACAACGCGAGTGCGCCCATTTGCGCCGGAATGAGCGTGCGCGGACTGAGCCGGTCGACCAGCGGAACCAGCAACGCCAGGCCGACCAGATAACCGAGCATCGTCACAGAGGCGAGGGCCGCCATTCGCGACGCGGGTACACCGAACCCGCTCGCGATGACGGACAGCGACGGCTGCAACGCATAGCCGTTGGCGATCGCCACGCCCGCCGCCAGTGCAAGCGCCGCAGTCGCGGCGCGCGACAGCGCCACGCGCTCGCCCGCGACGGTCATGCGCCGGTCCTGACCGCAATCGCCTCGACCTCGACCCGAATCTCCGGATCGACGAACGGAAGCGAATGCACGAGCGAAAACGCCGGCCGGATATCACCGTAGATCTCGCCATGCGCGCGTGCCGCGGCTTCCCAATTGTCGAAGTCGGCGACCACCAGGCGGCTCTGGACGACGTCCGACAACGAGAACCCGCTGTCCGCCAGCACTTTTTCGATCGTCGCCAGCGCGTCGCGTGTCTGCGCGTACACGTCTGCTCCTTTGCCGGCCGTCCCCGAAATGTAGATGGTGTTGTCGACGACCACTGCACGCGAGTAACCAACCTTGGGCTCCCACGGGGAGCCGGTGCTGATCCGTTGACGCATCTTGAAGATCCCTCCGATAAGGTTCAGGAATGTCACCTACTACTTGGGTAGTAAGTGAAAGCGATTGTATACTACTCTGGTAGTTAATCAAGGAATCCCATGAAGATCGTCGTGGGTGCCGGAGCGAATACACATGAGCGAGAACACGGAGCTGATCACGTCGTTGATCCGGCTTGGATTTACCCAATACGAGGCGCAGGCATACGCGGCCCTCGTCGGGCAAGCGGCGCTGACGGGTGCGGAAGTCGGCCGGCGCGCCGGCATGCCGCCCTCCAAGATCTATGAAACCTTGACGCGTCTGGAAGCGCGCGGGGCGGTGCTCGTCAACCGGTCCGAACCCGTCCGCTATGCGGCCGTGCCGCACCGGTCGTTGCTCGAAGAATTGCGCACGCGCTTCAATGCCGATCTTGAACTGGCCGCGGGCGCGCTCGATCGGCTGCCGGTGCAGCAGGAGCCGGGGCTGGTCTGGTCGTTGAGCGGGCGGGAAGCGATCGCCAGCGCGTTCGCACGCGTCATCGTCAATGCGAAGACGCAGATATTTGCGGGCGTCTGGGACGAGGAAATCGACGAACTGGGGCCGCTGCTCGAAGCCGCCGCGGCTCGGGGCGTCGATACGCATGTGGCGATATACGGCAATCGCACGCTCAACGGGCCGCGCCATTACGATATGGCCAAATGCGGCGCCAGCGCGCGGCTCAGGCTTTCCGGACGCCGGCTCGCCGTCGCGGTCGCGGACAACACCGAGGCGGTGGCGGCAGAGTTCGGCGATCATTCGCCCGACCAGGCGACGCTGACGACCAATCCCGTCATTGCGCTGCTCGCGGTCGAGTACATCAAGGCGGACGTGAGCGGCCGCGTATTGATCGACGCAATGAGTCCGGCGGAGTACAAGAAAGTCCTGAAGCATCCCGACATGCTGGCGATGCTTGCACCGCTCGACAAGCTGGGCTGACCGACGCGACTCCGCGTGGCGCCGACGCGCTGAACGGAGCGCGCGATAGGCTGCTCGCCGACGCGTACAGTCCGCATCCATGCCACCCAGGTACGGTTATCGCCACACCCGCGCGAGATTCAAATGACCACGTATGCCTTCCGCCTGCTGAATGTATTCGCCGAATCGACGTTTGGCGGCAACCCGCTTTGCGTGTTCGAAGATGCGCGCGGCATGGACGACGCGACCATGCAGGCACTGGCCGTGCAGTTCAACCTGTCCGAAACGACCTTCGTGTTGCCATCGGAGCGCGCGCATGCGCGGGTCCGCATCTTCACGCCGGGCTATGAGATGGCCTTTGCGGGCCATCCCACGCTCGGCACCGCACATGTCGTGCGCGACCTGCTCGAGGCTGGCGACGCTCTCGCACTCGAATTCAAGGCCGGGGTGGTCAACGTCAATGCACGCGACGACGTGTGGACGTTCGTCGCGCCGCACGCGGGCATGCCGAAGACGGCAGCGTGCGAGTTGTCCGATGCCCAAACGGCGGCGCTGCTCGGGCTCACACCGGACGATCTGCTCGCGCCGCCGATCTGGGTCGATACCGGTGCCGACCAACTACTGGTCGCACTCAAGGACACCGCAGCCGTGCGCCGCGCGCAGCCCGACAGCGCGTGTCTCGACATCTGGCCGAAAAGCAGTCTCGGCCGCAAGACCGCCTATGTGTTCGCGTTCGACGCCGACCGCCCGGGGACGGTGGTCTCCCGCTACTTCTTCGTCAAGCACGGCGGCGGCATTTCGGAGGACCCGGGCACCGGGTCGGCCTGTGCGAATCTGGGCGGCTGGCTGCTTGCGGGCAACCATGCCCTGCCTGTCGCCTTTCGGGTCGAACAGGGCGAAGCCGTTGGCCGGCCTTGTCTGCTGCGGCTGTCGGTCAGCGCAAACGGCGAAATCGGCGTCGGGGGCCGCGTGATGGAACTCGGGCGCGGCGTCATCAACGTGTAGAAGCAGCGCACGCCGCCGCGTTTGCTATGCTGCGCGCATCGCCTGTCCGACCCGATCGCCGACATGAACGACCTCGCCCCCGACCTCGCCCGCACGCTGCGCGCATCCTGCGACGCCTGCTTCGGCACGGCCGCTGTCTGGCCGCTGGTCGAGCGTGCCTACAGCGAGCCGCAGCGCTTCTACCACACGCTCGCGCACCTAGCGGAACTGTTTGCACACCTCGCGCCGTACCGCGCGGAACCGCGGTGGCCAATTATCGAGCTCGCCGTATGGGCGCACGACTTCGTCTACGCGACGACGTTGCCGGACTATGCGGACAACGAAGCGCGCAGCGCGCAATGGCTCGTGCAAGTCACGAACGAACGCTGCACCGAATCCTGGTTGCATGCGCACGCATCGCATGTGTCCGTTGCACACGATCTCGTGCTCGCGACAAAGTCGCACCGGCTGCCCGATACGTTCGCGTCCGATCCGGACCTGCAGCGCGCCGGGTGGATTTTTCTCGACGCCGATCTCGCGATCCTTGCCGCCGCGCCCGACCGGCTGCGCGAATACGACCGCGCGATCGCGCGGGAGTGGGCGCAGGATCCGGACGCGCCGTCGACGGCCTTCCGTGCCGGCCGAAAGCAGGCACTCGAACATCTGCGCGCGCAGCATCCGCTGTTCCGGTCCGATGCGTTCGCCCACCTGACGCCCGCCGCGTATCGCAACCTCGATGCACTGACTCTCCAATACGCGTGATACGCACGGACGCCGCCGTAACGGGCGCCCGACCTGGCGACATCGATCCGTCCCGGCCACCCGGCCGCCGAAATACGCCGCTACTTCAGCGATAGAAGACCGGCCGTTCGCCCGCCGATTCCGCGTCCGGCACGCTGCCCGGTCGCGCCCCTGCCCCGGCCGTCCCGCAGCCCCGCCGCCGCCTGCCCATGCCAGATCCGCCCACAAATCCCTCCTTCAAATCGTGACCAAAGCAACATAACAAGATTGCATTCTCACATTTAATGTGATTTTATTATCATCTGTTGCAGGCCGCCGCCGACCACGCACGCGGCGCACCCATACCAAGGAAGAGACGCAGATGGAGACAATCGCCGTGATCGGCAGCAACATGGTCGACCTCGTGACCTATGTCGCGCGCATGCCCGCCCGGGGCGAAACGCTCGAAGCACCGAACTTCGAGCTCGGCTGCGGCGGCAAGGGCGCGAACCAGGCGGTCGCGGCCGCACGCCTCGGCGCGCGCGTCGTGATGGTGACGAAGGTCGGCGACGACGTGTTCGCCGACAACACGATCCGCAACTTCGAGCGCGAGGGGATCGACATCACGCACGTGCGCAAGGTCGCCGGCGTGCCGAGCGGCGTCGCGCCGATCTTCGTCGAACCCGATTCGAGCAACAGCATCCTGATCGTCAAGGGCGCGAACCGCCACCTGAAGCCGGCCGACATCGACGCGGCCGCGCCGACACTCGTCGAATGCGCGCTGATCGTGCTGCAGCTCGAGATCGAACTCGACACCGTCTATCACGCGATCGCGTTCGGCGCGCGGCACGGCATCCCGGTTTTGCTGAACCCCGCGCCCGCGGTGGCCGATCTCGATTTCGAGCGAATCCGCTCCGTCGAATTCTTCGTGCCGAACGAAACCGAGCTCGCGATCGTGTCGGGCATGCCAGTCGATTCGCGCGACACCGCGGCGCGCGCCGCCGAAGCGCTGGTCGCGCGCGGGCTGAAACACGTGCTCGTCACGCTCGGCGACAAGGGTTCGCTGCTCGTGTCGCGCGACGGCGTGCAGCACGTGCCGGGCGTACCCGTCGACGCGCGCGATACGACAGGCGCCGGCGACGCGTATATCGGCTGCTTCGCGCGCTGCTACGCCGCGTCACGCGACGCGATCGACGCGATGCGCTACGCATCCGCGTACGCCGCGCATTCGGTCACGGGCCTCGGCACGCAGAAGTCGTACGCCGACGCCGCGACGTTCGAACGCTTCCTCCGCGACGCCGGCCTCTGAACGGCGCCTTCATCGACGAGACAACCTGGGAAGGAGACACCCGTGAGCCGAGCCAGAATCGAACACACACCCGACGGCTATTACCTGAACCGCACGCCGCTTTTCGCATTCACGCTGCTGTGCTGCCTGTTCGCGCTGTGGGGCACCGCCGCGAACCTGAACGACGTGCTGATCGCGCAGTTCAAGAAATCGTTCTTCCTGTCCGATTTCGAATCGGCGTTCGTACAGTCCGCGTTCTATCTCGGCTACTTCTTCCTCGCGATTCCGGCCGCGACCGTCGTGAAGAAGTTCAGCTACAAGACGACGATCCTCGTCGGCCTGCTGCTCTACACGACCGGCTGCCTGCTGTTCTTCCCGGCCGCGTCGATGGCGAAGTACGGGATGTTCCTCGTCGCGCTGTTCGTGATCGCCGCGGGCCTGTCGTTCCTCGAGACGGCGTCGAACTCGTATTCGACGCTGATGGGCCCGCGCGACACCAGCACGCGGCGGCTGAACATCTCGCAGACGTTCTATCCGTTCGGCGCGATGGCCGGCGTCTACATGGGCAGCTTCCTGATCTTCAAGGAAGGCGACGCGTCGCATGCGCAGCTCGCGGCGATGTCGGCCGCCGACGCGCACGTGCATCAGCTCGCGATGATCCAGGCCACACTCGAACCGTACAAGTGGCTGATCGTCGTGCTCGTCGCCGTGTTCATCGTGTTTGCGCTCACACCGTACCCGGCCTGCAAGGGCAACGGCCCGGGCGCGACCACGCACAGGATCGACGCGCGCGGCACGCTCGCGCGGCTGTTCGGCAACCGGCGCTTCGTCGCGGGCGTCGTCGCGCAGTTCCTGTATGTCGGCGCGCAGGTCGGCGTGTGGAGCTTCACGATCCGGCTCGCGATGCAGATCGGCGGCCTCACCGAGCGCGGCGCATCGCGCTACCTGCTCGCGACGTTCTTCGCGTTCTTCGTCGGCAAGCTGGTCGCGACGCTCGTGATGAAGCGCGTCGGCCCGGCCAAGGTGCTGATCGTCTACGGCATCCTGTGCATCGCGCTGCTCGCGTACACGATCGGCGTACACAACATCACCGCCGTCTATGCGGCCGTGTGCGTGAGCGTGTTCCTCGGCCCGTGCTGGCCGACGATCTACGGCCTCACGATCGACGGCCTCGGCAAGGACACCGAATACGGCGGCTCGATCCTCGTGATGAGCATCGTCGGCGGCGCGGTCGTGCCGCTGATCCAGGGGCTGATCTCCGATCGCACCGGCGGCAACATGCAGCTCGCGTTCGTCGTGCCGCTCGCGTGCTTCGTCGTGATCGTCTACTACGGCTTCTACTGCCTGCGCCACCTGCCGGCCGCGACGCCCGATGCGGCGGCTGGCGCCGGCACGCCAGCGCGCTACGCCGACACGCGCAACCCGTCGGGAGCGTGACCATGCGAGGCGAGTTCGAACTGCGGCGCAACGACTTCCGCGACACGCCGCGCACGCTGTACCGCACCGACGGCATCACCGTCACCGCGTTCGCGTATCCGTCCGGCGTCGAGGCGCTGAAGCTCGCGAACCGCCGCGGCCACGTCGTCGTGCTGCCGTATCTCGGCCAGATGATCTGGGCCGCCGCGTTCGACGGCCATGACCTGACGATGAAGCACATGTTCCGGCAACCGAAGCGCGCGGCGTCGATCATCGATACCTACGGCTGCTTCATGTTCCACAGCGGGCTGCTGCGCAACGGCTGCCCGGGGCCGGACGACACGCATGCGCTGCACGGCGAGATGCCGTGCGCGCCGATGGATCGCGCGAGCCTGGTCGTCGGCTCGGATGCGCACGGCGCAACGGTCGAAGTGACCGGCGAATACGAATACGTGCAGGGCTTCGGCAGCCACTATGTCGCGCGTCCGTCGGTACGCGTCGCGGAGCACGATGCGCAGATGACGATCGCGATGGACGTGACGAACCTCGGCGGCGCGCCGATGGACCTGATGTACATGGCGCACCTGAACTATGCGTACGTGCCGGGCGGCCGCTTCGTGCAGTCGTTATCACGCGGCGGATTGCGGTTGCGCGACAGCGTGCCCGCGCACGTGAAGCCGACCGCCGCGTGGCGCGACTACTCGGCCACGCTCGCACGCGAGCCGGAACGGCTCGCGACGCTCGATGCACCCGCGCTGTACGACCCCGAGATCGTGTTCTTCATGAACGGTGCGGAAACGGACGCAGACGGCGTCGCGCATTTCCTGCTCGCGCATCCGGACGGCGGCGCATTCCACACCGCGTTCCGCCCCGAACAGTTCCCGCATGCGACGCGCTGGATCCTGCACAACGCGGACCAGCAGGTGGCCGCGTTCGCGCTGCCGTCGACCTGCGAGCCGGAGGGTTATGAAGCCGAGCGCCGCAAGGGCCATGTCGCGGCACTCGCGCCGGGCGCGACGCGCCGCTTCGACGTGGTCACCGGCTACCTGAGCGCGGAGGAAGCGCGCGATGCATAACGCGATGCGCAGCCGCGTTGCATCAGGTCACGAGCGCGATTCCGTGTTCGCGGATCGTCGTTTCGTAGCGGCGGCTCAGTTGCCCGTCGGAGATCACGTAGTTGAAGTCGGTCAGTTCGGCGAAATAGGCCGCGCGCACTTCGTCGAACTTCGTGTGGTCGACCAGCAGGAAACGGTTCTGCGCGCGCTCCATCACCTTCTTCTTCACGTCGACTTCGTGGAAGTTGAAGCACGTGACGCCGCAGCGGTCGCTCACGCCGGCCGCCGAGATGAACGCCTTCGACACGCGCACCGTGTCGAGGATGCCGGTTTCGGCGACCGACTCGAACACCATGTTCTTGCGGTGGTACGCGCCGCCGCACAGGATCACGCTGCAGTGCGGCTTTTGCTGCAGCTTCGCGAATACGTTCAGCGAATTGCAGACGGCCGTGAATTCGAGGTCGTCCGGAATGAAGTCGACGATGAACGGCGTGGTCGAACCGCAGTCGACGAAGATCGTGTCGCCGGTCGTCACGAACTGCGCGGCCAGCTTGCCGATGCGGCGCTTTTCCTCGGTCTGCCGGTTGTTCTCGGCGCTGATCAGGTATTCGCCGATATCGCTGCGCTGCGCGGCGAAATGGCGCGTCACATAACCGCCGATCAGGCTGAGGCCGTGCGGGTTGTCCGCCAGATCGCGGCGGATCGTCATCTCGGACACGCCGAACAGCTCGGCGACTTCCCTCAGATGAATCGCGTTCTGCCCTTGCAGCACGTTCATCAGCGTCTTGATCCGTTCGCCCTTCTTCGTTTCCATGCCTGTATCCTGCCTGCCATTCGCGCTCGTCGCGTGTCGTGCCGGGCGCGCAGGCCCGGCCGGAATGTCGTATTTGTAACAAACCGATGTGAAAACATCAACTTTCCGTGTGCCCTTTCGGCACACGCTCCGTGGAGCCCTGACACATGCCGCTTTCCAACGCCCAACTCGCTCGAACCATCGATCACACGCTGCTCGCGCCTGACGCGAACGACGCGCAGATCCGCGAACTCTGCCGCCAGGCGGCCGAGCATCGCTTTTACTCGGTCTGCGTGAATTCGGCGAACGTGCCGCTCGCCGCACGCGAGCTGGCCGATACCGGCGTGCTCGTGTGCGCGGTGGTCGGCTTTCCGCTCGGCGCGGGGCTGTCGGCCGCGAAGGCATTCGAGGCGTCGGCCGCGATCGCGGCGGGCGCCGGCGAGATCGACATGGTGATCAACCTCGGCGCGCTGAAGAGCGGCCGCGCCGACGACGTGAAGGCCGACGTCGAAGCCGTGCACCACGCGTGCGGCGCGGTGCCGCTGAAGGTGATCCTCGAAACCGGGCTGCTGAGCGACGACGAGAAGATGCGCGTGTGCGAGATGTGCCGCGATCTCCGCGTCGCATTCGTGAAGACGTCGACGGGGTTCGGCCACGGCGGCGCGACGCTCGCGGATGTCGCGCTGATGCGCCGCACGGTCGGCCCGGATCTCGGCGTGAAGGCGTCAGGCGGCGTGCGCGACCGTGCGGCCGCGCTCGCGATGCTCGACGCCGGCGCGACGCGGCTCGGCACGAGCTCGGGGGTGGCGATCGTCACCGATCAGGGCGGCAGCGACGCGGGGTACTGACGCGCGAAGGCCGGCTTTCGCGCGCGCGGCAAGCGAAGGCCGGTTGTGCGAACCAGCGCTCGGACAACAACGCACCGCCGGCGGAACATGCACCGTGGATCGGGCGTCGCAATACGCGCCCGGCCCCGGCGCGCCGTTCAGGCGGCGATATCCGTCTTGAACGCGTCAGGCGCGTGCCTGCGCAAAATCTCGAGGCATTTTTTCCGGTCGTCGATGCGCATTTCGACAAACGGCAGCCTGACCTTGCGCATCCTGGTGTCGCCCGACCGCGTCGCGACGCGATAACGCACGACCAGCGAGAAAGTGCCGCGCGTCACTTCGACAACGTCGCGATAAGGCACGAAGATCCGTTGCACCTTGAAGGTGTCGTCGAAGAACACGGCGCGCGTCATGATGAACATGTGACCGAGGCCGCCCAGCGCCCCGATGAACGGCATGATGAACGACGTGAAGCTGAAAAACGGATCCGAGTTGGCGGCCCAGACCAAACCGCCGCCGATCGCGACCAGCGCGAACACCAGCGTCGGCAACGCAAAACGGCTGCCGCGCACGATCAACTCGGGCCCGGATTGCTGCGTCAAATCGTTCATGTTCGCCTCCCTGCGTCGAAAAGTATTTATCGTTGAATGCGTGTCGCGATCCGCGGCCCTTCGATGTCGATGTCGATGTCGATGTCGATGTCGATGTCCGAAGCACGAAGCACGAAGCACGAAGCACGTGACTGTGCCTCGAATTCGCGTACAGCAGGAATTTTGTTAATTTCCTGCTGGTACCGAGGTTTGCATGTCAGAAAGGTCAGTGCCGAAACGGCAATACACAATCGAATTCTGGAACGATGCGGTCGCGACCAATCTGACAGGCGTATTCCTTTGCTCACGCGCAGCTTGGCGCCAAATGAAGCGCCAAACCCCGCAAGGCGGCCGCATCCCCGGGGCGCCAAGACCTCGGGAAAGAGCGGATTGGCAGTGCGTTCGATGCTAGCCATGCGAATCCTCAGGATCGCAGCGGGCCGCACAGGTTAGCGCAAGAAAAATCAGACGTTACCGTTTCAAATAGTAATAAGCCAGGTCCTTCTTATAATCAAAAGGTTTATGAAAGAAATTTACGCTTGCCGTGTTCGTCTCCCTACCTCGAGCAAGTGGACGTCGAACAGTTGCGCAAACGCGTCGGGGCGTGACAAGTGCTCCACAAGGACTGCGGATTCAACCGGGGGCGGCCGCAGTGAACCGCCAGACAAGCCGCGCCGCGCATCAGTTGCCTGATTTCGGTCCGAGAAAATGCCGTGCATAGCGCGGGCTCATCTCGGACATGTGCAGCAGTGTCAGGAAGTCCGCCACGTTGAACGCCGGATCCCATGCCGGGGCACTGCAGACGCGTGCCCCCAGCCGAAGGTAGCCCTTCAGAAGTGCCGGCGGGTCGGCTGGCCGGCACTGATCGAGTTTCCCGACTTGCAGAGGCAGAATCGGAGATGCCTCATATCCGCCCCTCGCTTCGGCATACCGTGTGAATTCCCGATATAGGCTCGCCGCGTAATGCCCGCCGTCTTTCATGGGCACGCTCGCGCATCCCAGCATGGTTTCGATGCCCCACCGGTGGCTGTAGTCGCCCAGGCCGCTCCACAGCGCCATGATCGTGCTGCCGGACCGGTAATTCCGGTGCACGCACGAGCGTCCCAGTTCCAGCATGCGCGGCTTGAGGTGCGCGAGCCGGCGCAGATCGAACTCGGACTCCGCATACAGCGCACCAATCTCCCTTGCGCGATGCGGCAGCAACACGCGGTAGGTTCCGACGATTTCTTGACTGTCCTCGTCGCGTACGATCAGGTGATCGCAGTAAGGATCGAACCGGTCGGCGTCGATTCCTGGCGTACCGGACGTAAGGCTCGCGCCCATCTCTTCTGCAAAGACCCTGTATCGCAAGCGCTGGGCCTGTTCGACTTCGTCTTGATGGCGCGCCCATGCGACGCTGAGAACACGTCTCCGATTGCTCGGCGCCATGCGCTGACCGCGCCCGCTCTCGAGCGCATCGTTGGGCATGGCAGTATTGGACGTCGGATCGTCCCGCATCGGCACCTTCCTTGTGTAGCGCTAAGAATCGCTAAAACATAACGGAAGGCGGACGATTGGATTGTCAGGACAGGTCAGCCCCATTATTGACGATGCTTCTCAAAGGCAGGCGTTTTGCATCATCCATCCGAGCAGCAAGCTGCCGATGAGTCCAAGCATGCAGAAAATGACAGCCGGAAATTTTACGAATGGCCGGATCGGCAGGTCTCCGTTTCCGGCCTTTGAAGATCCGGTGTCCGGGTTCATCAGGCCACTACAAACCGGTCCTGACGCTTCATGCGATGGCCCTGGTTAGTACGCTGGAGCCTGACACTCTCTGACAGACCCATGGGCGTGCCGCATCTAGAATCTCTGCACTTTGATATGCACCCGACGTACGCGGCGAAAGCTCACTGGTTTCAAGAATGGTGCTTCGCCCAGGCTTACGTACACCCACCGGTCATGGACGGCTGTCCGGTGATGCATCGATTCGACCCACCAATTTGGGACGTATGGAATGATTCGAACGTCGCTTCAAGCATTCCCGTATTACCGACGTGGGCCCAGGGTCTGTTCAGGGTGTGAGATGAGCTTGCCCTTTGACGATTCCTCCAGACTGCCTCCTAGCCTCCCATGAGCCCCCCCCTCTCAGAAAAATCTTCCACTGATGCCGAGTCGCCGTTGGATCTGGCGGCCTTCCTGAATGCCGCTAGCGAACCTGCTGAAACCGAAGCGCTGCAGGTCGCGCCCGAGTCGGCCGTGGCTGTTTCGAACCTGCCCGCCGAGGTGTTGACACCAATGCCGCCTGCGGAGCGGCTGGTCGATCTCGGTTCGCTTGCGCCAGAACAGCGTGCAGTGGCGCAGAAGCTGGCGGACAGCATCCGCTTCGACGACGTCACCACCACGCTGAACTTCGTCGACAACGCGCTGCAGCCGCTCGCGTTCGCGTCCCGCCGGCTGCTCGCCGACACTACCGTGGGTGAAGCGGGCGAGATCGGGCGCATTGCTGCGGCCGTGATCGATGGCATCAAGATTCTGCGGATCGAAGAGCTTCAGGAACAAGCCCGTGAAGCCGCGCCGAAGGTCACCGGCTTTCTCAGCAAGCTGAGCCGTCTTGGTAAGGTCGCACATGGCGCGGCCAAGTCGTTCCAGGAGAATCGCAAGGCCTTTCTTGGCCTGATGGACGCCGAGGAGGCGCGGGCACGGCGCACCAAGGCCGATCTGATGATCACCATCCAGCAGCTCGACGAGCAGTCGAAGGCTGTGCGTGAAGGCGTGAGCGGCTTGTCGATCGGCATCGCCGCGATGCAATTGGCGCTCGAGCGTGGCGTTGGCGAAGCAGAACTGTTGCGTCAGGTGGCCATTCGCACCAACACCGCGGGCGACGCGGCCATTGCGATGGACTACCGCAACACGCTTGGGAATTTCCGCGGCAGGATCGCGGATCTTCGGGAAGCGATGATTTCCGCCGCGACACTGATCCCGCTGATTGCGTCCAATCGCAAGGCGGCCGAGACGCGTGTGAGCAAGCTCACGACCGGCATCATGGTGACGATTCCGCGCCTGATGGCCGTGGCGGCACAGGCCGTGGTGCAAGCCGATACGCGCCGCGCCGGCGAAGAGAGCGAAAAGCTCGACGAGGCGGCCCGCCGCATCACCGCGCTGGCCGTGCAGGGTGCCCATGACGCAGCTGTCGACGCGGCGCACAGCCTGGGCGGCGATCCGCGCAATCTGGAAGCGTTGGCGGCAGCGGCGACCCAGTCGATCGAAACGATGAAAGAAGTGCTCGCCATCGAACAGCAGGTTCTCGCGCAGGATCGCGAGCGCGAGCAAAAGCTGATCGAAGTCCGCAACAAGCTGGTGGAAGGCATGCGCGGGGTCCAGGCCCAGGCACTCGCCGCACCGCCGGGAGCGTGACGTGTCCGAACCCACACATGACCCTGATGGCGGCCTCGCTGGGGCTGCCGCACCGTTGAGCTTCGACCTTGCCGCCGCATGGTTGCGCCATGCCGAAGGCGATCGTGCTGCCTTTCTCTCACGCTTCGCGTTGATCGCGGCGGAAGCCTTGCCGAATCACGCCCAGATTCAACGGGTACGGCGCGGCTTGTTTCGGAAGACAGATGAAATTGTCGGCGTCTGCGTTGCTTTCGACAACGAGACCTACGCGATGCGCCTCAAAGACGGACGGCACCTTGCCACCGAAGTCGAAAAAAAGGTGAAAGGGGTGGTCCTGTCAACTCGTGAAGTCGACCCCCACACCTGGATGGTCGGCCTGATGACGCATGTCCACGAACGAACCCAGAAGGCGCGCGCGATGGCCGAGTTGCTGGCCGGGCTGTAACCAACACAACAATTTCGCAGGAGATGCCGATGGGATGGTTGAGTTCGCTGTTTAAAAGCAAAAATGGGCCGAATACGCCGAGTGGCCCTGTGCCGGAGTTCTTCGACGCGCGAGGCGTGCCGAATATGGTGCATCAACGCCTCGCGGATTCGAAGAGCGGCACGCTGCCGTGGGTCTCCACGCTCACCGCACCGGAGATGGCTCTGGCGCGCAGTCACGGTCTGAAGATGATCGCGCCGATCGCGGCAACCTGCTGGATGCACTATGGCTTTTCGTGGACTGAAGGGCATGCGCAGGGTTGGCGCACGGCCCTGAAGCGCCTCGAAGCTGAGGCGATCGCCTTAGGCGCAAATGCCGTGATCGACGTCAGGATGGTGACCGTCGACCTCTACCTCGAAGACAGCATGGACTACTCGCTGGTCGGCACGGCGGTGCGCATCGAAGGCTTGCCGCCGTCCCCGGCGCCAATCATCTCGACCGTGCCGGCGCTGGAGTTCATTCAGTTGCTGGAGGCCAGGATCATTCCGGTGGGACTGGCGATCGGCGCGCGATTCGAGTGGAGCAAAGGCCCGCTCGATATCGGCTTGGGTTGGCGCGGCAACCAGGCTTTACCGCAGAGTACGGCGTTTTGGGAACGGATCCGCCGGCGGGCCCACGCCGACCTGCGCGCCGATGCGGCCCGTCAGGGTTCGGGCGTGCTCGCTCAGTTGCAATTCAGCCAACTGATCCGCAGCGGAGGGGAGAACGACGACTCGCAGCTGCTTGGGCGGCACATCGTCATGGGCACGGTGGTCGATTGCCCGCGCGGCGTCGCGGTGCCTCACAACGTCGAGTTCGTGCTCGATCTGAGCGACAAGCCGGACAACCTGCGCGCTACCTCCGAACATCACAACGCATACAGCGACGGTATCTGAACCGTCTTCTACCCAGGGACAAATATGGCTGAAACCACCATGCAAGACGTCACCGCCCAGCTCCCCGCGAACGCCAAAGCGCGTCTTCAGGGGCTGCGCAGCGCAGCTCACCCGACCTCGGTGTTCACCTCCGACCTGTCGGTCAACGAGTTCCTGCTGGTCCGCAAGGCCGGCTTTGAACCAATCGGCCTGTGCGTGGGCAGCAGTATCTACCACGTCGGCATTCAGTACGGCTCCTGGAACAAGAACCAGGAACTCGACGTGCTGTCTCAGGCGATGTATCACGCCCGCGAACTGGCGATGTCTCGCATGCGCGAGGAAGCGCGCGGCATGGGTGCGGACGGCATTGTGGGCGTGCGCCTCGAGATCAAGCATGTCGAATGGGATGCGGACATTCTCGAGTTCGTTGCCATCGGCACGGGGGTGGTCCATAACCACGACACCAAGGGCTTCAGGGCGCACGACGGCGGCCCTTTCACCTCGGACTTGTCGGGCCAGGATTTCTACACGCTGCTGAATTCGGGCTACCGGCCCATCGAACTGGTAATGGGCAGTTGCGTATACCACGTCGCGCACCGCGGCATGTTGAAGGCCTTCAGTCAGGCGGGCCGCAACGTCGAACTGGAGCAGTTCACCCAGGCGATTTACAGCGCGCGCGAACTAGCCATCGAGCGTATGCAGGTCGAAGCGCAGACCGCCAAGGCCGAAGGCGTGATCGGCACGATGATCCACGAAAAGTCGTACCGCTGGGAAAGCCACGTGATTGAATTCTTCGCGATCGGCACGGCGGTGGCACCGCTGAATGTCGAAATCGCGGCCAAGGATATTCCGGCACCGACGCTGGTGTTGTCAGTAAACGACTGATCCAGCGACTGGCTATACCAGGTGGACTTCAGCGGCCAGCACGATGGCCCGCTTACGACATCAGATGGGGATATCGGGGTTGCTTGATTGGTGTTGTTGAGAAATGCATCGTGCGTCGCTGTATCTGCGCTAACGCGCAGCGCTACCAGGATGAATCGGTTCACCAAGTGCGAGCCCGAACCGATCGACGCAACCGCGGCGCTAATCGACGCCACAAGGGCATGGACGGCAGCGTTTCCGGACGCAACAGCTCGATGCCGTCAAGGATAGCTGTGAACCGAAGGCAAAAAAGTAAATGGGACCATCCTCTAACGGTGCGCTGGGACAATTGCCCCACGCCTTGCTGCTGAACCTTGCGACCGCATTCGTGTTCGGGTCGCTCATCGGGCTTGAGCGTCGCTGGCGCGGACATGCGGCAGGCCTGCATACCAATGCGCTCGTGTGTCTCGGCTCGGCTGTCTTCGTCGCCGCCGGTTGCTCGGCAAACTCCGCTGCAGACACGCTGCGTATCGTTGGGCAGATCGCGTCCGGGATCGGCTTTCTCGGCGGCGGGCTGATCCTGCGGGATGGATTCCGGCTGCGCGGACTGAACACAGCAGCGACAGTCTGGGCGGCCGCAGCGGTCGGGGCGCTCTCCGCTACGGGCATGACCGCTGTGGCGGCCTTTAGCACGCTGCTGATTGTGTTCGCTAACGTTGTACTACATTGGGCTGATCACGCGCTTCCGTGGTCTCGCGGCGGTGACGAGGATCCTCACGGTTCGATTCCGTCCGATGCCCCCCCACATAACCCGATTCCATCCGCGACCACGCGGCTGGACCGGCCTGTCCCGGTAGTCACCAGAAATCTCTCCTGAAGCCACCCCGGTAGCGGTAATCGTGATCCGAGGTGCGACATACAGCGACCTTCCTGTTTCCGACGGCAATGGCAAAACACCACCATTTCATCCACGTACATAAACTTCGGCCGACGCAAATGACAGTCGGTATGCGCGAGGTGCATGACAAGCGCAAGCACATCGAGTCGCTGTCAGAACAGGCGCGGCGCGAGTTCATTGAGACTCATCCAATCCCTGCAGTGCTCGGACCGGACGCCAGGCATTACCTGATCGACCACCACCATCTCGGCCGTGCGCTGTCCGAATCGAAGATCGCAGACGTGCTTCTGGAGGTGATCGAGGATCTCTCGGATCTCTCCCCCAGCGACTTCTGGGCGGAGATGGACGCATCACGATGGGTACATCCGTTTGACGAAAGTGGCGTACGCCGCCCGGTCGACCAGTTGCCGCATCACGTGGATCATCTGGTCGATGATCCTTACCGTAGCCTTGCCGCCTACGTTCGCAACCAGGGCGGGTATCACAAGAATACGCAGCCGTTCTCGGAGTTTCTGTGGGCCGATTTCTTTCGTGAGCGCATCCTTCGCCTGACCAATCATCACGGGTTTGGTCAGGCAGTTAAGGAAGCGGTTCGACTCGCGCAGACCGGCGAAGCCGCACATCTGCCCGGCTTTATCGGCAACGCGTAATGGCAGCCGCCCGGGGTATGGCCGGTGTAAGCCACATCTCTGGTCATGTTGGTTGGTTAAGAACAGGCTGTTCGGGTGTCCGACTGCACGTGTTATGGCAGGGTTCGGAGTTCCCAGGATCCAGCTTGCTCATCATGGGAGCTGTTCTGCACTGCAGAATTTCTTTACTTTTGAATCGGACTATTTCTTGGGTCAGGGTCACGTCTACTTCTATACGGCGACGATAGAATGCACTAGCAGGGATGTCCGTGGCGTAGGTTGATAAATAAACGTTGTCACTTCGTTGGTACCATGACGTGTTGCGAGTCTCAGACATTGGGTAGGGTCAAATACATCAGCAGCATCGAACACAACCAGCGGCTGATTTACCCAATTGACGGTCAATCTCTCGATGACGTCTATCATGTCGAAGTCGATTTTTTCGATTGCGTCACGTACGTCCGCGTCGCTATCTGCCCATTTCCAGCGAACAATTAGCTGCCGGCTGTCGGATATAGCGACCGCTGTTTGCAACGGCTCGTCGCCCAAGACAAGTACATCGGCACCATGCAGTTTCAACTTGCTGGCATAGTCGACGGATTGGCAGGCCAAATCGTAATCAGAAGGGCTCCCGCTTGTGCCGGTCCATAACGGTGCCGTTGTTTCCTCGACCGCTACAAATGGTCCGCCGGAGCTGTTGATCCAGTCTGAAATTGCATACCTATTCATTGGCCATTCCTTCTCTTTGCTTGCGTGACCTGGCCACCCTGTTTGAGACTACACCGCCTGCAATGAGGATAAAGGCGTTGGGGCTTCCCTTGCTCGTTCAGCGCGTTCGGCGTTTGGTGGTCGGGAATAAAATCGCCGCTCTTGGTTCCGGGGTCTGTCGAGCCACACGTATGGCAACCATCCTGATACCCGATCGTGTTGATTTTCTGCCTTTCCTCTAAAGTAAAGTCACGTTCCGGCCCGCGTGCTGGTATGGATTCCTTGGCAAAGGGGCCTGGCATCAACGTTTCGTCGCCTGCGAGACCTAATGGGTCAGTCCAAGCTATGGGATTAGGCGCATACGCATAAACGTTGATGCCCCCGGCCAGCCCGATCGGGTCCTTGCTAATGAACCGTCCCGACGTCGGATCGTAGTACCGATGCCGGTTATAGTGCAGCCCCGTCTCGGCATCGAAGTACTGGCCCGCGAAGCGGATCGGATTCCGAATCCCCGCCTTCCTCGCCGCCTCGCTGATCGCCTCCTTCGCCTCGCCCCACGCCCGGTAATGCGCGCTCCACGCCAGCGCGCCCGTGCCGTCGCTCAGTTCCTGCGGCGTGCCGATCTGATCGCAATGATAGTACGCCACCGAGGCCAGCCGCGGTGGCCCGTTATCTCCGTCCGCCATCGGCCCGCTCGCCTGCAGCAGCGGCGTAAAGCTGCCCGGCTCGTACACGTAGTGCGTGGTCGTGCGCTGTTCCCACGCCGTCTCGTACGCCAGCGTGTCGCCGTCCCACCCGTACAGCGTCAGCCCATAGCCGTGCGCCTGCTTCAGCCGCTGGCGCTCCATCTGCGCATAGCTGCTGCCCGCCATCGGATGCGCGTGCAGCTGCGGCTCGGTCACCTTCGCGATCCGCCGCCCCAGCGCGTCGTACACGTACCGCGCGTCCATCTCCTGAGTACGCGCCGACACCATCCGGTTGAAGCTGTCCCAACCGAACACCGTCTTCGTGCCGTGGGTGGTGCGCTCGCGCAGGTTACCTTGCTCGTCGTACGCGTAATGCGTGCCCGCGTAGTCCTTCAGCAGGTTGTCGAGCAGCGCCGGCTGCCGGTTGCCCGCATCCAGGCCATGGTCGTCCCGCTCGGTGGTCTTCAGCAGGTTGCCGGCCGGGTCGAACGCAAACGTCTCGACGCCCAGCGACGACTGCGCGCGTGTGAGCCGCCCCACCGGATCGTACGCATAGCTGAGCGTGCCGCGCCGCAGGTCGGCGATCCGCTCCAGCTGCCCGGCCGCGTCGTAGCCGTAGCGCCGCTCGGCCAGCCGCCCGCCCGTGCCCTGCAGCAACTGGTGCGCCAGGCGCCCCGCCGCATCGTAGGCGCTCGCTTGCTTCAGCCCGTTGCCGAGCGCGCGGCTCGTCTCCCGGTGCCCGTCGTCGCGCTCGAAGTCGACCACACCTTGCCCGTCGAGCAGCAGCCCATGCACGTGGCCCGACCCATAGGTCAGCCAGTCCAGCCGGTGGCCGTCCGGGCGGACCGTGGCCGTGCGCACGTCCAGCTCGTTGTATTCGTGCCGCCACACGGCATGATGCTCATCAGCGCCCACCCGCATCGCCAGTTGCTCGCGCTGCAGGTTGCCCACCGCGTCGTAGACGCGCTGCACCCGGCTCGCGCCGTTGGCCGCCTGCAGCAGCCGGCCCAGGCCGTCGTAGGCGAACGCTTCCTCGTCGACCTGCGCGCCTGCTGGCGGCACCAGGCGCTCACGTCCCTGGCTGGCGTACGGTGTCTGCCAGCCGCGACGCCGCGCCAGGCGTCCCATCGCGTCGAACTCGAAGGCCTGCACCCCGTCGCCGGCAAGCTGGTGCGTGACCCGCCCGCTGGCCGGGTCGCGCACATACTGCGTCACCTTGCCATCGAAGTCCGTCTCGGCAACCGGTCGGCCCGCCGCATCGTAGTCGAAACGGTATTCCCGGCCGTTCTCGTTGCGCAGCCCGGTGAGCCGGCCGAGCCGATCCCACAGGTAGGCCAGTTCGCCGCCACGCGCGTCGGCGCGCCCCGCGATCAGCCCGGCGGGCGTATAGCGGTAGCGTGTCTGGCGCCGCAGCGCGTCGGTATGCGCGAGCAGCCGCCCCTCGGCATCGCGCTCGAAGCTCTCGCGGCTGCCGTCCGGCCGAATCACCGCCGCAAGCTGCCCGGCCGCGTATTCGTATCGGGTCGTCTCGCCCGCGGCGTTCTTCGCGGCCACCAGCTGGCCGCGTTCGTCGTACTGCCACGTCGCGGTCTTGCCCGAGCAGTCGGTGTAGCTCGCAAGCTGTCCGTCCGCGCCCCACTGCAGCGACTTGACGCCGCCCTTCGGATCGGTGATCGCCACCGGCATGCCGGCACCGTTGTACGCATACTGCGTCACGCGCCCGAGCGGATCGATCGCTTCGGTCACCCGCCCCTTGCTGTCGTAGTAGCGTTCCCAGCGATAGCCTTCGGGGTCCTGGATGCCGGTCAGGTTGTCCTGGTCGTCATGCACGAAGTACCCGGTGCGGCCATCGCGCGCGGTGTGCGCAGTCAGGTTGCCGCGCGCATCCCACGTGAAGTGCTCCTCGGCGCCGTCGGCATGCACGCGACGCGTCACGTTCTTGGCCGCGTCGCGGAAGAACCACTCCTCGGTGCGGTCCGGATGCACGACCCGGTACGGGTAACCGTCGACGTCGTAGTAGTGCTGCGTCACCTGGCCATACGCGTCGGTGACGAAGGTCAGGCGCAGCCGCTCGTGCCATTCGAGGCGCGTATCGAAGGTGCCGTCGTCGGCCCACTCGCGGATCGCCTTGGCGTCCAGGTGCGTGCCGTCCCACTGCAGGTTCATGCCGCGCCCGGTGCGGTCCGTGTAGCGGGTGAGCAGGTGGTGCGCATACGCATAACTACGCGCCGCGCCATGCTCGTCGGCGGCGGCGACCAGGTCGCCCGCGTCGTCGTAGCGGTAGCGGGCCAGCGTGCGGATGGGCTGGCCGGCTTCGTCCAGCAGTTCGATGTGTTCAACGCGCCCCTGCGCGTCGTGGGTGACGGCCGCCACCGCGCCGGCGCTGCTGGTGAGGGTCGCCAGCCGCCCGTCGGCGTAGGCGAGCGAGATTGCGTTGCCCTGGCGATCCGCGATCGCCGTCAGCCGGAAGCGGCTGCCCTGACGCTCGTAACGCTCGGTGAGGTCGGCACCGCGCGCAATACGAATGCTTGATTCGGATTCGCGCGTGACCGTGTGCTGCTCGATCGCGTCGTAATGGGCGTGGCCGAGCGCGAACAACGGGTAGTCGAGACTGCGCCCCGACGCATCGTGGTAGACCAGCGTCTCGCCGCGCACTTCGAAGCTGGCGTGGAACGGCGTGGTCCAGCGCGGGCCCAGCGGGCCGTCCGTCTCGTGTCCACCGAAGTTCGAGCGGTAGGTGCGGGTCCAGTCGAGCGGCAACACCCCCGGCAGTTCGAAATCGGCGTGGCTGATCGATTCCTCGCCCAGCGCGAAGCCGATCGAGTCCACGGTGCCCGCGGCCGGCTGGCCCAGTTGGCAGGCCTTACAGGCCCCGACGCCGGGTTTGCGCGGGGGCACTTCGTCATGGCGCGGCTGCACCTGGTCGCCCGCGTGCTGCTTCTTCGCCTGGGTGGGCTCGTGCGGCTTGACGGCGCCGACGACAGGCGGCCGCTTCTGTTTGTACATCTGGATCGCGCTCGCCAGCACGGTGAGCAGGTGCATGACCGTGCCGACGTCCTGGCTGGACAGACGCGCCAGCTGACGCTTCACCACCGGAATGAAGGCGCGCAGCTCGGCGGCCATCTGGTGGATCGCCGCCGTGGGCACGACGGCCGCCACCACCGCGCCGGTAGCGTTGGCCTCGACCTTGACGCCCGCCTTGCCGACCTCCCAGACCGCCCCGAACACGTTGTCCAGCGTCTTGAGCGGATCGTGCACCACAGCATGGGCGGAGACCTTGGACAGTCGCCGGCTCGCGGCCTGCAGGTCCGCGTTGGGGTCGGTCAGGTGCCCGGCCGCCAGCTGATCCAGCGCCTGGGCGAGCGTGTTGAGGAACTTCCCGGCCTCGTTGCCGCAGTCCTTCAGCAGTTCCGGCAGGTGCGCCTGGGCTTTGGTGACGAAGGGCTCCAGCTCCCCCATCAGCGTGGCCGTGAAGTGCCCTTCGATCACCCCGACGATCGCCATGCCCAGGTCCTTGACGCCGGCCTTGACCTGCTGCCGCACGATGCCCAGCGTCGGGCGCAGCGACATGCGGGCCGCCGCGGTGCCCGGCGGCACCGGCAGCACGCCGATCAGGTTGATCGCCAGGCTCGCCCACTGCAGCAATTCCTCGATCGTGCCCGGCTCCTTGCCGGGCCCCTTGCGGTGGGCCTCGATCAGCGTCGCGATATCGCCGCATACGTCGACCGCCGCCAGGATGTTGCCAAGCACCGGCAGGGCCTCCGCAACTTCCTTGACGCCGTGCAGCGTCACATAGCCGTGGCTGAAGGATTGCAGCCACGCATCGAAGCGGTGGGCGCCGGTCGCCACATCGGCGACCAGCACCTGATCGAGCGGAACGACCGCGGTGTCGACCGCGGATTGGACAGACTGGGAGTGGGTTGCCATCTACGTGAGGAATCGGGTTCTTAGACGAAAGGCACGACGGCGGGCAGCGCGTCGTTCGAGGCTGTGGCACCCGTTGGGGTCGTGCCGGCCGCATCGGACGGCCGCCAGCTCGGCGGCTTCAGATAGCTGTCGGCCGCCCACGGATCGTGCGGGTCCCGGCCGAAATGCACACGCACGGCACCGGGCGCCAGACCGCTCGCGATCGCACGGCCGGCCGCATCCAGCGTGCCGCGATGCACGGCGCCCAGGCTGTCCGTCACCGTCCACTCGCTGTGCTTGACCGGCTGGCCGCCCGCGTAGTGACGCAGCAATTCCAGTTGCCCCGGGCCGGACTGCGGCGACGGCGGGAAGCCCGCGCCCTTGCCCTGCGGACCGTCCGTCCCGTGGCTTCCCGCGTGCACGAGGAACTTGCCATGCGTGAACCCCACAATGCCCGCCGCGCTGATTTCCAGTGCGCTCCCCCCGCCGCTCAGACGGATGCCCTGCTTGCCGGTCACGTTGATCCAGTCAGTCGTGCTCATCAGCTCGACGACCTTCTTCGCGATGATCTCGACCTCGTCCTGCTGCGCCTGGATGCGCACCTTGCCCGAAGCCGCCACGAGACGAATGCCGAGCTTGTGCACGAACAGCGAGAACGCATTCGCGATACTCGCGAAAAACGATTTGCCGGTCGCGAAACCGACATCTCCACCCGTGCTGACCGCCAAGTGCTCGTCGCTCGCCAGATGCGTGCTGCCGGCCGTCGTCAACTGGATGCCGGCGGGGCTCGACAGCGTCAGGTGCGGCTCGGCGAACTCGGGGAACGGGTTGTCGCCGGTCTTCGTGCCGCCGCGGATCGCGTCGTTCTGCGCCTTGATCGCCTTCGCGATTTCGCGTTGGCTGTCGTTCGAGCCTTGGGCCTCGTGTTGCTGCGCGAGCCCCGCCATGCTTTCCTGCAGCTCGCGCGCTTGCGTGAGGCGTGCCACGGTCTCGCCCATGTCCTTCGCGTGCGATCGCGCGTTAGGCCGGGCTTCGGTCGTCACCAGCAGGCCGCGCGCGGCACGCACCACGCCATCGCGGTCGGTGCGCAGCTCGAGGCCTTCGCCACGCGCCTCGCGGCGGCCGGTGTTGCCTTCCACCCGCGTGATGTGGCCCAGGCTCAGTTGTGACGCACCATGGTCGCTCGCGAGCTGCGTCTGGATCTGCCCTTTCGTGTCGTCCTGCAGGAAATGGTTGGCGCGTGCGCCGCCGATTTCGCGGCTGCGGAATCCGGACAGCGCGTGATTGTCGGGCAGCTTCCAGCCGGCTTCGTTGTGCGCATTGACGACCCGGCCCATCACGATCGGCAGATCCGGATCGCCGTTGATGAAATCGACAATCACCTCCTGGCCGATGCGCGGCAGGTGCATCGCGCCGAACTGGTTGCCCTGCCATGGCGACGACACCCGCACCCAGCAGCTGGAGCGCTCGTCCTTCTTGCCCAGGCGATCCCAGAGGAACTGGAGCTTGATGCGGCCCTGGGCGTCGGTCCAGATCTCCTGATCCTTCGGGCCGGTGACGATCGCGTATTCCGGCCCATGCACGCGCGGCCGCGCAATCGTGCGCAGCAGGCGGAACGGTTCGTTGGTCGGCTGCAGTTCGAAGTTGGCTTCGCAGTGGTACTGCTGGCCGGCGCCGCTGGCCTCGCCCACTTCCTCGATCACGAGCCGGCTCGAGACAACGAGGTATTCGCGGTTGCCGGCCTGCTGCGGGTAGTGCGTAAGGGTGAACGTGCGTCCCGCCTGCAGGCCGCGCAACTTGCCCGCGCCGCGGGCGCGCTTGCCCTGGCAGCGCAACGCTTCCAGCCGCACGCGGGCCAGATGCGCCGCTTCGTCCCGCGGCCGGTTGGCCGCGGCCGTGCCGGCCTGCGGCTGCGCATAATCGCCCCACGCGTATTCTTCCTGCTCAGCATGTCCGGTGTCGCGCGGATCCTGCTGCCGCGCGGTCAGACGAGCGCCGGGCTGCAGGTAGTCGTAGTCGACCACCGTCACCGCACCGGTCGTCAGTTCGCTCGTGAGCGACAGCGCGTGGATATGCTCTTCATCCATGCGCTTACCCGTCGGCGCTTCGTAGCGGATCGTCCGATACGCGTCGCCGTGCGGCTGGTGCGCGGCCATCGCATCGGTCAGCACCAGCCGCTGCTTGCCGTCCGAGTGCTCGAACCACCAGTAGAGGCCCCACTCCTGCCACAGCATCGCGATGAACTCGAAGTCGCTCTGCCAGTGCTGTCGCTGGGTGTCGCGGGCCGGATACGGCGTCTGCGGCGCGGGCCCATACAGACGCTTCTCGACCGGGAACGTGTACGCCGACAGCACCGCGTCGGTGATCTCCACCACGGTCATGTTCTGGAACACGCGGCAGTCCTGGTTCTTCGTCGCGAGCCACAGCCACGGACGCAGCGTAAGCGCGTAGACGATCGAGCGGCCATCCTCGCGCACGATCCGCGCGGCGGTCACGAGCCCGGTGATCTCGCGCGTGCCGGCGCCAATGTTGGCCGCCCCCGGCAGCCCCGGAACAGGTCGGCCGATCCCTTCCAGTTCGATCGAGACGGTTACCTCGGTGCCGACGATGCGGTCGAGGTCGACATTGGCGGCCACGCTTGGGGCGAATGCGAGGGCGTCGGGGGTCTTGAGTTCGACCGTGTACTCGAACAGTTCGCCGATCGCCTCAGTGCCGGACAGGCGCACCGGCTGCAGGATTGGCGTGCCGTCGACGCCATAGGCGGGCAGCGCCGCGCCCGACACGGCAAGCGTGCGCGCTTGCAAGGGATTGAACATAGTGGAACCGGTCAGGCAGGCAGCAGCGTCGCGCCGCAGGTGGTCTTGTCGCCGTGATAGGCGACCCGTGTGTCACGATGGGTGAACTTGCCGGTGGCGAGGATCGGATAGACTCCGCCGCACTTCGGGCACTCGACGAGGTGGCCGTCCAACGCGACGCGGATACCCATGTGGGTCAGATCCGTTGCCGCTTCGATCACCTTGCCGCCGTGATCGGTCGTATCACCCAGACGGGCCATGTCGCGGCCCTGCTCGTCTCTCATGCGTGCGCTCCCACAGGCGGTTCGATCCGAACGAATTCTCGGGATCGATGCCGCTTCGTTCATCAATCGTTGCGTGGGAAACTAACCGGTATTTGCCTGATGAGTTGTCAGAGAGTGTCAGGCCCTTTGCGGCACGAGCAGGGCGATTGCATGAAGCGGGGATAACAATCAAGCACTTGCAGGAGAGGCTTGTAACCAAGCGCGGAAGCTCGTTAACTATCGTCTTTTGCACGGCGAAACGATGCGCGACGACGTCCCGAGTATTGAAGAAGCCTTCGGTGATTTGAAAGACCCACACAGCCGCGCGCCAGCGCACGATCTGACCGAAATGCCGATGGTGCCGGACGAGATCGCCAGACGCATCGTGGCGGCCGGGGCGAACGATGTTCTCGCGGTCAAGGAAAATCAGCCCACACTGCTCGCACACCTGCGACAGTCACTCGATGGCTTTGCACGTGATCCGCAGGCTTCAGGGGCTACGACTACATGATCGACCATCGCGAAGTCGAAAAAGAGCACGACCGCATCGGGACGCGCCGGCAAGGGCCCCCAAACGATGCGTGAGCAGTCCTTCATAATTCCCGACGTTTCATGCAATCGCCCTGCATCAGGGTGCGGGCCAATTTCGCACCGAGTCGGCTCGACGAATGCTCCAACTGCGTGCGAGCCGTCAACGGTTCGTTCGAAGTCGTTGCGTGCGCAATTAACCTTTCATCGCGAGCAGGCTGCCACGACGGTTATGCGGCGGCAGATCTCGGAGAGAGCATGGCCTCACACCAGCCATCATGACGATTGCGTGCAGCAACCGGAAGAATCGAGTCGTCGGAAAGGATCGACGGCAAGGCATGCCGACATACCCATTCACTCCCCGACAATCCCGTGCTTGATCGCATAGCGGATCAATTCCGCGTTGTTGTTCAGATTGAGCTTCTGCATCAGTCGCATCTTGTGCGTGCTGATGGTTTTCGCGCTGAGCGAGAACGATTCCGCGATCTCGTTGATGCTCTGCCCCGCCGCAAGCATCTGCAAGACCTGAAACTCCCGGTTTGACAGGATTTCATGCGGCGGGGCGCCTTCGGCGTGTGTCTCGAAAACGACGGCATCCACGAGCGTCGGATCGATGAATCGGCCGCCAGCAGCAAGCTTGCGCATGGCTGCGAGCAGGATGTCGGGATCGCTGTCCTTGGTCACGTAGCCCGTCGCGCCGGCGCGCAACGCGCGCGACACGACCTGAGCCTCGTTGTGGATGCTCAGCACGAGGATCGGCAACGCGGGATACTCGATACGCACCCGGCGAATCAACGCGACACCGTTGATGCCCGGCATCGTCATGTCGAGCAGCAGCAGATCGACGCGGCGGGCGCGCAGCTTGTCGATCACTTCGGTGCCGCGCGCAGCCTCGTCGACGACGACGATGTCGGTGGTCGTCGCAATGATCTGCTTCAGGCCGCTGCGGACGATCGCGTGATCATCGGCAATCAGTGTTTGGATCATGGGTGGAGCCACCCTCGACGGGCGGCATCAGGAGTCGATACGTTGGAGCTGATCTTTGCCGCGATTATACAAAGAAGCCTGGGCGGCGCCCTCCTCCGTCTGACACAACCCGCGATCGCTTACCCGAGCGGCGCGACGGCGTCCCCGGCCGGATGAAAAGCGATGCCGCCGGCGTGCGAACCCAGCCGTCGGAGAAGTTGAACCTCGCCTTCTCCCAACGTTTCCGGGTGGAATTTCTCCAGTTCCTCGAGCGTCTCGGCCAGTCGCCGAATCGATGCCTCGCAGATGTCGAGCAACGGCCAGCAATGCATCAGATAGGCAAGCGGGACGATGGCTCTGGTTTCGCACCACGATTCGAACAGGCGCATGCAGATGTCGTTGACGGACTCCACTGCGGCTTCATGCGCGGGTAAAGGGGGAATCATGAAAGCGACCGGGCCATCAATGTACTTGAACCCGTCCATGGTAAACGCGCCGGGATGCGTTGTCCGTCGGTGGAACCGGATTTACGGTAAGGCTTGCCCCACACGGCGTGTCAGCAAATCCTGATACGCGCGTACCGCGCGAAACCCTCCGCGCGAGCCGGCAAGCGCGCCCGGCCATTGCAACGCAGGCGCTGCTGCCCATTCATATGTCCGGCGGGTAACGGTCAGACGAATTCGAAATGCTGCACGCCTTGAAATTCCCGCGGCAGCTGCGCCGTCGCATCGACATATCGGCCCGCGGCATCCTGCTTCCAGAAGGCCATGCGGAGTTCGCCATTCCCGACGCACCGCGGCCAGCGATTCCAGGGCAGATGGGCGACCCCGTCGAGCCCCGCAGACGGATCATAGCCGTCCGCCGATTCCACGATGGCGCGACAGGCCCGCGCGTCCGGCGTTCTCGCCGAAAAACCGAGCCGCTCGCGCCAGTCCGGCCGATGCAGCAGCCAGAGCTGTTCGAGCTGCTCGGTGAACCCGACGGCCGGCGCCGAATCGTGGATGTGCCGTGCCGACAAACGGGCCAGCCAGAACAGCCAGCCACGAGGATCCTCGAGGTGCCGTTCGAGCCAGCGCCGGCTCGCCACCTGATACACGACGAACGGATGCCTGCGCCCGACCTTGTCGGTCGAGCTACCCAGCGAACCGACAACATAGTGCGCGCCGCCGATTCGCACGGTGCCGGGAGCGAGCACGAAACTCCACGGCAGCGGATGAAACGGCGGGTCGATTGCGAGCGTCGGCGGTGCCAGATGTACCCAGCCCCGCTCCCCGGCGACCTGCTCACGCGGTGCCGCCGCGGGCATGCGCGGCACGAGCTGCCCGAACCATGCCTGCCACGCGTCGATTCCGTCACTCGTCGCGCGATGTCTGACGAAATCGCCGAACGCCGGCAATTTCCCCCAGACCGACGGCGCCGTGATCATCCCGCACCTCCCGGACACTTGAAGTCCTTCAGCAGATGGGTCGTCAGCGGATTCGGCAAGCTGCCCGTCGACAGTTGGAGCACGGCCTTGCGGCCGTCGAAGCGGAACTCCTCGTCCAGCCGGTCGGCGCTCACCGTGCCGATCGTCTTGCCTCGTTCGAGCAGGTGAAACAGCGCCCACGGCCCAGTTACCTCCAGCGTCGACGTATCGGGACGCACGCGCGGCTCCGCGGTCAGTTGCGCCATCGAGCCGCCGCGCGGGCCCGGCCATGTCACCGCGAGCGGCGTCACTGGGCCGTGCGAATAGAGCTGGTTCTGCCCGTCGATATCGATGGTGAGCTGCGTAATCTCGGGATCCAGCGTCACGACTTTCGCCTGCATTTTCCACGCGAGCTTCTTCGCGCCCGGCTCCCGGAAGAAGACTTCACGAATCGCCGCGGCTCGCTGGAACGGCTCGAGGCTGGGGCCTGCAACCGGCGGCGTATCGGGGGAATCGAGCTTGTATCGCCACGGGTTGGCCGCGGTGTCGACGTACGGCGCCAGCGTCTTCTGGAAGAACTCGTCCAGCAGGCCGCCCGACGCGAATACGCGGGCGAAATCCTCGGGATCCACTTCCTGGCTGCTGGACGCGAACGGATACTTCCCTTCGATCGCGCGCCTGCATTCATTGCCGATCGCGGCATTCATCTGCCGCGCGAGCAATTCGCCGACGCCCTGGTTCAGCGTGCGCGTGTTCTGGATCACGAGATCGGTCAGCAACTGCTTGAACGGCGCCGGCAGCGTTGCCGCCGTCAGCTTCAGCTTGTCGCCGACGGTACCGGCCGGCGGTGCGCTGTTGCTGGCAAGTGCCGTGTCGGCGATGGTGAGCGCCGTATAGTACTCGTTGATGAGCGCGCTCAGGCCGGCCAACTGGGCGCCGTCGGCGGTCGCTCCCCCGGTTCCGCCGGCAGGATCCGCACTGCCTGTCACGATCTCGCGCAACGCGGCAAAACGGTTGTCGACGAACTGCCGCTCATAACGCTCCTCCGGCCGGATGCCGATGCCGCTTTCGATCGCGTCCGCGGCGTTGCCGTTGACGGCCGACAGCGCCTTCTTCGCGAGCGACTTCTCGCCTACGTCCACGGTATGCGACAGCGTGGTTTCCGTGGCTGCGGCCTTCGCGAGCCGGGCCAGCGGCGAATCCGGCGCCGCCAGCGCACGCAGTACCTGAAGGTTGAACGTCAGGTTCGGACCGATCACGACGCGAATATCGCCGAGAAACGCGTCCCAGCGCTGTGCGTACTCGTTCAGGTAAAGCTGGCGGATCGCCCGCGTAAGCGGGTCGTCGCCGCGATTCGCGATGGCATCAAGTGTTTTTTTTTGAGCCGTCGACACATTGCGGCCCATTACCCACGCGTCGTCGCCCTGCGCTTCGGCGACGAATTCCGCCAGATGCTTGTTGAAGACTTCGTGATAGCCCGCATACGTGAACAACCCTGGAATCCCGCGATCGACCGGCTGCCCGCTCGCGCGCGTGAACGTCGTGCCGACGTCCGGACCGACCGCCCGCGTCAGCGTGAATTCCTCGGGCGCCTGCTGCTGCATCGCCGCCTTCGCCCGCTCGTACAGACGGTCGGTCGACGTGCGTCCATCGAGGAACGCACGGGCCGTGCGGATCAAATCCTCGTTCTTGACGAACGGCGATTGCACGACGCGATTGCCCGAGAACAGTTGCTCGACGTGACTGATCATCGACGCGCGTCCACCAAACGCCGCCGCGCTGTCTGCTCGCTCCCAGTCCCTCAGGACCCACGCCTTGACGTCGCCCGCGTTGAACCGGTCCGGGTCATGCAGTTGCAGGTAGACGCGCAGCGCCTCGTATGCGGCCTTTTCGTCCTTTGCTGCGACGGCGTCCGTCAGCACGGTTTCGATGCGCCGCACGACGTGCGGCAGCAGCAGATGATCCTGCAGCAGCCGATACGTCTGACCCGACGCGTCGACGACGCGCGGCGCGGTGTACAGCCCGTACAGGAATCCCGCCGCCGGATCGTTGAGATTCAGGCCAGGGAACGTCGGCAGATAGCGTGCATCGGTGAGAACATCCGGGACCACTTCCGGCTTCGGTTCCTTGTACAGTTGGGTGACGCGGGCCGTCAGATCGTCGGCTTTCCTGCGAACCGCCGCGAGGTAGTCGCCGTTGTTCTCGAAGCTGGTGCGCAACGACCAGGCGAGCCACACGAACAGCGTGACCGCGAGTACGTGGCCGATCGCGCGCAGCAGCCGGAAGCGGGTTTCCCACCGCAGGTTCGGGCGCACGAGATGCGATTCGGGAATCACAAGCCGGTGCAGCATGTCGTGCACGAAATAGCTGCGGTTACCGCTCGGCAGCACCTTTGCGGCGGCGGCATTGGCACCCGGCATGCCGACAGCCGGCGCGAACTTGCCGCGCAGCCGCTGCAGCAGCGTGCCCGAATCGGCAACGACGTTTGCATTGGCTTGCGCCGCACTGGTGAAGTACACGCCGCGCAGCGTCGTAAACAGCTGCGTGTCGTCGAATTTTGAATCGAGGAATACCTGCTCGATGAATTGTGCAAGCATGGCGGCCAGGCCGCCAAATTCCTGCGGCAACACATACAGCTTGCGGCGACGCTCGCCGTCGTACTCTTCATGCAACCGGTTCGTCAGCCCGGCTTCGAGCCGATCGCCAAGCAATCTGAGCTCGTTCGCGCAAGTATTGCGGATACCGTCGCGGTGCAAGGCGGCGGTTTCGTTCGCGTACGGCAACGTGAAGCCCCACACCTGCAGGCGGCCTTCTCCCGTCAGCGACTGAAAATACGCTTCGAAGCCGCCCAGCAGATCCATCTTCGTGACCATCACGTAGACCGGAAAACGAATTCCCAACTCGCTGCGGAGCTCGGCGAGACGCGCGCGATACGCGGCGGCCGTGGCGATTCGCGCCTGTTCCGATTGCCCGAGCAGATCCGCGACGCTGATGGTCAGCAAGGCCCCGTTGATCGGCGCGCGCGGACGGTGCTTGCGCAGCAGCCCGAGAAAGCCCTTCCATTCGGCGGCATTGACGGCCGCCTTGTCGGCGTCCTGCTGTTCGTCTTGCGTCGTGTAGCGGCCCGCGGTGTCGATCAGGACCGCATCGTTCGTAAACCACCAGTCGCAATTCGCGGTGCCTGCCGCCCCCCTGAGCGACGCGGCACCCATCTGCTCGGCGAGCGGAAACTTCAGCCCGGAATTCAGCAGCGCGGTCGTCTTGCCAGCACCCGGCATGCCGACGATCATGTACCAGGGCAGTTCGTAGATATAGCGCTTGCCCTCGAACAGTTTCGAGAAGCCCGTCGCGCCCGTGCGCATCTGCTTCAACTGCCGCATCGCACGCTGGACGACGTTGCCCAGCGCGTGAATCTCGTCCTTGGCGACCACCTTCGCGCTGCCGCGGGACGGATGAAGAATCTTCTTCAGCAAATGCTCGTCGGCGCGCAGCGCCTGCCACAGGCGATAGAGACCGTAGATGCCGTAGCCGAGCACGATGACGGCAATCGCCAGCGCGCGAACCCATGCCGGGCCGAGCGGTGCCGTGCTGCCGATCTCGACGAGCGGGCCTGCATGCCAGATCAACAGGCATAGCGCCGTGACGCCGATCACGCTGACCGGCCAGCGCAGCAGCACGAACAGCAGCGATACGAGCAACAGCACGATAATCGTGACGCGCGCGCCGGCCGGTTCGAGCGGCCGCGCGCCGCCGAACGCGACGAGCGGCCCGACGAACCAGACCGCCGCGGCAAGCAGCAGCAGTCCGGCGAAGGCCAGCGTCTGCCACGAAAAGAAAGCGGAAAGAAAGCGTTTCATAGGTTGGATGACTCTGTGGTCCGTGCGGTCGGCTCTTTCAATTGGCGACGACAATTTCGACGCGCCGGTTCTGCGCCCGCCCTGCCGACGTCGCATTGCTCGTCATCGGCTGACTGTCGCCCTTTCCGACGGCTGCGATGCGACCGGCGCTGACGCCTTTCGCTTGCAGGTATTGCGAAACGACGGTCGCCCGCGCTTCGGAGAGCGCCTGATTCGACGCGAACCGCGCCGAATGAATCGGTTGATTGTCCGAGTGTCCGATCACGGTCACATGACCGCTCACCTTGTTGATCTCGCTCGCGACCTTGTCGAGTACCGGTGTCATCGCCGCATTGACCGTCGGCTGCCCCGCGGTGAACATCGCGTCGCCCCTGAACGTCACCGTGCTTTTCGCCGAATCCTCGCTGACACTGACCACGCCGCGCGCGATCTCGTCCTTGAGCAGTTGCGCGAGCCGCAGCGGCGATACCGACGGCGGCGTGAGGCGGCCGATCGCGACGATCCTGCGCTCGACATCGCGGCTTTCGGTCAGCAATTGGTATTTGTCCCACGCGAAGATGCCGAAGATCGCCAGGCCCAGCACGCTCGCCGTCACCCAGACCGGGACGCTCCTCAACAGGCGCAGCCGGCCGGCCGCCTCGCCATGCCAGTGCGGAGACAATTCGCGCGGCACCGCCTCGTGATTGCCGGTGATCAGCGTGAGCAGCCGGTGACGGATGGTTTCGAGCTGACGCCTGCCGTCGGCGGCCACGCTGTAGCGCCCCTCGAAACCGAGCCCGAGGATCCGATACATCACTTCGAGCACGTCGAGGTGCTCCTGTGGATTCGACGCGAGACGTCCGATCAGCAGGAAGAACTTTTCGCCGCCGTAAGCCTCGTTGTGAAACGTGACCAGCAGGCTGTGTTGCGCCCAGACGCCGTTGCCGCCCCATTCCGCCTTGTTCGCCGCCTCGTCGAGCGCGGTGCACAGGCAGTAGCGCACCGCCAGCACATGCTCGCGCCGCAGATTCGCCTGGTCGCACAGGGACTGGAACTGCCGGACTTCACGCACGAGCAGTTCCCGCCAGTGCCCGACTTCCTCCAGCGAGCCGACTGACTGCGGCATCTCGGCAAGCGCGCGCAGCTGCGGCCGCGCCGCTTCGAGCAGTGGATTGGCGGCTCCCTGAATGCGCGCGAGGCGCAGCTGCGTCTGGTCGACCGGCTCGGACATGTCATCGGAAAGCGTGCCCGGACTGCCGCCCGCTCCAAAAGGCTCAGGCTGGATACCGAAATCCTGCGTGAGTGAAGCGCTCGTTGTCATTTGTCACGTACTCCCCACAGTTCCATGCGCAGCCCCGGGAACTCGCCGGCGATATGCATCGCGAGACCGCCGTGCTTCGCGACCTGCTCCCACAGCGGCCCCGTTTTCGTCAACTCGTAGTACACGTATCCCGCGTTGAACGGGATCTGCCGCGGCGGCACCGGCAGCGCCTGCAGCACGACGCCCGGCAGGTGCGAGCGCAGCAGTTCCGGCAGCCGCTCGGACGGCCCGACCTTGGTTTGCGCGGCGAATTGCTGCTGCAGCACGTCGGCCGGCAACTGCGCCGAGACACCCAGCACCACCGACGCGAAGCGCTCAAGCTCGCTCGGATTGACGACGGCAAGACGAATACCATGCGCGCGCTCCTCAAGCTCGATGCGCTGAGCGCTGCGGATCAGCACCTCGTTGAGCAACAGCTGAAGATCGTCGACGACCGGCTTGATGCAGCCGTACGGGTTTTCATGGCGGTACGCGGGATAGTCGAGCGGGCGGCGCGTCTTGCTGCGCACGAAGGTCGACAGCTCGCCCGCGAAACTCGTCAGTTCCGCGTAGACGGTTTCCGGAGAAGTCTCGCTCACGCGCAGGCGATGCTGCAGCAGCGGTTCGTAGCGATTGAGCAGTTGCAGCAGCAGATAGTCCGATACGTCGGCGGCCTCGCCGCCCCGGCCGTCGCTTCCCGACAGCCGCTGCGCGAGCGCGTCGGCGCGCAGATGCGTGAGGCCATGAATCTGCGTCAGCCAGTTGCGCAACAGGTCCGAAGCGCCGTAGCCGGTGACGGGTGGCGTATGGTTCGGATCGATGCGGATGCTGCCGTCGCCGCGGATCTCGGTCACGCGCGCGACAGCGAGGCCGATCCACGATTGCGTCAGTTCCTTTTCCGGCAGCAGACGCATGCGCAGGCCCGACAGCTGCACGAGCTTTGGCCCCTGGCCTATCGAGTTTGCGTCACGCAGTTCGTGATCGAATGCCTGGTAGCGTGCGAGCGAATCCGCGCTGTCCGCGAACACTGTCTCCTCGCCGTTGGGCACGCGGATCGGCGCGGCCAGATAGATCGTCTGTTCGAGATGCTCGCTCCGGATCGTCAACGGCGCCGGCGATGGCGTGTGACCGGGCGCATCGAACGGCGTGCCGTCGGCGAACACACCTGCCGCGCTCTTGACGACGAGCTTGCCGAGCGATTGCGCTTCGGCGTCGATCTCGAAGTGGCTGAACCCCCAGAAGAACGGCGTCAGCGCCGCACAGCGCTTGTGTGCATAGTGTTCGAGATAGCGCTCCTGCTGCTGAAAAAGCTGCGGGCGCAGGAACAGCCCTTCGCTCCAGACGACTTTACTGTACCAACCCATTTTATTTTTCCCGTTCGGTCATCTTGATCGCATGCTCCTCGAGTTCGATTTGCAGCTTGACCTTGTTCGACGGCATGACGCTCCGGTACCACGCCGCATCGGGCGCGGTCGGCAACTTGTAGACGGTGCGCCACACGGATTTCCCCAGATCGCGATACGCGGCGAGCACGCCGATCGCGACGGTATCCGGCTTCGCCAGCCGCTTGATTTTCTGTGTGTCGCCCGGACGCATCAGGAACTCGTCGCGCTTGACGAGATCGTCTGCGAGCACGATCTTCTCGTTGCCTTGCAGGCCGAAGAAGTCCGCCGCATTGAATGCCGTGTCGGATTTCAGTTCGTAGACCCGCACCACGATCGGCGCCGCGCGCCCTTCCTCGTTCGGATTGACCGCCGACTGGGCATGGATCACGAGATCGACGCGGGTCGGCTCTTTCAACGGATCGCTGGACGACGTCGCGCATCCGGTCAGCAGGCCGGCGAGCAGCGCGGCGGCGCACGCGGCGATCGATACGGCCCGGATCGGGCGCAGCCTCGAACGGCAAGCGCGGCCCCGGGCAGGCGGTCGGAGGTTGACGGTGTGAGTCATAGTGTGCGGGCATGGGCAGCGGCGACGCCCTGTCGAACGTCGCCGCCGCAGCGGGCCTTACGCTTCCTTGTTGCCCTTGATGTCGTAGCCGGCCGTCACCGCGCCGCCGCTACCGCCTTGCGCGTTCTGCACGGTGTACTCCTGCTTGACCTTCGAGAACGACAGGCGCACCTTCTCGCGCATGCGGATTTCGTCGGTGTTGTTGCCGAACGGCTGCACGGTCGTGACGATCACGTCGCTCATCGTGAGCTTCAGGTATTCGAGCGGATTGCCGCCGGCCTTGCGCACGACGAGAACCGCCTGGTCGATATGCTTGCCGGTCAGGCAGTACTTCATCAGGTTCGGGCTCGAACGGTCGACGAAATGTTCGAACTCCAGATCGTCCACCGTCGCCTTGCCGGCACCGCCGCCGCTGCCCGCGTGCATCGACGATTCTTGCGAGATCTTCCAGCCCCAACTCAGCACTTCGATTTCGTTCTTGTGCGCCGAATCGAGCGATTCGCCGTCGATTGCGTTGATTTTCAGAAAGATATCCTGCGACATGTCTCGTTTCCTTGGTTAACGAGGGTTGAAAGTGGGTTGCCGAACCGGACCGGCCACGGCGCCCCGTCTGCTACGGTCTCGCGCACGTGCGCCGGCGCAAGACCAATACGCGCGCACCCGGTTACGAGGCTTCCTTGATCGACGGCAGCTTCGCGACGAGGCGCAGCGACACGGTCAGTCCTTCGAGCTGGAAGTGCGGGCGCAGGAAGAACTTCGCGCTGTAGTAGCCCGGATTGCCCTCGACGTCCTCGACGACCACCTCGGCGGCCGCGAGCGGTCGCGTCGCCTTGGTATCCTGCGACGAGTTGCCCGGGTCGGCATCGACGTAATGCATGATCCATTCGTTGAGCCAGCGCTGCATGTCCTCGCGCTCCTTGAACGCACCGATCTTGTCGCGCACGATGCACTTCAGGTAGTGCGCGAACCGCGAGCACGCGAACAGATACGGCAGGCGTGCCGACAGATTGGCGTTCGCGGTGGCATCCGGATCGTGGTATTCGGCCGGCCGCTGCAGCGACTGCGCTCCGATGAATGCCGCGTAGTCGGTGTTCTTGCGGTGTACGAGCGGAATGAAGCCGTTCTTCGACAGCTCCGCTTCCCGGCGGTCCGAGATCGCGATCTCGGTCGGACACTTCATGTCCACGCCGCCGTCGTCGGTCGGGAACGTGTGGCACGGCAGGTTCTCGACCACGCCGCCGCTCTCCACGCCGCGAATCAGCGTGCACCAGCCATACTCCTTGAACGAGCGATTGATGTTGGCCGCCATCGCATACGCGGCATTCGACCAGCCGTATTTCTGGTGGTCCGCGCCGCCCGTGTCTTCCTCGAAGTTGAATTCGTCGACCGGGTTCGTGTTGACGCCGTACGGCAGCCGCGACAGGAAGCGCGGCATCGCGAGGCCGATATAGCGCGCGTCTTCCGACTGGCGCAGCGTGTTCCACGGGGCATATTCGAGGTTCTGGAAGATCTTCGACAGATCGCGCGGATTCGCGAGCTCCTGCCAGGAGTCCATCTGCATCACGGACGGCGACGCGCCGGTGATGAACGGCGCGTGCGATGCAGCCGAGATCTTCGCGATCGCGCTCAGCAGCTCGACGTCGGGCGCCGTGTGATCGAAGTAATAGTCGGCGACGAGACAGCCGTACGGCTCGCCGCCCAGCTGGCCGTACTCTTCCTCGTAGACGCGCTTGAAGAGCGGACTCTGGTCCCAGCCGACGCCCTTGTAGCGCTTGAGCGTGCGGCGCAGCTCGTCCTTCGACACGTCCATGAAGCGGATCTTCAGCTTCTCGTCGGTTTCCGAGTTCGACACCAGATGATGCAGGCCGCGCCACGCGGATTCGAGCTTCTGCAGCTCCTCGTGGTGAAGGATGTGGTTGATCTGCTCGGACAGCTTGCGGTCGATCTCCGCGACGATCGCTTCGATGCTCCGATAGGCGTCGTCGCTGACGGTGAGCGACGACACGAGCGCCTGCTCGGCCAGCGTCTTGACGGCGAGCTCGACGGCTTCGCGCGCCTGTTCGGTTTTCGGTTTGAATTCGCGCGTCAGCAGACCGGCGAATTCGGAATGGGTCGCCTCGTCGTTCGAGCGGCGAGCTTGGGCTTGGGCTTGTGCCATGAATCCCTCGTTCAGGTTCATTCGGTTAATGTCGGAAATCGGCCGGCGTCAGGTCGTCGCTCATTTCGCCGCTTTTGCGTCGCCAGCGTCGTCCTGCGGCGCAACCTGCGGCCGCGGCGCCTTGGCGAGTGCCTTCAGAAGCGCGGGATCCTGCAGCAGTTGGTTGATCAGCCCTTCCGCGCCGGACTTGCCATCCATGTACGTCTGCAGGTTCGCGAGCTGCGTGCGAGCATCGAGCAGTTGCCTCAGCGGCTCGACGTTGCGCGCGATCGCCGCCGGCGAGAAGTCGTCCATGCTCTCGAACGTGATGTCCACCAGCATCTGGCCTTGGCCCGTCAGCGTGTTCGGCACCGCGAACGCGACGCGCGGCTTCATCGCCTTCATCCGCTCGTCGAAATTGTCGATATCGATATCGAGGAACTTGCGGTCGCCGACCGGCGGCAGCGGCTCGACCGGCTTGCCGGACAAATCGGCCAGCACGCCCATCACGAACGGCAGTTCGACCTTCTTTTCCGAGCCGTAGACTTCGACGTCGTATTCGATTTGCACACGTGGGCCGCGATTGCGCCCGATGAATTTCTGCGAATTGTTGGCGGATGCCATGCCTGCTCCCGTTAATCGAGGGTTGAGTTCGCCCCCGGCCCGTGGCGCGAGCCGCGGGCCAGAAGAAGAAAGACTGCGAAGAATCGTTATGCGTAGTGCGCGCGGTAGGCGATCTCGCCGTTCTCCAGCTCGAGCCTGATGCTGTCGAGCTTTTTCTTGTCCGCGAGCGCTGCGAGCCACAGGCGGCTCAACACCGGCAGCACGTGCTGTTCGATGAACGCGATCAACAGGCGGGCGCCCGTTTCCGCGACAGGGCAACGCTCGATCACGTGAGAAACGACCGCGTCCTCGTAGTGCAACGCGATGCCGTGCTGTTCGCGCATCCGTTCGCGCACCCGTTCGAACTGCATTCCGACGAGCGAGCGCAGGATGTCGGGGCCCAGCGGCAGGTACGGCACGATCGCCAGACGGCCGACGAACGCAGCCGGAAACACCTTGCGCAGCTCAGGCAGCAGCGCGTCGCGCAGAACGGCAGGCTCGGGCGCCAGGGCCGGGTCGTCGCAAAGTTGCGCGATCAGCTCGGAGCCGACGTTGCTCGTGAGCAGCAACGTCGTGTTCCTGAAGTCGATCTGACGCCCTTCTCCGTCTTCCATCCAGCCCTTGTCGAACACCTGATAGAAGACTTCATGCACGTCCGGATGCGCCTTCTCGATTTCGTCGAGCAGCACCACGCTGTAAGGGCGACGACGCACCGCCTCGGTCAGCACGCCGCCTTCGCCGTAGCCGACATAACCGGGCGGCGCGCCCTTGAGCGACGACACCGTATGGGCTTCCTGATACTCGCTCATGTTGATCGTGATCAGGTTGTGCTCGCCGCCGTACAGCGCGTCCGCCAGCGACAGCGCCGTTTCGGTCTTGCCGACGCCCGACGGGCCGACCAGCATGAACACGCCGATCGGCTTGTTCGGGTCCGTCAACTGCGCCCGCGCGGTATGAATACGGTCGGCGATCTGCACGAGCGCATGCTGCTGGCCGATCACGCGCGCCGCGAGCTGGTCAGCGAGCCCCAGTACCGCGCCGATCTCGTCTCCGACCATTCTCCCGACCGGAATACCGGTCCAGTCGGAAACGATGCCGGCAACCGCCGCCTCGTCCACCTGCGCCCGCACGAGCGGTGCATCCTGCTGGAGCTCGCGCAGCTCGATCTCCAGCGCGCGAATTTCATCGAGCGTGCTTGCCGCATCGCTGACCGGCTCGCCCACTTCCGTCTTCGCTTCCCGGTCGACCATCGCGAGGCGCAGCGCCAGCAGATGATCGGTCAAGCGCCGCTCGTCCTGCCAGCGGTTCTCGGCCGACAGCAGTTCGTCCGAGCAGCGGGCAAGCTGCACATCGACTTCGCCGAGACGTGCACGGCGGTCCTCGCCGATAGCCGCCTCCTTTACGAGCAGCGCGCGCTCGGTCTGCAGGCACGCAAGGCGCTCGCGCAGATGCGCGACGCGTCCGGGTGGCGCGTGCTGGGACAGCGCGACCCGCGCACAGGCCGTGTCGAGCAAGCTGATCGCCTTGTCGGGCAACTGGCGCGCCGGAATGTAGCGGTGCGACAGCCGGACCGCGGCACGCACGGCCTCGTCGAGAATCGTCACGTCATGGTGCGCGCCGAATGTCTCCACCAATCCGCGCACCATGTCGACCGCCGCGGCCTCCTCCGGCTCCATGACCTGCAGCACCTGGAAGCGTCGCGTGAGCGCCGGATCCTTTTCGATATGGCGCTTGTACTCGCTCCAGGTGGTCGCGCCGATCGTGCGCAACGTGCCGCGCGCGAGCGCCGGCTTCAGCAGGTTGGCCGCATCGCCCGTTCCGGCCTGACCGCCGGCGCCGACGAGCGTGTGGACCTCGTCGACGAACAGAATGACCGGCTGCGGCGACTGCGTCGCCTCTTCGAGCACCGCCTTCAGGCGCGACTCGAACTCGCCCTTCATGCTGGCGCCGGCGAGCAGCGCGCCGACGTCGAGGCTCAACAGCCGAACGCCGCTCAGGCTCGGTGGCACATTGCCGTTCGCGATCGCAACGGCAAGCCCTTCGACGACGGCAGTCTTGCCGACACCCGCCTCGCCGGTCAGCAACGGATTGTTCTGCCGGCGCCGCAACAGGATGTCGATCATCGTCCGGATTTCATGTTCGCGACCGACGACCGGATCGATGCGGCCGTCCCGCGCCTGCTGCGTCAGGTCCGCGCAATAGCGGCCGAGCGCGGATCCGCCAGCCGACGTGCCGACCAGCGCGCCGCTCGCTTCGCCGGGCGTTGCCGGCGCGAGATCGCTGCCGTCGTACACCGCGGCATTTTTTTCGGGCGAATCGGCGATGATCGCCGGCAGCATGTCGAACAGGCCGTCCGGGCGAATCTTCTGGAACTGCGGCGAGATGTCGATCAGGATGCGGCGGAGTTCGGGCGTCGTCACGAGCGCCGCGAGCCACCATGCGCCGCGCACGCGCTGCTCGCCGAATACGAGCGTCGCGTAGAGCCACGCGCGTTCGATCGAGTTTTCGATGTGGTGCGAAAAATCGCTGATCGAGCTTGCGCCGGAAGGCAGCGATGCCAGTGCGCGCTCGACGTCGCGTTCAACCACGGCCGGATCGATATCGCAATGACGGATCACGCGATGCAAATCGCTGTCGGTCAGCTGCAGGATCTGATGAAGCCAGTGCACAACTTCCACATACGGATTGCCGCGCAACTTGCAAAAAGCGGTGGCGCTTTCAATTCCCTTGAATAGCGTCACGTTGAGCTTGCCGAATAAAGCCTGCCTTGAAACACCCATCCGAAAATCCCCGAATATGCCTGCATGTTTTTCTGTTTTTTTAGGCTATCACCGGAAATCGTCAATCGCCGCAAGGCCTGACAGTCTCTGACGGTTGGGCGTGCAATGAATCCCGCGAGTGACCGTATCATGCGCTCACCTAATCCGGGCTTGCATCTCGGCTTCCTCGAAAAGACAATCGATCTCAATGGACGACTCCATCCAGCTTCGCCTTTTGCGTCAGCGTGGACTGGCGACAGACGGCGTGTTGCCCGTATCCGGTAACGGTGCCTGCCTCGCCGATCTTTTGTGCGAGGACGCGCACGCCGACGAAGCGACGCCGTCTCGCGAACTGAAGGATTTTTCGCTCGAGCGGCACGGCGGCGGCTGGTGGATCGTCAATCGTTCGCACTCGCTCGTCTGTTCACTCAACCGGATGAAAATCGGCCCCGGTGACCGGCTTCGCGCGACGGTCGGCGACGTATTGGAAGCCGGGTTGTCGCGCTTTGCGGTGGAAACCGCCGGCGCGGGGCGCGCGGACCATGCAGACCTGTCGGATCGTGCCGACGTTCCGGTCGCGCCTGCGGCCCGCATCGAACCGGTCGGCGAGCTGTCGATTCCCGATGACGCGGTGTCCGCACAGGCATCCGCACTGGCGCTCCGCGAACTGGGCGGCACCGGGCATTTCGGCGTCCCGTTCGGGCACGACGACGACCCGTTCGCATTGGTCGAGCCCGCGCCTGGCCGGCAAGCAACGAGCGACGCAGCGGAATCGCACGAGCACGCGCCGGCCGTCGACATCATCGACCAGTTGCGAGCCGAATGCGACCGGGCGCTGGACGAACCGCTGTCGACAATGAACTGGTCGGGTTTCGCTGCGATTCCCGACCGCGCCAGCGAGCGTGATGCCGCGTCGCACGAAGTTGGCGCAGGCGACGCCCACGCATCTCTACACGACGTGGTGCTCGGGCCGCTGCGGATCGACGACGTGATCGCGCAACTCGACGACCTCGGTGAGACCGCGCTTTTTTTCTCCGACGAAACCCCGGAAGTGCTGCGCGCCTTCGTTCCCGCAGGCGCACGGCCGGTGCGCCGACCGACGCCCGCGCTGGTGCGGCGGGATCACCATTCGGTCAGGGCGGACAGTCACTACAGGATGACTGCCGCAGAACCTCTTTCTCCATCGGACCCATCATGACGCGTCCCCTTCCCGAGATGGCGCCGCCTCCCACGCAGACGCCGTCAACTTTCGGCCGGCTGTTCGCCGGCCTCACGCTCGCCGAGGCGCTGTCGCGCGTCGAAGCCGACATCAAGCGCGCGCCGCGAACCCCGACTCACCGCTGGCTGTTATTCGAGCTGCTGTGCGTGCTTGGCGACTGGCCCCGCGCACTCAAGCAGTTGCAGGTCTGTGCGACGCTGGACGACAGCATGGTGCCGACAGCGCACGTCTATCGCGATCTGATCCGGGCAGAGTGCTTTCGCGCCGATGTATTCGCCGGCAAGCGTCGCCCCGGATTCATCGTCGAGCCCCCGCTCTGGACGGCTGGCCTCGTCGCCGCGCTCGCGCTCGAGCAGGACGGCAAGCCCACCGAGGCCGACGCCGCGCGCGAAGCGAGTTTGAACGACGCACCGCTGAGCGCCGGCACGAACGACCGCGCTTCATTCCAATGGATCAGCGATTCCGACACCCGGCTCGGGCCGGTCTGCGAGATGGTCGCGGCCGGTCACTATCGATGGCTTCCGTTCTGCCAGATCGCGTCGCTCGACATCAGCGGGCCGGAGCGGCTCGTCGATCTGGTCTGGTGTCCGGCACACATGACGCTTTGCGACGGTACCGAATTGCGCGCCTATCTGATGGCGCGCTACCCGGGTGCCGAGCACGGCAGCGACGCCGAACGCCTTGCGCGCACGACTCGCTGGACCGAAGCCGGACGAACGGGCGTGATCGGGCACGGGCAAAAGACCTGGGGAACCGACCAGTGCGACATCGGCTTGCTCGATGCGCGCACATACCGGTTCGGCAATGCCGGCGGGAACGGGAGCCCGAATCGTGACGACGCGTGACCGAGCCGCGCCGCGTCGCGCGAACAATACGCTGCTCCCGACGTTGCTCGATCGCCTGAAGGACGACGCGCCGTTTCGTCAGGCCGAAGCGGCGCAGGATCATACGCTGACGCGCGCGCAAATGCGCGACATCATCCAGCGCGATCTCGCGTACCTGCTGAACACCACCAATCAGGCGAGCGAGATCGATCGCGCCACGCATCCGGCTGCAGCCTCGTCGGTGGTGAATTTCGGTGTGCCGGCAATCGCAGGCAGCTACCTGTCGGGGCACAAGTGGCCCGATATCCAGGCCGTGATCCGGCAGGCGATTCTCGATTTCGAGCCGCGGATCCTGCCCGGCTCGCTGCAGGTCGAGCCGTTAATTCCCGACGGCGGCGATCGTCCATACAACGTACTGTCGTTCGAAATTCGCGGGCGCGTGCACATGACACCCTACCCGCTCGAATTCCTCGTACAGAGTTCGATCGATCTCGAAACCAACCGGATGAGCCTCTCGTCCCTCTCTCCCCGTTAAGCCCGATGGATCCGCAGCTGCTCGACTATTACAACAAGGAACTCGTGTACATGCGGGAGATGGCCGGCGAGTTCGCGCGCCAACACCCGAAGATCGCGAGGCGCCTCGGCATGCATGGCATCGAGGTGGCTGATCCGTATGTCGAACGTTTGATCGAAGCGTTCTGCTTTCAGTCCGCGCGGATACAGATCAAGCTCGACGCCGAATTCCCGCGCTTCACGCAGCGCCTGCTCGAGGTTGTCTATCCGAACTATGTCGCGCCGACGCCGTCGATGGCCGTCGCGCAACTGACACCGACGATGACGAAGGGCTCGCTCGAACGTGGCTTCGTGGTACCGCGCGATACCGCGTTCAACGCGCGGCCGCCGGCGGGTGAAACCACGAGCTGCGAGTTTCGCAGTAGCCAGGACGTGACGCTATGGCCGATCGAACTGGCGGACGTGCGTCTGACCGGCGTGCCGCCGGACATCCCCGCGCTCGATCGCTACCTGCCGCCTCATGTCCAGGTGCATGGCGCGCTGCGGATTCGTCTTCGGATGCGCAGCGAGCATCCGTTTTCCGCGATCAAGGGCCTGGACCGGCTGCCGTTCTACCTGTGCGGTGACGAGCTGATCGCGTCGCACCTGTTCGAACTGGTGCATGCGAGCGGCGTCGCGACACTGACCGGCACGCCCGGAGAGCTCGCGCAGCGTCCACATGTCGTCACGCGGGGCGCGGTCGCACACGAAGGTCTCGCGCCCGAACAAAGCCTGTTGCCGCTTCCGTGGAATACGTTTCATGGGCACAACCTGCTACACGAGTACTTCGCCTGTCCGAGCCGCTTCTATTTCTTTGCGCTCGACGGACTGGCGCCTGGCCTGTCGCGTATCGACGGACACGAAGCCGAAATTGTCGTGCTACTCGACCGCGCCCCCGGCGCGCTCGCGAACCAGGTCGACGGGCGGCAGCTCGCGCTCTTCTGCACGCCGGTCGTCAACCTGTTTCCGCGCCGGACCGAGCGCGTCGAAATCAATTCGCGGCTCACCGAGTTCCATCTCGTCGCCGATCGCACGCGCCCGCTGGACTACGAGGTGTTCGCGGTCGACGAAGTCATCGGGCAGCTCAGTTCGATGTCGCCGGAGCTCGTGTTCCGGCCGCTCTACCAGACGTTGAACAATGATGAAGGCAACTACGGCCGCTATTTCTCGATGCGCCGCGAAAAGCGGCTGATTTCCGACAGCATGCGCAAGTACGGTACGCGCACGCAGTACATCGGCACCGAGGTATTCCTGTCGCTCGTCGATCAGCAGGAAGCACCCTATACAGAGGACCTCCGCTACCTGTCCGTGAAGGCGTGGGTCACGAATCGCGATCTGGCGACCCTCGTACCGCGCGACGGCGTCGACGATCTGATCGTGCACGATTCGATTCCCGCCGCGAGCGTCGGCCTGATCCGGCCGCCGACGGCACCCCGGCCGCCGTTCGCCGAGCGCGAACTGGCGTGGCGGCTGATCCGCCAGCTCGGCTTCAACTACATGCCGCTGGTGGATCTGGATCACCGTGCCGGCGGCCAGGGGCTGCGCGATCTGCTGCGCCTCTTTGTAACGACCGACGACGCCGAGCAGGCGCGCCAGATTCAGGGCCTCGTCGGCTCGCGCGTCGAGCCCGTCACGCGACGCTTGCCAGGCGACGGTCCACTCGTTTACGGCCGCGGCGTGCGATGTCAACTCACGGTCGACGAAGCGGGATTCTCGGGCATCAGTCCCTATCTGTTCGGCGTGATCCTCGAACACTACCTCGCACGCCACGTGTCGATCAATTCGTTTACGGAGACTGAGCTGCTGTCGATGCAGCGCGGGCTCATCAAGCGCTGGCCGGTCCGCATCGGCAAACGCAATACGGTGTAACGATCATGTCGCAAGCCTTTGACGAGGGCACCGGGCCGTCGGGATCTCCGGACGGATACACGACGGAGCCCTTTCGCGCCGCGATGGCGGCCCCCTGGAATTTCGGCTTTCTGTCGCTGCTGCGCCGGATAGCCGCGCGCGAGCCAGCGTCGCCACGCGTCGGGACGGCGTCCCGGCCGCAGGCCGAACCGTACCGGCTCGGCCAGCAGCCGTCGCTTGCATTCGCGCCGCGCGAGATCGCGGAAATCGCGCGGCACGACGACAAGCTGCGCATTCGCCTGTTCGGCCTCGGCATGCTCGGGCCGAACGGCCCGATGCCGATCCATGTCACCGAGATCGCGCGCGATCGCAAGGACGGACGGCAGGACTCCACACTGGTGGATTTTCTGGATCTCTTTCACCACCGTTACCTGACGTTGTTCTACCGGGCGTGGGCGCAGGCTCAGGCGGCGGCCGGCCTCGACCGGGCCGCGGATGAAACGTTCTCCCTGTATGTCGCGAGTCTCGCCGGCAACGACCCGGACGAAGCATTGCACGGCGCGCTGCCATCGCATGCGCGCCTTGCCGCGTCGGCGCATCTCGTTCGCGAGGCCAGAAATCCGGCGGGTCTTGCGGCTACGTTGTCACAGTTTTTCGGCGTGCCGGTGCACGTCGACGAATACGTGCTGCACTGGATTGCGGTCACGCCGGACGAACACAGCCGCCTGGGCGTGGCCGGCATGCCGTCGGTCATGGGCGAAGGCGCGCTGCTCGGCGAGATGGTCCCCGATCGCCAGCACAAGTTCAGGCTCCGGGTAGGGCCGCTCAGCCTCGATCAGTACATCCGCCTGACGCCCGGCGGCAAGGATCTGCCAGTGCTGGTGGATTGGGTGCGCGCGTTCGTCGGCCACGAGTTCGTGTGGGAACTGGAACTGCAGGTGCAGCCGCGTTCAGCGCCGCCTGCCCGTATTGGCGCCCCCGAGCGCCTCGGCTGGTCGACCTGGCTCGGCGACGCACAGCACGACGCGCCGGTGACCGGCATGGTATTCGAACCCGAGCAGTATCTGAATCATTGAGACCCATGACATCGAAAAAAAACCGCTCCGCCGACTCGCCCGAGTCTCGCGACGAATGGTTTGCCGAATGGCTCGCGCCGCTTTCGGACGACGCCCCGTGCGGGCCCGACCTCGAATACGATCCCGAGTTCGTCGTGCTGATGGCCAAGACCGCGCCGCGCACGGAAGCGCAATACGGCGATTTCATCGGCACACCCGAGGCGATCAACTGGACCGACGTCGAACGGGAGTGCAGGCAACTGCTGACGCGCACGCGTGATTTGCGCATCGCGATCCTGCTGCTGCGCGCGCGCGTTCGGCTTGGCGCCGCGCAAGCGCTACTCGAGAATCTGACCGGTTTGACCGCTTTGCTCGATCGGTATCCCGATCATGTTCATCCGCAACTTGTCGTCGACGGGGAGCGAGATCCCGGTGTGCGCGCGAATGCGCTTGCGGCGCTTGCCGATCCGGAGGGGCTGCTTGGCGACATCCGAGAGATCAGTCTGGGCGGTGCAACTGCTCGCCGCCTGCAGGTGCGCGACGTCGAGCGGGCATTCTCGATACCCACCCCGGCCGATGCGCTGTCGCCCGAATCCGTCAGGCGACAGCTCGAGGACCTGCGCATGCAACGCTCGCCCGAGTTGCTCGCTCTGGCTGCCGTCAGGCCGCGCGTCGAACACATCCGCGTATTGAGCGACGCATCGCTCGGCCATGACGCGCCGGATATCGGAGCGCTCGTGCGACTCGTCGCGCACTTTGCTGTGGTGGGCGAGGCGTTGCATCGGGCGCCAACGCTGGAGCCGGCACCCACCGGCACTGCGGCAGATTTCGCGAATCCGGAATCCGTCGACGGCAGCGAATCGTGTTCAGGAGACACGCCGGCAAACAGCATTGCCGATGCCGGCGCGTCGTTTTCCGCTGGCCCGGGCGGCCGCATACGAGACCGGGCGGATGCCCTCGACACGATCCGGCAGACGCGCAACTGGTTCGAAACGCACGAACCCAGCAGCCCGGTCGCGGACCTGTTGCGGCAGGCGGAAAAGCTCGTCGGCAAACGATTCAGCGAAGTCGCACAGTCGGTTCCGATCGACCTGTTGCAGAAATGGGCCGAGCAAGCGTGAGCGTAGCCGCCCTACCCGATCATTTTCAGCAAGAGGAAACCAGCATGATGACCTACAAGGAACTGCTCGACGAACGCGAGCGACTGGCTGCGCGAATCGAAGCCGCGCGGGCCGAAGAACTTGGCACCGTGATCGACGACATCAGGCAAAAGATGGTCGATTACGGCATTACGTTTCGCGATATCGATCCGCAACGCGGCCGCAAGCATCGCCCGGCCCCTCAACCGAAGTATCGCAATCCGGCGACCGGCGCCACCTGGAGCGGCCGAGGACGGCCGCCGGGCTGGATCGTCGGTCAGGATTGGACGTTATACAAGATCGCTTGATGAGTCCCGGCAGATGAGTTCATTCGTGGCGAAACCGAAAACAGAAGGAGCAGGAATGCTCGCACTGCGAACGTCGTATCGGCAGCGCGCCGCCCGCCCGCTGAGCACTATTTCCCGTGCACGGGTGGTGCCGGCATGGATGTATGTCAAGCTCCGCTTCGGCGACCAGCGGCTTTCGGCCGTCATAGGGGATGACGGGGTTTATGGGCGGTTCGTTTCGCGGCTCGAGCGTGAAGGCGAGCCGCCGCTGCGGCGGGATGAGATTCAGGGCGCGTTGGTGGCGTTGAAGGGCGGGAGGTGACGGTGGGGGCGGCGGTCATACGGGCAACGTAGCGGTCCCTGTATACCGCCGGAATTTGCGGGACTACAACATCGACCCGCGATTGGGGCGATACCGTTCCCCGCCGCAACTAATGGAATGAATGCCCGCCGGTTCGGCGTCAACAACGATCCGACAGACGTTCGCGCTTCGTTCAGTCCTTGCCGTAGTCGGGAAGACTCGATATAAGCGTACAGCCACACGCGCACCGGTGGCCGTGCAAGGCGACCGAAATGCCATCGATCACGAGCATGTCATCGCCTTCGATGATTTCGTTCTCGCCATGCTCAGGACGCGATACGCGATCGCCCTTTCGGGCGACTTGTCTGCTCATGATTTCATAGGCACATGAAACATGGATCACTTTGCCGCCATGTGTGTTGTCGACGTGCAAACGCACGTCGATGCACCGATGCCGTAAGCGCGCAATCCTCCAGCAGCGCTAGTCATAAGCTCCAACCGAGCTTGCATCCAGTTCCTCCGGAACGATATACGAATAGCTCTTGCTGTCGAACATGAGCTTTCGCGTGCTACCGTCCAGTTTCTTGCCGTTGCGCATTCCCTTGCCGGAAACATAGATTGGCGCCGGAACATCGCCGCCAGCCGGCGAGACCTGATATGTCCAATGTGCATCGCTGCAGCGTCCCGGCGCATCACCCGGATCGACGTTGGAATTTGTCGCACCAGTGTCGACCGTGTTTGCCGATGCATCGGCGGAACTTGCCTGAGCGTCGGGCGCCGATTGCGAACGAACGAACGCGTCATAACGCCGGTTCGCCTCATCGCAATCCATGCCGGGATCGTTCTGTTCGGATGCCATGAACTCGGCGAGCACAGCCATGTCATCGCCATGAGGCGCGATCACAACGTTCCGGGCGGTCACCGGACCGCTTCCGTGTCCGGGATCAATACCGAACTGCTCCTTCACGACCCAGCCCCATACATGCTCGCTCAACGCTTCGAAGCGTACCCTTTCCGGTGTCAACGGAATAAAGCCAGGCTCGACGAACTGAGAGGATGTGAGAAAGAGACTATCGTCTTTGGCGTCCGGCTTATATGCGGCCCTGAACACGCCATATCGGGAATTCCCCTGTTCGCTATTGATCGGTACGCCAGCCGCAACGAAATAGAGCCCCTCGTCCACATTCGCATGTTGAATGACGCGCATCAGATACGTTTGACCTTCCTCGTCGACATAGAACCAACCTTTGCGCTCCTCGGAATACTTCCCGTATTGTTGCGTCATGACCTGGCTAATCGTAGCGTCTTCGTCGATCGTCTTCCGCTTCGCATGAACGTGCTCGACAACGCCCCAGCCAACGAGCGTCAGGGCAAGCCCTCCCAACAGTGCCAGCAGGTAAAGTGCATAACGCCACCGCGATCGACGCGCGTTGTTAGCCGTCTCGAGCTGTGGCTCGCTTACGGCGCTATCGGGAAGGGGTGGCAAGTTGCTATCGGACTGCATCAGTCTGTTTCCTCAGATCACCAAAGCGCTGCAAGGTTATCCAGGGTCCATCATGTTCGCTGTCAGGGAATGTCAGGCATTCCGTGCCCGACTATTCCCACGTTTCATCATATCGAGCGTCACCAGCCTGCCCTGCACGATACAACCGACGTCTGCGCAACCACCAAACACCCATGCTCACGGCAGCAGCAGCCGCAACCGCGGCGATCGCGAACACACGCCGCCTGTGTTCGCGCACACTGCGCGTTACGTGCCTCCATGCCTGCACGCAGGGGAACGCTCTCGCCGGCGCCTTTCGTCCGGCGTCACATATCGGCCTGATAGCGCTGCGCCTGCGCGTGCGGCCGGCGTGGGTGGAATCTGCATCAAATCAGGTTCGCCCGGCCTTTCGCAACCCGAGCCGCCGTAGTTGCTGCCGCCCATGTTCCCGAAGTCCGGCCCCTGTTCGTAGCCCATCAACTCCGTGCCATGCTGGCGTGACCTGCCCCGGACCTTCGTCAAGCCGCCAGAATTGCGTCAAGACGCGCCTTCGCCCCTTCCCGGTCGAGTGCACGCCGGTCAACGATATCCATGTCGAATTTCTTCAGGCATTCTCTAAGCCGATCCAACTGCGCATCGTCGTCTTTGACGCAAAAGATGTATGCATTCTCGAACGGAAGCAAATCGACCAAACGCAAGCCATGAGGATGAAGGGCCGAATTAATGTACTCCAGATAGGGCAGTTCGTACGGCACCGAATCCACGACCATGGGGTCTACGCTTTCCCAATCGATATCGCTAACAAGACCGACCACGAAGCCGTCGTCGAATTGCGAAAGATCAATGCCGGACAGAGGGCGAAGCTCGGGGACGTGGCCGAAGTATTCCTTCCACTCCTCATACACGAGGAGCTGTTGCGCTTCCAGATGATCGGCGAACCAGTCCAACACGTCGTCCTGCTCCGTGCTTGCCGGCAGCTCGGCGCGCAGAGGCGCAGGGTCGAGTTGCGGGACGCAAAGCGCAAGCACATCGATCAATTCATTAATATCGTTCATCTATCTGCTCCCCAAGTTACAAACTGGATCCAAGGAAAATCAATGCGATTTCATCCGCCTTCACCGCGAACGAAACCGCGTGTCGTCGCGCCATGTTGCGCACGACGCGAGAAAAGACCATGCTGAATGTCTGCGTCCGATCCCTCACGGCACCCACCAATACCGGGTGATGTGAAAGAAGATCGGCGCCGCGAAGACGATCGAGTCGAGTCGGTCGAGAATGCCGCCGTGCCCCTGAATCATGTGCCCCCAGTCCTTGATTCCCCGATCGCGTTTGATCGCCGACATCACGAGCCCGCCGAGAAAACCCATCAACGCGATCACGAGCGCGACGACGCCCGCCTTCCAGGGCGACCCGTATGGCGTGATACGCCACAGCGACGCACCCAGCAGACTCGCGCTGGCGACGCCGCCGACGAAACCTTCGATCGTCTTCGACGGCGACAGCAGCGGTGCGATTTTTCTCTTCCCGACGAGCTTGCCCCACACATACTGCAGCACGTCGCTGCCCTGCACGACGATCACGAGAAACGCGATGAGAAGCAGGTTCCGGCCTTCGAATCCGGGAATCGGCAGAATCATCAGGGCGGGGACGTGCGAAATGCAGAATACGCAGACCATGACCGCCCATTGCGTTTCCGCGCAGCGTTCGAGGAAACGCGTGGTCTCGGACGACAAGGCCGATAGAATCGGAAGTATCAGAAATGCATAGACGGGAATACAGATCGCGAAAAGCCCGTACCACTCGATGTAAACCAACGCATACTGCAGCGGGAGAAAGACGAAGAACGCCGCGACGATCGCCCGGTGGTCCCCGCGCCGGGTCGTCGTGATCGTGATGAATTCGCGCAGCGCGAACAACGACAACAGGCAGAACAGCGCGACGACGGCGGCCTGTCCCGCCGCAAACGCAACGCCCAGCACCCCGACCATCCACCACCACGCCGACACGCGCGCGGCGAGATTGTCGATGACCGCATGCGGGCGTCCGCCGGCTACCCGCCAGCGCAGGACCATCGTGACGACCGATGCCAGGACCAGTACCGCGATCACCGCACCAAACAGCAACCACGTTTCATGCCTTACCGTCGAATGGGTCATCGGGACGCCTCCACGTCGGGTGCCAGCGAAAGCAAACGCTGCCGGCACCGCTCGAGAAACGCTTCCTTGCTCTCGTCCGGCGCGAGGCGAACAGGTTCGCCAAACGTGACCGTGCACAGAAGCGGCACCGGCACGAACTTGCCTTTCGGCAAGACCCGATTGAGATTCTCGATCCAGGTCGGCACGAATTCGAGGGCGGGACTGGAGCATGCGAGCCGATAGATGCCGCTCTTGAATGGCAACAGCCGTTGGTCGCTCGTATTACGAGTGCCCTCGGGGAACACGATCAACGAATCACCGTTCTGCACCGAGGCCGACATTCGGGAGACGGGATTTTCAGCCGGCGCGACCGCGTCGCCGCCCTGGCGGTCGATCAGCAGTGCCCGAAATACCTCGCCGCCAATGAAGCGGCGCACCGGCGAACGGTTCCAGTAATCGGCACCTGCTACCGACCGCGTGATGGCGCGCAGTCTCGCGGGAAGGCAGCCCCAGATCAGCACGAAATCACCATGACTGCCGTGGTTGGCGAAATAGATTCGCGGAACGTCCGTTGGCGCGCAGCCGGTCCAGCGAGCCTGCACGCCCGTAAGCAAGCGGGCGAATGCAACGATGGCCGCTGCCACGGCCCGGATCGGCAATCTCATTGTCACCATTGCGTGAGGGGATACAGCAAGAACAGCACCGTCGCGGCCAACTGCAGGATCGTCAACCCGCCCGCCCATGTCAGAAAGCGCATCGCACTTCTCGCGCGCGGCACAAGCGGTCGATCGCCGTGTTCCGAACGGAGCCAGCCGAGTCGGGCAAGCGCCGCGTCGAGCGCCTTCAGATCGCGCATGCAGCAAGACAACGCCAGTCCGTCGAACAATCGGCGGTCGATTGCGATTCGCACGCCCAGCCACAGCTGCGACATCAACACCGCGCTCACGATCAGACCGGCACCGGCAGCCGCCGGTCCCGCAGATGCCGCAGCCGTGGCGACAAGCAGCAGATTGACCAGTCCAAGTCCGAGACCGGCCTGCCCCAGATGACGGGCGGCGTCCATCGCTCCAGCAACGGTCGTCGCGACCCATCGATCACTGTCGCTCAAGAGCGTATCGTCAACGGGATCAATGTGCATCGACAGTTCCTTCGGCGCGTTGCGCACGGTGCGCGGCTATCCGGCCTTCCCGGTGCCGCTCGGCGTAAGCCGCAAGCATCACCGCCTCGTGCGCGCCTGCGATCACGGCGGGCCGCTGCATGCGAAGCATCGCCAGCGCATCGTCCGGCTGCAACGAGAAGTGATCGGATAGCCACGCGACAACAGTCGGAGCGACCGAATCGAGCATGGGCACGCAGCAATATCGCGCGGAGCCTGTCCGACCTGCGGGCATCTCGGCAGTCAGATCAGCCAGCGCCCATGGCCGGCGGGCTTCGCCGGCCATGGGCGACACCTCGTGCGCCGCGGCAAGAATCCGGCTCGACATCAGTGGACCCGGCGTGCCATGCTGACCGTAAAGATCCCCCAGGGATCGATTCGCTGCGCGACCTTCTCGAACCCGGCACGGCGGACGAGTTCGTCCAGCTCGGCCTGCGAGCGCCGCCGCATGACCCACGCCGCGCCGGCGCGATGGCTGGTCAGCGCGCGCGCGATGAACTCGAGCTGCGGATGCCACGGCTGGCCGGTATAGATGAGGTAACCGTTTTCAGGCACGGCCTGCGCCAGTCCCGCGAGCGACCGCTCAACCATCGCGTTGTCCCCGAAGAGCTCGTATAGGCCCGAAACAATCGCCAGCGTCGAAAACGGACGAAGATCCGCGAGGCTTTCGGCGTCGAATGCGTCGCCCGCCTCGAACCGGGCGATGTCGGAGAGCCCCTTCGCCTTGATCAGAAGGCTTCCGAGTTTCACGTTGAGGTCGCTGTAATCGCGCATCAAGATGCTTTCGATCGGCGCCTGCGCGCCGTTCGGCGCGGTTCGCTCACGCAGTCTGGCCAGCGCATCGAGCACATAGCGTCCATGGCCCGCCGCGATGTCGACGATGCGCACCGCCGTTCCGTTCGCGCGCAACCGGGTGCTTGCGTCGCCGATCAACTCTTCGATGTGACGTTTGCGTGCCCGAATACCGCGCCAGCCGATTGCGTTCAGATACCGACGATCGAGCAGTTTTCCGATGCCGAGACGCCCCCCCGCGACGTTCCGATACACGTAGTCGAGCGTCGACCCGGAATCGAAGCCAGTATCGTGGCCAAGCCGGATACCGTTCGAAAACACTCCGCCGATCTTCAGGCCAGCCCGAGTCAACATCCAGTACAGGCGAGCGGCGCTGACCACCCGCAACGGACGTGCCAACCGGTCGGCTTCCTCCTTGAACGGCCCCACCCGATCGGCTTGTACCAGCGAGGCCGACGGAGAAGGCGCGACAAATTCACGGACGACAAAGCGCCGCACGGCAGCCACGGCAGCCGCGCGATCGCGCTCGCCCAGCGTGTCGTGATAAAAGTCGTCGAGAACGATCCGCTCTTTCGTCGTCGAGCCAAGACGCTCAAAAAACGTGTGCTGCGGCGCCCGGTGCACGACCCAATCGGCGCCCGAGATCAGCAATTGCGTCGGCACGGTGATGGCGGCCGCGTCGGCCACGATCCGTTTGGCGGTATCGTGGAGATCGAGCAGCATGTTGGCTGCGATCGGTCGCGTGATAAACGGGTCGCGGTTGTAGCTCTCGATGCGCTGCGGATCGCGCGTCAGAAACCTGGCCTTCACATAGCTGTCGACGAAGAACTTGCCCCGCAGCTTGTGCAACCATTTCAGGCCCTGACGGGCAAACGGCACATAGAGCTTGACCTTGAACGCCGGAGACGCCGCCACGAGACAGCGAATCGGCGGCGCGTAATCGTGTACCCATGTGGTTGCAAGCACCGCACCGACACTCTGCGCGATCACCGCGATACGGTCGACCGGAATGCCGTGGTTGGCGGCGATGTGATCGACGAATGTCTGAATGTCGCGCACCGACGTCGCGACATTCGGACTATAGCCGCGCTCGCCATCCGAACGCCCGTGGCCGCGTGCGTCCCACGCAAAGAATGCAAAGCCCGGCAGATTCAGTTCGTCGACAAGGTGCGAGACGCGTCCCGAATGCTCGTGACCGCGGTGAAACAGCAGCACGGCACCCTGCGGGTGAGCGTCGATCGCGGGCCAGTGACGATAGAAGAGCGCCTGACCGTCATGCGTGTTGAACCGCGACTCGAATGGAATGCGTTGCATATCTCGTTATATTTGGGTTGTCAAAGCGCCCGCCGCTCGTGCTTCCGCCACACCGCGCCGTACACGATTGACGGTCGTTGCGATCGACGCAATCGAGAACACCACCCACAGCAAGTGACCGTGCCGGCTCGTGGGCAGGCCGGCGCCAATCCATAGCGCGAGCGCGCCGAGCGCCAATGCGCGGTCGCTCTTGCCGAACGGTCCGTCGTAGCGACGAGTCGCGCCGACGAGCGGGCCGATCAACCCCGCGCATTCGCTGATGACCGCAAACGCGGCGCAAGCGACGACTTCGCCACTGCCGCATGACGCCACGCAAGCGAACGGGAGCAGCAACGCCAGATCGGAAACGATGTCGCCCAATTCGTTCAGGTATGCGCCGAACGTGCTCTGCTGGCCATGCTCTCGAGCGAGCATGCCGTCGATGGCATTCAGCGCCATGCGTACGAAGAGCCAGACGGGCATCAGCAGGAACACCGCATGTATCAACGGGCCGAACGCGGCCGTGAACGCACCGATGCCGATCGATCCGACTGCCGCCGTCAGGGTCACCTGATTCGCGCTGCCCCCCACGTCGGCAAGCAGGTGCACGAAGGGCCTGAGCAGCGCCTGAAATCTGGGTTTGATCTGGTATAGCGTCATCGCTTCCCCGCTTTTTTCATGAAATTTTCTATTCGGGCGCTCAGAACCGAGCATGGAGTGACATATAGCAACTCACTGCTTCGGCTGACACGCGTCGATGCCGTCTGCGATGGCTTTCGATATCCGGGCGACCGTCTCCCGATTCTCGAGACGCACTTCTTCGTCCGGATTGGCGATAACACCAGCCTCGACCAGCACGGCCGGAATCGTTGCGGTTTTCAGCACGACAAGATCATCGAAGCGATGAATGCCGAGCCGCGCGTCGATGAGCGGCCGATTCTCGCCGCGAATCGGCGTCGCGTGATACAGAGATGGCTGCTCCCCCGCCTCCTTCAGCCGCTCACCGATCGCCTCCGCGCACCGCAGGCTCCGTTGGTACTGCGGATTACGCGCGGACACGAAGATCGAATAACCGCGAAATTCCCGCCGGCGCCCCGCGTCGATCCATTCCTGCTGTATCGAGTCGTGGTGAATCGAGACGAAAAGATCGGCCTCCGGCGCAACGTTCGAACGGGCTGTCAGTTCGATCTCCCTGCCGTCGGCCGAGGTGCGCAGCACCTTGTCGCCACCGGCCTGCAGATCCCGGACGATTGCGGTGCTCAGCTCGAGGTTGTACGAATATTCGGTGCGGCTCGTCGCCGACGTCGCTCCGGGATGCTGCGGCGTATGCCCGGTGTCCACGACGATGTAGGCGGATTGGCACGGCAACGCCACGCAAAACGCGAGCGCCGCGACAATGCACGGAGACGCGTGGCGATACCTGCGTACACGGTCGAGCAGGAGTATCGAATCGATCAAGGTTTGTATCGGTGAATGGGGCGTCAAATTCAGCTTCCTGGAACTGCCGTACGAACGGCAATCCATTTTCGTCGGCAGATCGCTGCCTTGCAGTGACCCGGCTGGATCAACGGAGATGTGCGCGGTAGTCTGCGGATTGCCTGGTTGCCGTTCGGGATTTGCCGCCACGTGCCATGTGAGCCGACGACGAGATTTATTGAACGACGAGTCTAAATCGCGTGAGCGATCCCGCGTGTCAGAGAATGTCAGGTCTGTCGCCTGCACCGTTGCAGGCTGTAGCGTTATCGGAAACGCGCCGGCGGGACCTGCTCACCTGCAGCACCGCGTCGGAGAAATGCTGAAAGCCGATTCGACAAATACCCGATCGGCCGTAACGAGATCGGCGTCGCTTCGGGATCGAGCGAGAGCCGGACGTAGTAGTACACAGCGTAGCGGGCACTTCTCTCAGGCTCAAATACACGTCATGAACGTGAAACGATCGCGGAAACGCGCCGTAGATGGCAGTGGCACCCGTTCAGCCGAAAGCGAGCCGTGCTCGGGCGAGACAATAGGACCGGCTAATCAACATCACCCGCGACAGCCGCTGCTCACGCACATAGCGTGTAAAACAGCCACGGCAATCGCGCTCAACTCCTTGGCTGGTAAAGGCCTCCGTGAGACGCACCGGCTGCGCTTAACAGTCCTGACGTTTCGTGCGATGGCCCCGGGAGCATCGCATCACCCTGACAACGCCTGACAATTCACGGGGCACGTTGAATAGATAATCTCGCATGGATCCGATAGAACCTGACGCGCGAGACGTACTCGCGATGGAGCATTCCGAATGAAATGGTTCATCTCAGCCATCCATTGGGGGACGCTAGCGATTGGCATCTCGTTTCCCATAATTTTTCTCTATCACATTTTTTCGGAGCTTCTCGAATGCTACAGAAATTCCGGCAGCTCCGGCGTCAACAACCCGCTATTCATTGAGGATTTAGGGTTCGCCATTTACATTCAAATTCCGATATTATTTTTGATCTCGTCGGCAATTATATTTCTGACAGTTGCATCCAGAAAACTGCTCGACGGAAACGCCTCCTGCGGCCACCGTATGCCGGGTTACGGATCCGACGCCCTGTGACTCACCCGGGAAGTGCGTCACGACGCCGTCAACTCGCCGTACCCGAATGCATGATCGCAGCGAGGACCGACTGCCGCCTTTGCCTCCTGCCCCTTTCCCGAATTCATCGGCCGTACCGCCCGACCACAACGGTTGACGAACCGTGATGCGCTCGGCCCACGCATCCTGGTATATCCGCCCTTTGTCGAGCAGGATGCGCGAAGTCGGTGCGGCCACCATTCAGTCGATTTGATTACAGGACGAAGATGATTCCCCGCTATTATGTTTTCTCTGGACGAGTCGGCTCCGAGGCTCCTCTGCGCGTATTTCTGTTTGGTGGCTTCGGGGCGGCCTTGCTCGCAGCGATATACGCCGTCGTGATTCGCTACAATCCGTTTGTTTACGTCTCGTTCATTGCCACTGTTTTCTTTGGTATGGCAGTCGGCACGCTTGCCGTTATGACAGCAGAATCGGGCCGCTCACGGTCCAGATCCTTCAATTTGCTGGCGGCGCTGGCACTTGCGTCGTTCGCCTTATGGCTGCATTGGCTCATTTGGGTGATGTTGGAACTCGATAGCGGTGTCACGATCGCCGGGCAACTTGCCACATCGGGTCTCGAAGGATGGCGGAATTTTCTGGGATGGCTGGTCGAGCACTATCACCTCTCCGTCAGCCGCTGGCTTGGTGCGCAAAAGGCCGAGGCGTCGACCAATGAAATATCTCTGATTTGGGCACTGGAAGCGATCGCGATCGTCGGCCTCGCGCTTGTCGCCGCGCGGCTCTCCAGCGGGTCACGCCCCTTCTCCGAATTGACGCAGAAGTGGGCAGAGACCACGCTCAAGACAGAACGCGCGGACCCTCGTATCGCATCCGACGCGCTGCGTGCGGCACTTGAGCGCGGCGATTTCTCCGCGCTCAAGCAGCTTGCCCGTGTCGACGAGGCTGACCACCGCTCCGAATCGGAATGGAAGAGCCTCGAGATCGAACTGCTTGCCGAACCCGACGATCCTGAAATGCGCGTTCTCTCCGTCGTGGAAATGAACAATCGCTGGAGCTCGAAGGGAAAGCGCAAGTCAACATCCAAGGTCATGGTCGAGCGCCTGCTGATTTCGCCCACCGAGTACGACGCATTGTTCGCGGTGCTGAATGACGACGCCGCCCGTTGACGCCGCCTGCGCCGCTACCAACTGCCTGGGCGTGGAGCGATCTCTCGGGACTCGCTGACGCGTAGTGAGCCTGCATGAAAAAGGGCGCGACGGACTCATGTTCGCCTCTGTTCATGCAGGCTGCTTCGGATATGCGGAGATGCCTTCGTCTATCGTCTCGTGATTGCGGAGTACGCGGAATCCGGCAGGATATCGCTTCGGATAAATCCGTAAACGATCGCCGGGCGATGACCCAGTGCATCACCCAGCCATGGAAAGAATGCGTCGATGAAAATTTCCGGGGCCGTCCCAGCCGCCTTGCAACCGCCGAATGTCGAAAATCATTTCGGCCCGGAGTCGGGCATCGGCAGGTGTTTCGTGTCGCCTTAGGTCTTGCCCGCGGGCTCCAGCAAGTCTCCCGGATCGAGAAAGAACATCTTCTTCCAGCCTTGGGGCCCGCCCGTCATACGCCAGGGCAACGGAATCAGGGAAATGACCGAGTAGTGCAGATGGGGAGGTTTCCCCAATGCATCGCCTGTCGTACCCACGGCGCCAATGGCCTGCCCTTTCGCGACCAGCATTCCCGCGTGCGATTCCTCGAGGTGCGCATAGTAATGAATTCGCCATTTCGGGCCGAGAATCGCGATGACGTTGCCCCCTATCCCGAATTGCCCACGGTACAGGACCACACCGGGCACCGAAGCGCGTACGGGCGTGCCTTTGCGAGCGAATATATCGATTCCCTTGTGCACACCGGATTTGCCCCAGGGCTCGGCCCAGAATGAATGCGGATTCCAGTCCCGTGACGAAGCACCCTGGACCGGAATACGAGGATGCTCGGGCACAAGAAATCCAGCGACGAGCAGCATGGACAGCAGACCGAGGAGCTTCTTCAGAGATTGCATGGAGACGTACCAATCCGGCTTCTGCCGCGCGGGAGATGCTGTATCGGCGGGCGTGATATACCGGAAAAACGGTTCGATTCGGAATGGCCGCGCGGACGTCGAAGACAAGCGCAAACCGCGAGCCGGGATTCTGCCACGACTGGAATATGTGTCGCGCGACTTTCCCGCCCCGTTGCGTCGGCCTGACGTTCCCTGACCTTGACAGGCAGTTTCTCGAATAGGCCCGCACGATCGCAGTCGGTGCACCGAATGCATCGGCTTATGCGACACTGCGCATCGCCACAACGATGATCGATACCGTTAACAAGCAGGTGAACGACGATTGCGTAGCTAAAGATACGCGCCGAAGCGCACGACCTTCACGCTCAACTACAGCGGTACCGTGTACCGTATCCCGAAATCGTTGCGACACGACTGACGGCGACATATCGGGAAGAAATGCCTGGATCCAGATGAACCGCCTGCTTGTTGCGATACGCGCACGAGCTGTTTCACATGCACGCCGGCGCCTCTCCCGATGCAATGCAATATCGGATTTCCAGGCGTACCGGTCAACGATCGAAATCCGTCGTGCGGGGGAATCGTCGTCGACAAACGCGAGACCGGAGACCGATGAGGTTCGGATCCGCACGAGCGGACGTCGTCACAACCAGACGAACACTTTGAACGCGAGCCAGCCCAAAAGTGCGCCGGACGGCAGGTCGAGCAGGTAGTGTTGTTTGGTAAACAAGCAGCTCAGTCCGATCAGGACCGGAAACAGGAACGCGATCGGACCGACGGTCGGAAGCGCATGCATCGCGGTGAGCATCGCGACAGACGTATGCATACTGGGAAAACAATTCGACGCGGCGTCGAATTTTCTGACATACAGCAGGAATCTTTCGCTGGCGCTCGAGCCGTCGGTCAGCGCTCGCCAGTGCGGGGGCGTCTCGACCGGGAAAAATACGAAGAAGCCCATCTGCATCAGCAGCAGCACGATGAAGCTGAACGCGATGTGCGTGAACGCCGCCGTGTTGGGTACCAGCAGATTCAGGTACAGAATCGCAGGATAGTAGAGAAAGCTGTAGATCCAGGCCCAATGCGGAACGTATGGAATCGCTTCGTCGATTTTCCACTGGAAGCTCCGGACAGGACGCAGCGGGTTGCGTTGGCACCAAAAGTAGAATTGATATGCGCCGACGATCAGAATGGCACTTAAAGTCAGATTGATGAAATAGTCGAATGGGCGCATGGTTGCCGTGCTGAGGATTTTGTTCGAGTACCGGGTACTCCCCGATCGACGCTTGCTGATACCGGTTGCGGCATCGATTCAAAGTATCGCGTCCCGGATCGTATCCAAGACCCGTTCGCTCGAACGTCAGAACATGTCAGCACCATCCCCGGAATAACCTGGGCACGAAGGCGCGGCCGTGAGTGTTGCTGCCACGCCGGATAGCAAATTCAGATTCCGTTGCGGATTGCAATCCGTTCTCAATACGTTGCCGAATGACTTTTGCGCTGGCGACGCAGTGTTTCCAATCGCAGTTCGGCCTTGCTGGCAAACCACCGGTCCACGTCGCCGCCTCGCAACCGCACCGCGCCGCCGTAGATCTGGATCACCACGTCGTCGTCCCATATTTCGCGCAACTGCTGTAGCCACGCGCGTTGACGGCTGTCCAGCCAGAACGACCCGGCTCGCGCCGGCATCTGACCGCCCCACCAATGCGGTCGAACACGTTTCCCAGGCATGATGTTCACTATATTTTTCGAAATGGCTCAGTCTCGGCCGGGCATGCGGAAGCTTTCGCCGTGCAGGAATGACCAAGGTCGCAAGCGCGGGTTGAATCCGCAAGGAATTCAAGTCGTTCACGGCGAGGCTATCACGCCATCTTGCGCAATCAACGCAGCGACCGCGTGGCCTGACCATCTCTGACACTAAGCCGTTCGGCGTTGCCCTAGTCTGTGTGCGCACTACGCACCCGACATTTCATTCGATAGGAGGACCGGCCATGCTGTACCAGAAGCGAAACTTCCTGGTCGACGCGATTCAATGGTTCGCCGCCGGGGATCATCCTGCGGTCGAGTCCGGCGAAACCGGCCAGGGCATCATGACACCGGACGGATGGCGCAGCGTAAGCACCGGCGACTGGATCCTGACAGACGCAGAGGGGATTTCGTATCCGATGAACAACTTCGTATTCGTCAATCTCTACGAGCCGTGTACCGAACCCGGCCAGGCTTGCCAGGCCGGCAAGCATCGGGCCTCCGCGTAAAGCAACGATAAAATTTCATGGAACCCAAGGAAATCATCGCAGTCTTGCACGTTCTCAACAGCGAATACGGTGCCCGGCTAACGATCGGCGATCTGCTGTCGAGAATGACTGAAGTCTTGTCCGAAATCTGGGGAACGCTCGATCAACGCCATTACGGCGCCCTGCTCAACGTCGCCGTACTTTTGCTGCGGCTCAACGCCGAAAACGAAGCTTCGTCGGCCACCGAAGCAAACGCACTGCTGGGTCGGCTGCGCCTCGGCAGCGGCGCGTGATATTCGGTTCCGTTTCGACCGAACAAAAATCCGGCGTGTCCAAACGAACAACGCCGGAGAAAAGGGCCAAGCAAACTCGCTGCGTCGTCTCTGCTTACGCCTCGGAGCGCGCTTTCAACCAAGAATGGCTGTCGCAGTACCGCTGAGAGGACCTGGACCACGTGCAGCGTTTCGCGACCGACGGGATGTGGACTTACAATCACGACCGCCCGAACATGGCCTTGGGCGGATTTACGCCAAAACAGCGATTGACCATGGCCGCTTAGTTTCTACTTCCGAACCCTGTGGGAACCGGGGGAATTACCCCTGACAAACCCTGACAATGTTTCATGCGGCGCGCGCTTATTATCGACGGCGACCGACCCCCTCGGTCGGTCACGCCTGTAGGCTGGTCTCTCATCCAGCTTATTTCGCGCGCCGTGCTCCTCGTACGGCGCGCTTTTTTTTCGTGCGGATATATCAGCGAAATCAAGCCACAGATCGTGCGCGACGTTGCTGGAAATCGCGAACAGTCCACGAACCAACAAGCCCGGCCGCAATCTGCACTGCATACTATTCGGGCATGCGCATGGGCGAGATTTTGCGCGCCGTCCCGACCACGGGCGGGTTCTCGCCTGGCCGCACGAAAAACGGGCGCCGCCCACTCATTCCGATCCACCCTCGAATCACCGTGATCGCGTGCCGCGTGACGTTCACCATCCCGTCGTGGAAATTGACGGACGAATGGAACAAGGCGCGCACCAAAGCCCGCCATCCTGAAGTCCGATTCCACGATCTTCGGCACCGTGCCGCGTCGGAGGTAATCAACGTTGGATCAGCGGGTCTTGCGCCTGAAGCTGAACACGGTGCCGCCGCAACAGTTGCCGTCCCGCAGGTAGACTTCGAAGGTCTTGTCGACGACGGCGTAGGTGACCGTCACGATATCCACGCCGTCGTTGGGCAGATAGTTGCCCGACATCTCCGGCACGAAATCGATTGCATCACGGGCGAGCAGGTACAGATGCTCGTCACGAACGGTAGTGGCGGGCGATAGCGTCTTCAGGTCATCCTCCACTACGCTGTCGTGGGACTGGCGGATCTCGTACTGCATGCCCGCGTCACGGTACGGGATTGACAGCAGCACCTTGCCATCGACGCCCAGGCGCGTGGTGAGCGAGGGATCCACTGTAACCGTCATGCTGTCGAGCCGGTGCCGGTCCTCACGTGTCAGACTCACGTCCGAGAACTCGCGGTGCCCCATCTCGATGGACGAGACATTCGATTTCCACCGGCCTTTTTCCCGCCACGATTCCCACATGCCGTTGGCGCCCCCGGTGCCGCTGATGCTATCGAGCGCATAAGTGCCGATCGCCTGCGTGAGAATCGTTCGCTTCGAGCCGATGATAATTTCCGAGGTCTGATGCGCGTCAACAGGCAAGCGCTGGTCGCCAAAGGCCGATACCCAAGTGCCATCGAGCGTGTTGCCGGCCACCTTGCCGATGAAGGTGCCGGTGTGTTTGCCCGTGCCCTCGATCTCGTCCATCGTAAAGGTACCTGATGGGTCGATCTTGCCGCCGAGGTAGATATCATTGCGCTTGCCGGCGTAGCGATAGCTTCCCGTCAGTCTTCCGTCGACATTCTTGATATCCATCGTGAACGCATAGCGACTGCCGATGCGACCCGCAAAGGTCTTGTGGAAGTACTGAGGGTCAGCCAGCGCCGTGGCAGCTGTCATCCAGGACAGAAGCAGGGCCGCGAGCCGCAGTGCAGGACAGAGCATGGAGAGCAGTCGGGATTGGAAGTGGCGCAATTGTGACACGCCGTGCCGACCGGCAATGCGTGGCACGAACGAAAACACGAACGGGCTCTTGCGACAGTACCTCCCGAAAGGAACCAATCTCTCCGCCTATTCGCAAGCCAAGCTCAACGCCATCGCTGGGCGGCTCAACGAACGCCCGCGAAACACACCAAACTTCGATACCCCGGCTGAACGATTCCATCAAGCCGTTGCATCGACTGGTTGAATCCGCAGTCCGCCGCGGATCGCCCCGGGATCGTTACGCATCAACTCGAGCGCCGCGTTGGCCTGATTGCGCGCCCTGACCTTCGCAAGCAATTCACTATTTGAAGGCTCTCGCGAACCTTGCATGGATTAACGCCGAAGCAGTCCATTGCCATGGGTTGGCTTCGGGATGTGGCGGCAGCAAGTACGGAACGCTCGCAGCATCGATACAGGTGTTCGCGGTGCTCGGTCCAAAGCAGTTCGAAAGCCGCTTCATACACTAACTGAGCTACCGCCACATCGAGACATCGTCAGCAAGCCCCCTTCTTCGCGAGACCGGGCGGGCAGTGCCCGCGTTCGCCATGGTGGCGCCCATCGCCGCGATGTTCGTGCCGCTCCCATTCGGTGCGCTCCCAGTACCGGTGACCGTCCCAATAGCGATCACCATGCCAACCGGTCGCGGACGTAACGACCACCGGCGCGGGCGTAACGAGCGCCGGCGCTCCGATATTCACATCGATGCCAGCGGCAAGCGCCACGGTCGACAGGCTGGCCGCAAGACCAGCTGCCACGAGATATTTCGCGAGTTGCTTCATCTTCCTCTCTCCTGGTTTTGGGCGACGCCAACGCATGGCATGAGGTCACCCGTTTTCGACGCGGCCTCCTCGGCCGCTCGATCGCGACTCACGTCACATTCGGCGTATACGTCACGATGCGGGGTTCGAGCTCGTGATGGTTGCGATGCTTCAGATGCCGCTGGTGGTGATGGCGAACCGCATGACCGGCCTTCGCCGATTCCGCGACCGGCCGGCCCCCTCGTACCTGACAGAATGCCGGCGTCCGCGCAAACGCGCCGATCGAAAAAAGGCTAACCAGGGTTGCGGCAGCAACGATTTTTTTCATCTCGTTTATCTGATAAGAATCGCAAATTCATTCGATCCGATTACTCGGTACTGGATAACGAATGCGTGACTGGCAGCGTTGACCGGAAAAATCGCCGACATCCGTGTCCTGACATTCCCTGACATTGCATCGCAGTACTGCGGACGCGCAAAATTCCGCGCCCGAGTATCGAACCCGATATAGGGCGTCTTCGTTACTCGGGTGCTCCGGATGCCAATGCGTAGGCGAGTACCTGCGTCGGCGTCGCCCGCTCGTCGGCGTGCTGGACGAAGCCCGGTCGCGCGCGTTGTGGGTGCCCTGTGCCTGCTTCGGTGGCCCGGTGGCTCGTGTCGGGTGCGGTCCATTGCGGATCCGGTATCTCGCTGAAAATCTGGCGCAGCCGGGCACCCCACGTGGCGTGAAGCATCCGGTAATACTCGCTGTCCTGATCGAGCGCGGCGAAACGGGTCAGGCACAGACTGTCCTTCTCGTAGACGAGCAGGTCGAGCGGAAGCCCGACCGATATGTTCGATCGCAATGTCGAGTCCATCGAAATCAGTGCGCACTTTGCCGCCTCGTCGAGCGACGTATGCGCGCGCAGTACACGGTCAACGATCGGTTTGCCGTACTTCGATTCGCCGATCTGCAGGTATGGGTTGACGGACGATGCCTCGATGAAATTGCCGGCGGCATAGATCTGGAACAGGCGCATCGGCTGCCCCTGAATCTGCCCGCCGAGAATGAAGCTGCAATTGAAATCGACGTTGAAATCCTGCAGCGATTTCGCATACGTCCGGTGAACTTCGCGGACCGCCAGACCGACCGTGCGGGCGGCTTCGACCATGTTCGCCGCGTTCCATAACGTCGCGCCGTCGGCGGGCGCGAGTTCGGTCAACAAATGGGTCACCGCCTGTGTGATGGCCAGATTGCCGGCGCAAAGCAACACGAGCATGCGTTCGCCGGGCTGTTCGAAGACCGTCATTTTCCGGTGGGTGCTGATCTGGTCGACGCCCGCATTGGTTCGCGTGTCCGACAGAAAGACCATGCCCTCGTTCACCCGCATCGCGATACAGTAGGTCACTTTCTGATTCTCCCCGATTGGCGCCTGTCCGCACGGCGCACCTATCAATTGCTTCTTTCGCCGCGATTTCGCGGCGGTGATCCCGATCCAGGAGCGCGGCGCACCTATCAGCGGAATCGGCTAACAACCTGCCGGCGCTCGAGATAGGCTTCGAACCGGCTTTTGCTCATGGGTCTGCCGAACAGATAGCCCTGCGCGGTCCGGCAGCCGATTTCAATCAGGCGATCCGCCTGCCGGGCCGTCTCGACGCCCTCCACGACGACGCTCAACCCGAGCGCGTCAGCCAGCGTCGCAATGGCCCTCACCATCGACAATAGCGGCCGCTCAGTCTGAAAGTCGCGGACGAACGAGCGATCGATCTTCACGACGTCGACCGAAAATCGATGCAGGTAGTTCATCGCGGAGTAGCCCGTTCCGAAGTCGTCGATCGCGATCGCAACGCCGAGGGCGCGCAATCGGGCAAGCGTCGCATGTACCTGCGCGACATCGTCGAGCAGCGTGCTTTCCGTCATTTCGAGCATCAACCACTCTGCCCTGCAGCCAGTCGAGGCAAGCACGCGCTCGACCGAAGCCGCCAGATCCCGCGCAGAGAACTGCCGGCACGACAGATTCACGGACATGCGCAGCGAGCTCTCGCGGGCGCGGTTCCATTCGGCCACCGCAGAACAGGCTGTCTCCAGAATCCAGTCGCCGAGCATGTCGAGATGCCCCTGCCGCTCCGCGATCGCGATGAATTCGTCCGGCATGACCATGCCGAACTCCGGATGATTCCAGCGCAGCAGCGCCTCCGCGCCCACCGTCTGCTCGGTGGCGAGCATTACGACGGGCTGGTAGTACAGCTCGAATTCGCCGCGCTCGCGTGCGCCGCGCAGTTCGCGGGCCAATGCGTATCGGCGGTCGCCTTGCGCGTTACCCCATTCGTTGCTGGTACGCCGCGCGTCGGTATCGCGGCGAATCGCCGCGCATAGCGCCGCATGTGCAGATGCGAACAGACCCGACACGCGGTCCGCATCCCACGGATAGCTGGCAAATCCGGCGCTTGTCGACAGGTCAATCACGGTTCCGTCGACATGCAGCGGCGCGCATAGCTCGTCCTGTACGTGCGAAGCCAGCGCATAGACATCGCTCCGCGAATGCATGTCGTGAATCAGGATCGCGAATGTGTCGCCACCGAGATGCTCGGCTGTGCAGTCGGGCGCGACGAGCGTGCCGAGATGCGCCAGGATGGCGCGTCGAAGCCTGTCGCGCGCTATCTTGTCCGACGACGCATGCGCTTCGGCGAACGGCTCGACCGAAAGCAGCACGAGGCCGACGCCAGAACCCTCACGACGCGCTACATCGATAGCTTGCCCGATCCGCGCATCGAACGAAGAACCGCCCTCGTCGTTCGCCATCGGGTCAAAAGCCGGCGACTGACGCGCCGGGCCGTGAGATTCGCCGGCATCAGCTGATTCCCGCACGATGACCAGTACGTGAGTCGTCTTTCCACCGGCATCGCAATCGGGTTCGAACTTGACGAGTGCGCGCCGCACACTTCCTTCGACGGTTCGATACATCGCGTCGATTTCGACGCGCGCGTCCTGCCCGAACGCCCGGGCGATGCCGTCGAGAATGACCGTCGGATCGACGAATGCGTCGTGCCATACCATTCCGTCTCGCCGGGCCGCCATTGCATGACCGAAGCGGCGCAGCAACACGGGATTCGCGTACACGCAGTCGAAACTGGCATCGTGACGCGCGATGGCGTCCGACGAATGGTCGATCATCATGCGATAGCGCTGTTCCAGCCGGCTCAGCCGCTGTTGCGTGCGCTCCGGGTCGGCAATTTCGCTGGCGATCGCAAGCGCAGTCGCCGTACTGCCGTTCGCGTCCCGCTCAGGGACGATCCGAACGGAAAACGCATGTGCACCGACCTGCACGACGGTGTCTTCGGCCTGCCCCGTGCGCAGCACGCGGTGAAGCACTTGTTCGTACGCGTCTGCCGACGGCTCGTCGAATACGCCGAGCTCGCGTGGCGTTTTGCCGAGGCCGGCCATCAACGGGATGCCGGTTACGCGCGCATGGGCGGGATTCGTGAAAATGCGCTTTCCTTGTCGATCGTAACGGACGATCGGATCCGGACAATTCTCGACCAGGGTGCGGAGATCGCGCTCGCGATCGCGGCCAAACTGATGAACACGCATCGCTTCCGTGGTATCCCGCAGGGCCATGATCACTCTGGCTGCGGCCGACTGGGTAACGGGCAAAGACGACCATGCCGCCCGGATACAGTGCGGACCGGACGCGGTTTCCACCATTCCGTACCAGTTTCCCGACCTGTGTGCCGCTGCACTCGCGTATCGTCCGGCCACCAGCCGTTGAACGAATGCAGGTACCAGCAACGCGCCAAGAAGACCGCGCACCAGATGCGGTGCGCGCGAATCGTTCGATCCATCATCGGCTGGCGACGGATGCACGATGTCGAAGGCGCCAGACTCGTGGATGTCGACGATGCAGATGCTTTCGACGTCTGCTTCATTGGACGACGCCAGATCCATCCAATGTTCGCTTGCATGGTCGGGGGTTGCGTGTTTCGGGCCCGCATCCGCAAGACACGCGCGATCGAAGCCGCTTGGGTGAGGCGAAGCGCCCGCATCGGGCGCTTCGGCGTTCAGCTCTTCCCGCGATACCGTGCCCGGATCAGACGCCCTTCTGCCCGTAAGCAGGTAGCCGACCAAACCGGCCGCCATCATCCCGGCCACGACCAAGGCCGTCGGCACGGCCCAGGTAATCCACGTCATCGTGACATCCTCACACTACGTTGCTTTCAGTCACAAGACTAGTCGATCGTCGGTACAGCCACTGTCAGACAAGGTCAGGACGATTCGGGAGCATGGCCGGCGAGCCCCGATGCACATGCATACGCCCGCGCTCGGGACGCGACGCGTTGCCCAACGTGGTTCGCGACCGGATTGTAAGGATTTGACTACAAGCCGATCAGCTTTGCCTGATTGCCTGGGTCGCGGCTTTGCGAGAAGATTCGACCGTCCTGAGAGACCCACCGCGCCATCTCGAGCACGGCGTGCCAGTGCCGGCACGGTCCAATCTTTCCCGTATCCCGCTCGCCATCGATGGCACGTTGCTCGCCGTCGGCACGGCACAGCCATCCAGGGATACCCGGTGAACAATGCGCCCCGACTATCGATTGCATCCGCTTTCTCCGCCTGACCGGACGAAAGCGCGACCTGTCATTCTCTGACGTTTGTAATCCGGAGGCGATGTAAATTGGACTGGACAGTGAACACCCAACTGAAAACCGCCGCAACGTGACATCCGCACCCGAGCGCGCCATCTGGAGCGCTCGATCGTGCGATTCCGTTGCCTTTATCGAATCAGCCCGAGCAACACGGAATCACATGCGCATCGCCATTCTCGACGACGATCCCAGCCAATTGCAATTCATCACGGAGGCACTCACGCCGGCCGGTCACAGTTGCTATGTCTTCACCGAGGGACGCGCACTCATCCACCGATTGCAGCGTGAGACGTTCGATCTGGTCAGCCTCGACTGGAACGTCGTCGACATGCAAGGCGACGCGGTGCTCGCATGGATCCGGCAGAACTGCGACGCGAACCTGCCGGTGCTGTTCATGACGAGCCGCGCGCACGAAGCCGACATCGTCTCGGCGCTGAATGCCGGCGCCGACGACTACGTGATCAAACCGGTCGCCGCTCCGGTGCTGCTGGCGCGCGTGACGACGCTGCTGCGCCGGACCTACCGGCAGGATTCCGTGGCGACCAGCCAGCAGTTCGACGACTACACGTTCGACCTGCAGGAAGGCCGGGTTCTCTACCGTGGCACACCGGTCGCGCTATCGCAGAAGGAATTCCAGGTCGCGCTGCTGTTCTTCCGCAACCTGGCCAGACCGCTGTCGCGCGCACACATCATCGAAACGGTATGGAAACACTCGCCCGACATCCCTACCCGCACGCTCGATACGCATGTGTCGGCGGTTCGGGTCAAGCTCGACCTGAAGCCACAGAACGGCTACTGCATCGTTCCGATCTACGGCTACGGCTACCGGCTCGAGAAGCTCGGAGCGAACGGCTCGTGAACAGGTGCAAGCGTCCGTCGACTGACGTTTCGATACGCGCGGCGATCGCGGCCGGCGTACTGGCGTTCCTCGCCAGCGGAGTGCCGTGCGCGCAAGCACAGATGCCGTTCGGCGAGACGCAGGACACCATCGCGTATTCGGTGCGCCAGAACGACACGCTGTACGACCTCGCCGCGACTTATCTGGCTGATCCGCAAAACTGGACGGTGCTTCAGCGCATCAACCGCGTCGCCGACCCGAAACGCCTGCAGCCTGGCTCGACGCTGCACATTCCGGCGACGCTGCTCAAGCGGTCGCAACCGGGGGCGAAGACGATTGCCGTGCGCGGCCTCGCCGAGCGTGCGTCCTATCGCGGTCCGTACGGGCCGCTGACGGTCGACACCACGCTCGCCGAAGGCGATGTCGTCCGCACGCAAGCCCGATCGTTCGCGACAATCGAGCTGTCGGACGGATCGCACGTGACGTTGATGCCCAACACCTCGGTCGACATCCGGCGGCTTCGCACATCGCCGACGACGGGCGGTGCCGACCGCAAATTCGGCCTCGAAAAAGGCGAGGTGCGCGCCACCGTGACGCCGCTGAAACCGAGGGACCAGTTCAACATCAGCACGCCGTCGGTCATCGCCGGCGTGCGCGGCACGGAATTCGGCGTCGGGTACGACGACGGCGAGAGCATCGTCGAAGTGCTGGCGGGCAAGGTCGCCGTCGATGGCAAGGACGCGTCACAGGCGCTCGTGCCGATGCAGTTCGGCGTCGTTGCCGATCCGGCCGGTCACGTCGACGCACCGGTCCAGTTGCCGGCCGCGCCCGCGCTGGCGCATCCGGACGATGTGCAGGCCGGCTCGCCAATCGCATTCGACATCGTGCCGGTGACGAACGCACGCGCGTATCGCGTGACGATCGCCAGCGATGCAGGTTTTCTGGACATGCTGGACAGCGTGCGTGCGGACGGTCCGCGCGCCGTGTTCGCAGATTTGCCGGACGGCAACTATTTCGTCCGGTTGTCTGCCGTCGATGCGCACGGGCTGGAAGGACTGACGCGCATCTACAGTTTTCGCCGCACCCGAACCGCTGCGACGGATGTCGCCCCGCGACAGGCAGCCACGCATTACGAATTCCGCTGGACGGACGACATGGACGCCGGTCCGTTGCACACGTCGCACTTCGTGCTCGCGGCAGATCCACAGCTGCACGATCCCCTCGTCGATCAGGCGGGCCTGACCGGCACCCGGCTCATACTGTCGGATCTGAAGCCGGGCAAGTATTTCTGGCGCGTGGCGGCTGCACGGCGCGCCGCCGACGGCGGGATCGACGAGCAGTCGACGCCGGTGCAGTCGTTTACGGTAGGTCGATAGGTGTTTGCGCGCATCGCGCGGCGGTTCTCATGTTCATCAGGCTTCCCCCTTCATTCCTTCGCGCCGAAGAGAAGCGTTTTCTGCGCGAATGGCTGCTGCTCGGCGCCGTCGGCGTCACCTTCATCGTATTGCTGGTTGCGTGTCATCTGACCCGCCCGGCCGATCGCATCCTCTACGACTGGTGGTTCCGGCACCGGTCGGTGCCGGCCAGCACGGACGTCGTGATCGTCGCTATCGACGACCGCAGCATCAACAAGCTCGGCCGGTGGCCGTGGTCCCGTCAGGTCCATGCCGATGCGCTGCTGCGCATCGCAGCGGGCTCGCCGCGAGCCGTCCTGTACGACGTGCTGTTCACGGAGCCCGGCGCGCAGGATGTCGCGCTCGCCGACGCGATGTCGCATGCGCCAGTCTATCTGCCGCTCGTCATCGAAAGCGGCCCGACCAATCCCGAAGCCGGGAACGCATTGCTGCCCGTCGAGCCGCTGCGCGCGGCCGCGGCCGGAATCGGACATATCAATCTCGAAACCGAACAGGACGGCATCGTCCGCAATGTCTCTCTGTTCGAAGGGAACCGCAGTCAGCTGTGGCCGCAGTTCGTGATTCCGGCCTACCGCGGGGCACGCGGCCGCAACGCGCCGCTGCCCGGCCCGCCTGCCTCAAGGGTTTCGGATTCGAAACCGATTGTCGATCCCGTGTTCCGCTCCGGGAAGATGCTGATTCCGTTCTCGGGCGACGGCATACGCTACGCTCAGGTGGCGTTCGTCGACGTGCTGGACGGCAACGTAAATCCGGCGATGTTTCGCGACAAGTTCGTGCTCGTTGGCGCAACGGCCGACGGTCTGCTCGAACATCTGACGACGCCCGTGTCCGGGCAAAACGGCTCGATGAGCGGCGTCGAGATCCACGCCAACATTCTGGATGCGCTGCTATCCGGACGATACATCGCCACGGCCGACATCTGGGAGGTTGTCCTCTATTCCGCGTCGCCGCTCGCGCTGCTGCTGCTCGCATTCCTGTACCTGACGCCACGGCAGACCATTGTGCTGCTGCCGACGCTGATCGGTGCCGCGGTATTCGGCAGCGGCACGCTGCTTCTGAAGGCGTCGGTCTGGATCAGTCCAGTGCCCGCCGCGCTCGCACTGCTCGTCGTCTATCCGACGTGGAGCTGGCGGCGGCTCGAAGTGGCGATGTCATTCATCAGCGCCGAGCTCGAGCAGCTGGCGAACGAGCCGCAGCTCGTTCAGGATCAGCGCATCGCGACCTTCGCCTTCGTCGGGCATGCACTGGAACACAACATCGCGCTGATGCGTCAGGCCGCGCGACAGGTGCGCGACCTGAAACGCTTCGTGTGGGACAGCCTGAACAGCTTGCCCGACCCGGTGCTGGTATCGGACAGCGCGGGCTATATCCGGCTCGCCAACGATCCGGCCCGGGCATGCCTCACGCCGCCCGTGGGAAAAGCACTCGAAGGCTGCACGCTGCAGGAAATCCTGAGCACGCTTTCGTTCGTGCGGCTGATCGATGGCGCGCCATCAGCGGCGCGCGGCCGCCCGTGGCCCGCGCTGCTCTCTCCGACCCACGCCGGCAACCTCGATGCGCTGGAACGCGGCGTAGAGGTCGCCGATGCCAGCGGACACCATTTCGTGCTGCGATACGCGCGCTGTACGAGTTCGGCCGGCGAGCTGATCGGCTGGATCGCGAGTCTCAACGACGTGACGGCACTCCATGCCGCGCAGAGCCAGCGCGACGAGATGCTGCATCTGCTGTCCCACGACATGCGCTCGCCGCAATCGTCGATCATCGCATTGATCGACATCGAGCGTCCGAAGGCGGTCGTAACCGGCCAGCGGCTCACCTACGATCGCATCGAGCGATACGCGCGCCGCACCCTGGCGCTGGCGGACAGCTTCGTGCAGCTCGCCGCTGCCGAGACCTGCGACTACGCGCTCGAGGTCGCCAACTTCTCCGATCTGCTGAACAGCGCGGTCGACGAGGTCTGGCCACTCGCCAATGCGAAGCACATTACGCTCGCATACGACACGCCGGACGGCGAATTTCCGGTACGTACGGATCGCTCGATGATCGCCCGCGGGCTCGTGAATCTGCTGAACAATGCGGTCAAGTACAGTCCGCCGCATACGCGCATCGACTGCGCGCTATCTCTCACCGGTGAAACGCCGGCACGATTGCGCTGCGTGATCCGCGATCAGGGGTATGGCATCTCGCACGAGCAGAGGCTGCGTCTGTTCAAACGATTCCAGCGCTTTCGGGTTCCCGGTCAGCCTGACAGCGAAGGCGTCGGACTCGGATTGGCATTCGTCCGGACGGTCATTACGCGACACGGCGGAACGATCGATTGCGACAGCGCGCCGGGGCACGGCACCACGATGACGCTCCATCTTCCGGTCGTTGCGCTGGCAGCGGCCGCCCGGATCGACGAGGCCGTGTGACGGCGCAGCCGCCCCGCGTGCCCCCGGATCCAGAGCGGCGAAGCGGCCGCAAACGTTCAACCGACCGACACCGGCTCGTGCGAGCGCATGTTGTCGAGCTGATATCCGAACCGGTGAATCGACGTCAGTCGATAGCCGTTTCGCGCGTTCAGCATAAGCTTCTTGCGAATCGACGACACGTGCGTGTCAATGCTGCGCGATCGCTCTTTCGAGAACTGCCCCCACATCGCCGCAGCGATCTCGCGCCGCGTCACCGGGCGACACATGTTTCTGAACAACAGGAGCGCGACATCGAACTCCTTGCGCGTCAGCATCGCTTGGCGCGTGCGGAATTCGACGGACAGCGTTCGCGGATTGAAGCGATAGGCGCCGAACGCCAGTATTTCGTCGCTCACGAACAGATGCGGATAGACTCGCCGCATCAATGCGTCGATGCGCGCGAGCAACTCGACGCTGCCGAGCTGCCGGTCGACGTAGGCATCGGCGCCGGCTTCGAGTCCGGATACCAGATCCTCCTCTCGCGCTTCCTGCGTCGCGCCGAGGACGAACGGCAATGTCGGATAGCGACGACGGCTCGATGCCAGCAGTTCGTACCGGCCAATATCGGGCGCCTCCCAGTCGAGGATTGCCAGCCGGATCGGTACGTCTTCCAGCAGATATTCGAATGCGGAACAAGTCGGTACTCGGTGACAGACGTACCCTCGTGACGCCAGCACGCCGGCAATTTCGTCGAGCGAGCCCTGCACGGGCTCGAGAAAGGCGATGTTCAGAGCGCAAGATTGCGTGGACATACGTACCGTATCGTAAGAGCGATCGCGAACGACGCGATTCAGCTGGAATGACATGAAGCGCGGCTTCTTCGGTGCGGAGGCGGTAGCGTGCAGGCGCCGCCTCTGCCCGCGGCGGCCTCCCGGCGCGCCGGCGTCGGCGCCTGATGCTTCGTTTTCGGGTTGAGGGATCTCAGGTTCAGGAATGGTTGTTTTCATGTCAGTACTCGTGGCTGTCGGCAATGCTCGCGAGCGTCGGCCTGCTATTGCCCGCGCTTTTCCCCGGCGACATCGATCGTCACCCGACGGTCCGGCTGCAAGCACCGAATCGCCTCGACCGTCTTGCCCGCCGGGCACCCGTTCGTTACCGGGGTCGTGCTGCCCGCCCCCGCTACCACCACCGGATTGCGCGGCAAGCCCTTCGCCACGAGGTAGTCGCGCACCGTCTGCGCCCGCGCCAGCGACAGTTCCTGGTTATGCGCATCCGGCCCGATCCGGTCCGCATGCCCGATGATCGTCACCGACTTCAGGTTCCGATAGCCGCCGTTCAGCCGTTCTGCGATATCGTCCAGCGCCGTTCGTCCGCCAGGCAGCAAATCATTCAGCGACGAACGGTCGAACGCGAACAGCACGTCGTCGTTCACCGCGAAATGCTCCGACACCGTGGGCGCGGCAGCCGCCGGCGCCGCCGATGCCTGAGCCACCAACGCATCACACTCGTGCTCCTTCCAGTGCGTGCTCTTCACCTGAGCGTTGCCGTCGTAGACGATCTGGTACTGGCACGTGACGTACTCGTTGCCCTTGCCCGTTCGGAAGTTGAAAATGTAGTTCCACTTGCGCACGCCGAAGAAGCCTTCCGAGAAGTGCGGCTCCTGCAGCAGCGCGTAGACCTGGTCCTTTGACAGCCCGGGCATCATCTGCCGCAGATTGTCGACGTTCGGAAACGTCCCTTCCTTCAGCCACGCTTCGTCGCGCTCCGGAAACGTCACGCCAGCGTCGTCCGCATGCGCGGACACCGGGCCGGCCAGCGCTGCAATCGTCACGGCGAGCACTTGCACGGCCCGTCTCGCGCGGCCGACTTTCGCAATCGGCACATACGCCGCGGAAACGGTCGTTTCTTTCATCTGAACCCCTGCAATCAGTCAGTTGAGATGCGGTCGCGCCAGCACCGCTTGACGAAAATTCGATTCGTATACCTGATTGAATCAATGCTGTTCGTCTCATGGAAAGATGGCATGAAGATGAAAACGGACTCTCACGCGTGATCGAGGCGATGCCGTCCGGCACCCATCTCGGCGGCACTCCGCTCACGTCCGTCTGCCCTCAAAACGGAGTCTATGGCAGCCCGTCGCGGGTGACTGTCAGGACTTGTCAGGCTCGATATGGATTGTCGGCGCAGTGGTGTAGCGCATCTTCGACCAGCGACGCGCGACGGCGCAGACGAAACGTACACCGACGAGATGCGGAACGCTCCGGTCAGCGTCCGCTTTACCGCCAACGCAGCAGGAGCCAAGTCCAAGGAGAAATTCCGTGCGTCAAAAGTCGGTCCGACCAATCCTGGCATTCTTACGCAGCGAAAGATCGATGCGATCGACCTGCGCTGCGTACACCCCGGGTCGGGTTTGCCGCGGGCAACTGACAATACGCCTGACGGTCTCTGACACAACCGCCGGCCACCCGCTGCTAGCCTCCCATGCTCGGGCAATCGATCACAGGCGGATTTGCCACTCCGCATCAACATAAGGTTTCGTCATGTCTCGCAGTGTCGTCATGAATCGGCCAGTTGGCCGGGGATGGTTGTGGCTGTATCGTGCGGTCAGCTGGATCGCGTTGCTGGGAACCGTCGTATATGCCGGCTATTTCATCATGGAGATACTCAGGCCGGTCGAAACGAGCGGCACTTTGTTCGGCGGCGGAATGGGTCTTGTCGCCTACACCCTCAGCCTGCTCGTGGCCACAGCCGTGCTGCTCGTCGCACTGCTGCTGCGCCTGCCGGGATATCACGTGGCCTGGTTCCTGGTCGGATGCCTGATCGAGTGCATCGGCGCGTGGTGGCTAGTCCACTATCCGGACGAGTCCAACGTCGAATTGATCTATTGCCCGCAACGACAGGAGATCGCCGAGGCCATGCTGGCAGGCACGATCTTCCTGATCGTCGGCATATTCGCGCGTGTCAGGGGCGCGCGCCTCGCCGGTCCCGAGTCGGTCTCGCGTATTGGGCTCGTGGCCCGGCTACCGCTGGCCGTGCTGCTCGCCTGGGTCTGCGTCGGCTTTCCTTTGGTTGCGATGCTGCACAAACCGCTGCCGTATTGCGCGTTCGACAAGGAGGGCAACCAATTGACGATCTGCCTCGATTCGACCGATCCGCGTGTCATTGTTGATTGAATCGGGTCGTACGCTCGATCCCGCCCCTTCGTCGTCACGGGGACGACCAGGAAAACCCGCGTCGGGCCCCCACGCCCTCACCCGTGCGTGAGATCGTCGATTCGCTCAAGGCCCCACGCCTATGCCCGTTCCGCCGATAAAGATCGGAATGAGAAATGGCGCCAGCACGATTGCACCGATAACGAGCATACCGTCCGCAGCGAGCGTGACAGGCGTCGACAGACCGCGCCTGCGTGGAAAAAACCCTCCGGACAAGCACGATTACTGCACCCCACTAGCAGCCTTCGGCGCCGAAAAGTCGACTTTCGGCGCAGCCGATATCGACGATTCATTCGCCACGCTGAAATTCGGCCGTGTCTCGTAACCGAAGATCTTCGCCACGATCACGCCAGGGAAGCGCCGGACCGTCAGGTTGTAGTTCTGCACGGTCCTGATGTAGCGCCCGCGCGCGACCGCGATGCGGTTCTCGGTACCTTCGAGTTCAACCGAGAGATCGCGAAACTGCGTGCTGGCCTTCAGATCCGGATACTTCTCGGCGACGACCATCAGGCGGCTCAGCGCATTCGACAGACCGCCCTGCTGCTTGTCGAACGCCGCGAGCGCGCCGGAGTCTTTCGCCAGTTCAGGCGTCAGTTGAATGCTGCCGACGCGTGCGCGCGCTTCGGACACCTCCGTGAGCACGCGCTCTTCGTGGGACGCATATCCCTTGACCGCCGCGACGAGATTGGGCACCAGATCGGCGCGACGCTGATACTGGTTCAGCACCTCGGACCACGCGGCATTGACATCCTCGTCCGATGTCTGGATCGCGTTATATCCGCAACCGGCAAACGGAAGCACGATACAAAGCGCAAAAAACAGGCGAAGCCATTTCATCTTGATTGTTCCAATTGAAGATTTCCGTCGATCGCGAACCGTGAATACCGAACGGTATCGACACATGCGTGTATCACCAGCTGTCCGACGCGCCGCCTCCCCCGCTCGAACCGCCGTCCCCTGAAAACGAATCCGACGAGCTCGAATCGGCGCTCCATGATGAGCCTGAATCGGAGTTCCCTGACGATCCCCAAGCGCTGCTGCCCGACGAAGGACTGCTTTCCCAGTCGTTGAAGAAATCCGCCAGCGTGGCGGCCACACCCAGCACCACGAGCAGAGCGAGCCCGACTGTCATCAGGACCTGTCCGGCCGAAAACCCCATCGCGTGCCCGGCCGCGATCAATGCCAGCAGGACGCCGACAACGATCGCCATAAATTTGCGCACGGAAGCGGAGCGAAACAGGCCCATGCCGAGCAGGCATGCCGGCAAGCCGAGGAATGCGGGAAGTACAAGCGCGCCCAGCAGATTGATCGCCGGGACGCCCGTATCGATCAATCCGGCAGGCAACCTCGCGATGAGTGCGACAGCCGTCCCGATATAGCTGCCTCCGACATAGACGTACCATCGGGCTTTTCGCCACATGGCTGCGATGCCGAACACGACGTTCGCCAGTACGAGCAGCACCCACATGCCGACATCGATCTTCTGCTCCGGCGCGCGAGCGACATCGCGCGGGCGCTCCGACTCGCTTGCGGTAACGGCCGGTTTCGCTTCGCTGGCGGCCGTTTCCAGCGCACGCGGCTGCAATCGCTCGACCAGCGCGTCGACTGCTCCGCTCAGGCCGGCTTCGAAATTGCGGGCACGGAACGCCGGCACGATCTGCTGCCGGATGATCTCGGCAGCGGCGATATCCGGCACGGCGCCTTCCAGCCCGTAGCCGACTTCGATGCGCACATGATGATCGTTCAGCGCCGCCACCAGAAGAAGACCGTTGTCGGTCTTTGCATGCCCGAGCTTCCATTTCTCGAAGACGGCAGTGGCGAACTGCTCGATCGTTGCCTGCCCGCTCGTCGCAACGAGCAGCACGGCGAGTTGAACACCCGTACGCCGTTCGAGCTCAGCCAGCCGAGCGTTCAGATCCGTTCGACATGCATCCGTCAGCGCACCCGTGGTGTCGGTGATGCGACCTTGCAGCCGCGGAACGGCATTCGTGTCTTTCGGCTCGGGAAACGTCGTGACCGGCGCGCCATGCGTGCATGCGGCGATATTCGGCGCCCCGGTATCGGCTGCCGCATCGGATGCCGAAGCGACAGGGGCCTCGACGGCATGAACCGCACCGCAAATCAGCAGCCCCGCCAGCAGAGACCAGCCTCGCGAAAGCCTCACGCGCAGCCGGGTGGGCCGCGATGCGCCTTCGCCGGGAGTCAATGTGTGATGCATCGGCGACACGTCATTCAAAGCGAACTTCGACCATGAACAACTGTGCCGATTGCGCGCCGACCACGCAACGACGCCCCGTCTCGACCATATTGAACAGGGTGGACAGCTGTTTCAACTGTTCCCGGGGCGTATCGGGCGCCATGGCGCGAATCGATTCGACCTGCGCGTCGGTGACGTTGTGGGACGCCGACAGGACCGAGGTACAGACGAGGTCGAAAAGCCGGCCGCGGTATGTTGCGGCGATTCCGCCGGTCGTTTCGTCGTCGGTACCCTTTACCACTGTGACGCCGTCGATCCGGACCTCGTACAGATCATGCGAATAGGCTCCCTTCGTCACGCATAGCGCGGCGGACCGCCCGATGCGGGCGGAAATGTTGGCGCTCGCACAAATGGCCTTGCCCGCAACCGGATTCAGCGTATACGTATCCGGGCCGGCGGCTCGGGCGATCGAACAGGAAAAGGCAAGAGACGCAGCCAGAACGACGATGGATGTGATCAGTGTTTTTTTGGGTTGCATGAAATCGATAATGTCTTTTCGGCGGTCACGGCAATATGCCGGTTCCGCGTGAGCCGCTGTCTTCAGTTCCACGGATGAAAGCCCCCTGCCGATAAGCCGAAGCCGCCGCGGCTGTCAGCGGAGCCCGATATTTTCGTGACTCATCGACCGCTCTCCGAAATGGCCGACATACCGACGCCCAGCTCGCTGGCATCGCGGTACACGCCTCCGGCCACCGCCCAGCCCGACTGCCCGGCTTTGTACGATTGCGGATCGCCATCGCTGCTGAGGTCCCGCCGTACATGTCCTTGCGCAGCGAGCCAAACTGATCGAGCACGGCGCGACATCCCGCGACGGCGCCTCGCATCGGCGCGCCGCAATGGCGACGGCCCTGGCCTGCGTCAGCCCTGTGCCAACGCGGCGATCTGCTCGGCGTCGAGCGCGTTGCGATACAGCCGAAACTCGTCGATCAGCCCGCCGAAGTACGGATCGGCCGCGAACTGAGAGCGGCCGATCCAGTTCCGTGCGGTTGGCCCGAGCCGGAACGGCGCGAAGATCACGTCGTCGGCACTGCCCACGACGCTGCCGTTCACGTACAGCGTCGCCGTCGTGCCGGACAGCGTGACCGCGACGTGCGCCCACTGCCCGGTGGGCAGCGACGCCTTGCCGTCGACACGGCGCTCGCCATGCGAGCCGTTGGTGCTGATCGCGAAACGCACGACGCCCGTTCCCCCCATCGGCGTCAGCATCATGTAGCGGGCAGTGCCCGAACCGAAGTCGAATACGCGCGCCCACCGTTTGCCGCCGTTGCCGTTCCAGTTCACCCAGGCCGCGATCGTGAAGTCCGATAAGTCGGCTACCAGATTGTCCGGCAAGCTCACATAGCTACCCACGCCGTCCAGCGACAGCGCTTTACCGGTCCTCCCGGCCGCGCGCGTGGCCCCGCCCATCAGCGTGCCCCCATGACCGTTGCCGCTCGCATCGGCCACAGCGGATCCGCTGGTCTCATCGAACGGCAATCTGGTATGCAAGCGCATCTCGGTCACCGCGACCGCCTCGTTCGAGTCGCCCGTTTCGCCTGTCGGCGTGCGCGCACTGACCACGTAATACCATGTTCCGGCAGCCGGGCTGTCGGTGTACGTGAGCGGATCCGCGATGCCGGTCGCGACGATCGTGTACGGTCCGCCCGGGCGCGACGCGCGCTTGACCGTATAGCTCGTGCCGCTCGCGACGCCCCACCACGACAGCACGACAAGCGACGCGCTGACCCATGCCGCGAGCCCGCTCGGCGCGCGGGTTCCCGTGAACGCATCGCGCGTGCAGGTCAGCGTGCCGTAGCCGAGCTGGTCATAGCCGCCGCTGTTCGGGCCGTAGTTGCCGCCGCCGCCCTCCGGCTGGATCTTCAGCGCGAATTGCTTCGACCACGGCGCTGCCAGCCCCTTGCGATTGACGTAGTGGTTGTAGACGAGCGCCCAGCATGGCCGGATCAAGCCTCGCGCGGACGTCGAGAACTGCGTCTGCGTGACGTCCACATTGGAGTAGGTGACATAGGGAACCGTGTAATAGATCGCCCCATCGGGTTGCAGCAGGTTCGCCTTCGCCACGTATTCGGCGCCGGCGAGGAAACGGTTGTTGTCGTGGCCGTACAGGTCGATGCCCTGGTTCCACGCCATCTCGCAGATCGCGCCGCCGAGCGCGATGCCGAGCGTGTTGTGCCCCTGGTCGCGCCCGGTCTCCTGCCATTGCCCGAGATGGCCCGGATGCAGGTAATAGACGGCTTGCGCGATCGCTCCGTTGCCGGCGCCGCTCCGGAAATAGTTCACTGCCTCGTCGAACAACGCGCGATCGTCGCACAGCACGCCGATCGCCATCACGGACGCGATGTTGCACAGGTCCCAGTTCGCCCAGTAATGCGTGATGTCCGTGTTGTTATGGCGATTCAGGAAATCGTGATTGATCGGATAGAACACGTTGCGCATCATCGACTGGAACGCGGCGAAGTCGGCCGCCGCCCAGCCGGAATAGGTGCGAATGATCTCGCCGGCATTCGCGAACTCGTAGCCGTAGATGCCGGCCGCGAGGTCGACGTTCGTGTCGCCGCCGAGGCGCTTCAGCGTGGACGACCATGCGTTCATGATCTGGACCGACTTGTCCGCGTACGCGGTTTCGCCGGTGACTTTCCAGCGCAATGCGCACGCGTAGGCGGCGGCGATATCGTTGTACAGCAGCGTGTAGTTCTGGGGGCCCGTGCCGCCACGGTCCACCTCCGCTTGCGGTCGCGGCGTCCACGACAGGCTCGCATGGTGGTTGGCGATCAGCACGCTCCAGGCGGACTGCCACGGCTGCTGCCGAGTCGCCACTTTCAGAGCGATGCGATCGAAATCGGCTTGCGTATGAAGCAGGCCCGGGTGAATGAATGTGCCTGTCGTTGTCGCCGGAGCGTTGCTGGTCGCGGCCGGATTCGAGACATCGCTCGATGGCGTCGCGGCCGCGTCCGATGTGCCGCCATCGACGGTGGTCGCCACGGCAGACGCGGACGCCGGCACAATGCCATCGGCCAGACTCGCACCCACCGGCGTCGAAGCGGGGGCCGCGCCTCCCGCCGCTCCCGCCCCGACGACCGGGCTCGCCGCAGCACCATCCTGCGATGCAGCGGATGCGCTTCCCCCGCCGCCGCAAGCCGACAGCGCAAGCGCGCTCAAGCTGAACAAAAAGCTACGGCGTGAGATTGCGGGGCCGTCTCCGCTCTTGTTCGTAGTGTCCATGACCGTTCCGAAAATTTCTGCGCCCGCCACACTCCACGTCAAGCGCCTTATCGACGGGAATTGCTCAGCGCTGCCGACGAAGATAACAGTCACCCCGGGAAAACAACGTCAGACAGTGTCAGGTTCGTCGCGAAGCTGACCGCACCATTGCCGATCGAAGTACGGGCGATGAATTCATCCCACTCATCGATTCAAGCATGTGATGCTTCTCTTTCCAGTCAAGTCGGGCAGTTCTGCAACATCGGCTGGTGGGCCGAGACTACTCCGACCATGACACTGAAAATACGGTACGACGGACGTTCTTGGCGTCGGGATGCAGCCATATATCGTTCACTACCAGACCTTCATTCTTGCCCCCTTCCTGCGCCGACAGATCCATGGAAGCCCCCACCCGCTTCTCGATCATCGCGCGAAGTGACTTGCTGGATGTTGCGTACGATTGCTGCAGAACATACTCGTAGTCGGCCCCCGACTCACTGTCGAACCTCACCACCTCGGCGACTGGAACACCGCCAAAGGTGACCATTCCAGGTCGCAGCACGGCGTGTATTTCCGTGAACGACGCGAGGGCGTCCCCATTGACACCCGTACCCGGCTCAATTGTGCAGCGCCATGTGATCCGTTTGACGACGGAACGCCATGGCGACTCCAATTCACTCACTCGATCGATGCGGCTGCGCTTGCAAGGATCTCGAGCGTCTGGATGAGCCGAGTCGCGGCGCAGCTCGGGAAAATTCCACGCATTGTTCACGTCCCCGCCCGTGGATGCGCGAAATAGTTCGAGCACTTGCCTGGCATCGGCGTCCGGGGCCGACACCGCCAGAAGAACAGACATCAGCAACGGTGCATATTGAATTCCAGACATATCGACACAGCGCATCATGTTGGCGTACCGTTCGATTTGATGGTGCACAGCAGAACACCCCCCTCATTGGGCGGGCATCCGACACTCTGCGGTCGATGTGGACATCGCGCTATCGCGTCATTCATTGCGCAGAAACACGACATAGCCCCGGAACCACGGATTCCCGGCGAGATACCGGGGCGGGTCCCACTCTCCGCCCTGGATCAGCCCGATCCGGAACGGCAATTGCAACCGCCCGACGCGTGGTAGATACGTGTCGTAATCGGCAATCGTGCGGCGGCCCTGATAGGTCTGCACGACGACTTCATCGATGATCCGCTTCAGTTGGTTGACCTGGTCGGCGTCGATGCGGCTGCTCCAGTCGAGGAGCCCGGTGATGCTCAAGCGGCAATCGCCGGGCAACCGCTCGCGCAGGTTCCGCAGAAACTCGAGATAGTCCTGAAGATGACGTGTGCGCGCATCGAAATCGATCTGGATTCCCGCGATCGCACGACCCGACGCACGCCAGCGCGAGAGTTGGGCCAGCATGATGCGCTCGACGCGCGGCGTCCAACGCAGCGTGTGCGCGCGATATACCAGCCAGACGTCCGCGCGCGGCAACGGCGGCAGCGACGCGCGCTGCGCGATGAAACGCACCTGTGCGTCGTCCTGTGGCGACGCTTCGATCTGCCCTTGCAGCACGTAGACGGCGCGTGCGTCGTGCAATACCGGCTGCGGCTTCACCCCGGCCCACAACCAGAAGGCGTCGTACCGGGCTGCGTCGACTGTGCCGGCCAGTGCGATTCGCGCACACAGCAGCAAGCCGACGCAGATGAGTCGCTTCATCAGGCGGTCACCAGTAATACTTCTGCGACTGCGCCCACTTGCTGCGCGGGTAGGCGGACTTCAGCATGTCAAACCACTTCTTGCGCGTGCCGCGCGGAATGTCGTTGCCGCCGCAGTCGCTGTAGCCCGCTGGCGCGAAGCAGTGGATCGCGCGATATAGCGCATAGGCGCGGTCGTCCGCCGGCGCCTGCGCGTTGCCGATCACCGTCAGATAATTGCCGATTCGCTCGAAAACCTTGCCCGGGAATTGCGATGGCATGCTGCCGAGGGTCGCCGGGCGCATGGGCCTGGTCGTAGCCGGCTCGCCGACCAGTGGATACGCAGGCGGATTGCGCCGGACGAATTCGGCCAGGCAGTTCAGCCCCTTCGGGTCGGCCGGGTTCTGCTGAAGCGCGGCCGCGACATCGCGCGGCGACGGGCACGCGTAGCCGGCGTCGCCGTCGATCCCGGCCAGCGCAAACGGCTTGAGCGGATCGGACGGCTTGCCCGAAATCAGCGCAAGGTCCGCGATGAAGGCCGGATACTGCGCGCGCGTCAGTTCCTTGTACAGCAGCGAGTACAGTGCGATGTCACGCAGCGCACCGCCAGTTGCCTCGTTCTGCGCCTGTGCTCGCAACAGGTCCGCACCGGCCGTGTGTTGCAGCAGGGCCGCGCGGATGCCGGCATTCTGAATCGGCGAATCGTCCGCGAACACCCGATCCACCAGGCCGGCCTGCTCGAGGTTGATCGCGAGCGCAAGCTCCAGCGCCTCGCGCTGCAATCGATACTTCGCGAGCGGGATCAATTGCGCCCAGAGTTGCCGGGCCTTGTTCGCCCGGCCGCTGTCCTCGAGCGCGAACCCGCGCAACATCTGCTGGCTCAGGCCCAGGTAGTCGAGCGATACGCCGGGAGCCTGCGGCAGCAATGCAAGTGCGTCGTCGGGTTTATGGTCGACGAACACGTGATAGGTCGCGACCAAATAGTCGTGCAGTGCCGGCGCGCCGGCAAAACGCGGCTTCTGCGCAAGTAACTCGTTCAGCGACATCGGCTTTCGCCCCGTCGGACCATCGACGTCAGGCGTGCTCATCCGCATCAGGTCGACGATTGCGAGCAGCGATGGCGATCGGAGCTGACCCGAGTCGAGGCCCGGTGTCTGCAGCAGTTTGCTGTCGAGTTCGTTCGCCAGTTGCCCGAGTTGCACATTCGACGTTTGCTCCGACCAGTCCGTGAATGCCCTGTCATAGAGCTCGGCCTGGCGCGCGGCATTGCCGCCAAGCCATGCGATGCGCCGTTGCAAGCCAACTGCGGATGTCGCGTAGCGGCCGTGCGGATAGGCGTTCAAATAGACACGGAAGACCGTATCGGCGGCGCCGAGCGCGATCTTGTTTACGTTGGCAGGATTCATCGCGCCCGAGCCGTCCGTATTAAACGCCCCGGCCTGCGCGACGTTCAACTGCGCGCGGCCGGTCATGTAGAGCCCGGCGTCCTTCAGCCACGGATCGGTGCTGGACGACGCGCTGGCAAACGACTTCGTGGCGGACACGAAGTCGTTCCGGTAGAACGCATGTGCGCCGTCGAGGTACGTCGCGAACTGCTGGCCAAGCGCAGACTTGATGCCCGCCGGCTTCGCCCACGTGGTGCCGGCTCCGCCTGCCGCGCAGGTCTTTGCGATGTCCGCGCGCGCCGTGCGCAGCCGCGCGGCGTCGCCGCCGGGAAGATCCTTCGCCGCGGTCAGCGCGTCGTCGAACGCCTTGTTGCCGGACGCCATGCTCCGGCAGATGTTGCCTTCGCCGTCGGCGTAGGCCTCCGCTCGAGCACCGTCCGCCGTGTCAGGCTGCTTCTGACCGATATCGATCCATCCGGAGAAGTCGTACGAAAACGGTACGACGAGCCGGCTCGTTCTGACCGCGGGCGGAATGGTTCCAGGGTCCGGGAAAACCTGCGCGAGCCTTCCGCCATCGGCCATCAGCAGCATCGCGTTGATCCGACTGTCGTTGCCGGGACTCAGAATCGGGATGCCCCCGCATGAAAAACCGCTCGGCCTGAGCGTGGCAGTCGGTTCGCACGCCCCGTCCGAACTCGCGTAGGCGGCCGAAACGGGGAGCAGGCTCGCCACGAGCATGGCGGTCAGGGATTTGTGCAGCAATATGATTCTCCGTGTTGTGGGGTAGGCCGGTTTTAGTAGTTCAGGTGGCGTCCGGGGTCAGGTAGTCAGCCTGCTCCAGGCTTGCATCAGCTGGAATGGGGATACCAAACCAATCGATAAACCGTCACGACCGCGGTTTTATAATCCATTGACCTGCTCAAACACTTCTCCAATGGTTTTACGATTTACCCGATAGCATGACGGAGCGGCCAGACATTCAAAACCCGCCCTTCTCCTCGGCGTAATACCAATCACCTGAAATCCCTTCCACCTCACTCCGATCCGGAATATTCGATCGGTTTTTCGCACAATAGTAGCTATCCCGACACCAAAAACATGTCGCCAATGAAAACTCCGCAGCAGCTACATCGCCATGTTTATCGTATTCGACATTGGCAATTTTCACATCGATACCAGTGTCGTCCAAGGCGTCGCCTACATGCTCGAACAGGCGATTTTCCTGATCGTTGAATTCCGAAGGCTTGCCGTCGAAAAGATTGCAGGTCGTCGCATCCGGATCAGTAATATGGCTATAGCTGACGATATGTTTTTGCACCAATCCTGATTTCGATAGGCAACCACGTGATGAGCGCGCGTGTTACCTCTTCTTCCATTCTTTCAGCCGCCAATACGCTTCCAAATTGCGTCCCGATGTCGTCGGCAACGCGCTCCCGCCGACGGACTTCGATCACACCCATACTTCTTCGAGCAGGCTGCCCGGCAACGGCGATCGACGTGGCGATTGAACAAACCGTTGTAGCTTGTTCCATGCATCGACGTAGCGATATTTCGGCAGGCTGCCGATCATTTCGTCGCAACTCAAAAGAATTCGCTCGAGTCCCGACAGCCCCTCGGCAGACAATTGCCATTCCTGCCCCTGCTCCGCCGCCCGGATGCTGCGTTCGAGCGCTGCCTCGACCTCGATAAACAACGCAAGGTCGTTCTCGGTGCGTGCGTTCTCGAGCAGGAAATACGTCATGTAAATGATGCGCAGCAGCGCGATCACTGTCTCGAGCGTGCCGTGCCCGGCCCGCATGGCCGCCAGCGACAGATGGTTCTCCAGGGAGACATCGCGCACGACGATCGCCGCCAACGGCAACAGCATTTCCCGGGTGCGCGGCGCGCGGGGTTTGTTCTTCCGGGTCATTTCGAGTCGACTCGCATCTGTTTCGTGCCCGGTCTGCACGCCGGACTCCCGGTCTTGCTCATTGCCATGCCACGGTAGCGTCGAGCATTCGAGTGAGGGTCGCTTGCATGGTCGCGTCGGGAAATGGAAAAAAGGCACGGCTGCATACGCCGCCGCGCAAAAATGCCCCGAAGACTTGAAGATAGCGGGGCTCGGAGGCCATTCCGGGTCGAGGTCATCGGCTGTCCGCGATGTCGACGGTAGTCCGGGTCATCGCTTCGAGGCTCCAGCAGGCTGGGCGACCTTGCTTCCGGTCGACGGGATCCAGCCGATAGCCCCAACGAGGGAGCGATGTCACGCGATAGCCGTTCTCCGGATGCAAGCCGAGCTTCTTGCGAAGCGCGCAAACATGCGTGCCGACGGATCGCGATTTCGTCATGGCGTCGTTATGCCAGACGGCTGTCGCAATGCGATGCCGGCTGATTGTCTCGGAGAGGTTCCTGAAGAGCAGGAGCGCGAGGTCGAACTCCTTCGGCGTCAATGTCACCGGCCGACCGCGCACCTGCACGCTGCGGTTATGCTTGTCGAAGCGGTACTCGCCGAAGACGACCTGCTCCGTGTCGCCGTCCGGATACGGCTTGATGTGACGGCCCAAAGCAGTGATCCGTGCCAGCGATTCCGCGTTGCCTGGCGGCTTTTCGATGTAGACGTCGGCACCGCTATCGAGGCCGCGCACGATGTCGCACTCGGCCGTCTGTTGCGTGACGCACAGCACGACGCGGATCGCCGGATACGCACGAGACAACCAACGCAACGTGTCGTATCGGACGATATCCGGCGCCTCCCAGTTCAGGATCACAACGTCGATAGATACGTCGTCGAGCAGGAATTTGAGGCCATGATCGTCTGACACGCCCAGACAGAAGTGCCCGGCGAACGACAGGTCGGCCAGCGCGCGATCGAGCACGCCGACCTCGGTCTCGAGGATTGCAATGTTCATGGCAAACGAGGGTATCCGGCTGCGCCCCCGGAATCGGGTGCACGAAAGAGCATGCCCAATCGGGAAAGCAGTCGATGATGAAGTGCCCAGTCTAGGACTGGCAGCGACGAATGTCTGTCAGAACGTGTCAGGTCGCGATGCCGCGCCGATGCTCGGAATCCGATGCACTATCCCGTCCCGCGATTCGGTGCCGATCGGCGACACGAATCGCACAAGCGTCGCGTTCGATCGCTGCCGTCTTCTCCTAAAAGGTCAGTTCAAAAAAGAGCCCGGAAGGGCTGTTTACTTTCCAACGAACCCCACCGATCGCGCACGGCCAGGGTCCAAACACCACGTCCTCGTAGAGGTGAACGGCGTTCCTGTCAGCGCGATCCTGACCGGCGCGAACCGCAACGATGTCGCGCAACTGCTGTCGCTGGTCGACGCGATTCCGTCGATTCGCGGCACGCGCGTGCCGACCGCTTCGCGAGCCCAAGGTCATCTACGCCGATCGTGGCTACGATTCCGACTCGCATCGCGGCCGACTTCGCGAGCGCGACATCGGACCGGTCATCGCCAGGCACCGCACCGAACACGACAGCGGCCTGGGCAAATTCCGCGGGGCGTCGAACGGACTCACTCGTGGCTCCATGGCTTCCGCCGGCTTCGCATTCGCTTCGAACGCCGATCCGACATTCACGAAGCATTCCTAAAACTAGCCTGTTCACTCGTCTGCTGGAACAGCTTCAGCCGGACTGAGCGGCCTTTTTGAACTGGCCTTTCACTTTCTGCCGAACGACCTTCGCCTTACGGGGGCGGCTTGAAGCTGTTTGATATTGTTGCTGCTCACGCACGCCACGGTCACTGTTGGCAAATGCCGCGATCGGATCCGACGGAAGCTGATGCGACGCATGGTCTTGTTGGTGAAGAGAACCGCTAACCACTAGCATTCGTCGCAAACACTCCTGCGCGACCGAGCGTGATCAGCGCAGTTGCGCCTACCGCCTGATCGTGCCAACGACTTCGACTTCCACCCGACGATCCGGGGCAAGGCACGCAATAAGCTTCATGTGGCTCTTGTCGTTGCAGCCCGCCGTAATCGGATTTCGCGAACCTTTTCCCTCCGCATAAATTCGTCCCGCAGGTACCCCCTTGCTCACCAGGTACGCCTTGACGGCCAGCGCGCGACGTAACGACAAGCCGTCGTTGTATGCTACTGCGCCCGTGCGGTCGGTGTAGCCAGTTACAACAACGACCTCCAGATTCACCGTTGAGAGCCTGCCAGCCAGCTCGTCCAGCTTTTCCTTCCCATGGGGCTTCAGCGCGGATTTATCGAAGTCGAACAGTGCGTCGGCCTGAATCGATGGATGGTCAGCATCCGTCGTCATAGGCGGCGGGCCTTCCGAGCGCCGCTGTGGCGCATCCAGCGCTCCATCGCACCGCGCGTCCGCAGTTGCGGGGGTCCATGATGCATCGCGCCAGCACAGCTCATTTGTCCCGTTCATCCAGACACCTGTGCCAGTGCCATCTGCCCAGTTATCGGGAGTTGGCTGCCGGGTTGATGATGCGGGTTGCGCCTGCGCGGCTGTAGTCAGAGCAGCAACCGATGCAACAAGAGTCAATCTCGTCAATCTGTTCATAAGAGGGCGGTTCAAAAAAGATTGCGACGGCTTTGACTTCTCGCGCTTCTATTGCGGCGCTGCACTTGGCATCCCGCCAGTCGACTGCCAGTACTTGGCGGGCGGCCTCGCCAGGCATCAGTGAACAACCGTGGAACGCAAGGCTGCCGATCCTGGAGCCCGAGGCATGGGATGTCTGAGGATGATCGGGCAGCAATAGCGGAGGCAGCAGCGATCGCGCCCCGACGTCCCCGCATTGGTATCGGTGTCAATCGCGCTTTTCCCCGGCGACATCGATCGTCACCCGACGGTCCGGCTGCAAGCACCGAATCGCCTCGACCGTCTTGCCCGCCGGGCACCCGTTCGTCACCGGGGTCGTGCTGCCCGCCCCCGCTACCACCACCGGATTGCGCGGCAAGCCCTTCGCCACGAGGTAATCGCGCACCGTCTGCGCCCGCGCCAGCGACAGTTCCTGGTTATGCGCATCCGGCCCGATCCGGTCCGCATGCCCGATGATCGTCACCGACTTCAGGTTCCGATAGCCGCCGTTCAGCCGTTCCGCGATATCGTCCAGCGCCGTTTGTCCGCCAGGCAGCAAATCATTCAGCGACGAACGGTCGAACGCGAACAGCACGTCGTCGTTCACCGCGAAATGCTCCGACACCGTGGGCGCGGCAGCCGCCGGCGCCGCCGATGCCTGAGCCACCAACGCATCACACTCGTGCTCCTTCCAGTGCGTGCTCTTCACCTGAGCGTTGCCGTCGTAGACGATCTGGTACTGGCACGTGATGTACTCGTTGCCCTTACCCGTTCGGAAGTTGAAAATGTAGTTCCACTTGCGCACGCCGAAGAAGCCTTCCGAGAAGTGCGGCTCCTGCAGCAGCGCATAGACCTGGTCCTTTGACAGCCCGGGCATCATCTGCCGCAGATTGTCGACGTTCGGAAACGTCCCTTCCTTCAGCCACGCTTCGTCGCGCTCCGGAAACGTCACGCCAGCGTCGTCCGCATGCGCGGACACCGAGCCGGCCAGCGCTGCAATCGTCACGGCGAGCACCTGCATGGCCCGTCTCGCGCGGCCGACTTTCGCAATCGGCACACCGGTCAGAAATCGGATCGGATCTGTCATTTGCAGCCTCTGCATAGTCAGTTGAACGTATGAGATACACCCACCGCGGCGCCAAAATCCGGCTTGCCGAGTGTCGGCGAGACGGTAACGCCGCCGTTGACGCGCCGGCCGTTTTCCGACGCTCCTCCGAGCCCGAGCGCCACGCCAGCCTGAACAACTGTCAGGACGTGTCAGGCATTCCGCTGGCTATCGCATATCGTTCCGCATGCGCCGTCTGGCGACTCAGGCAGTTCAGTCGATGGCCATCTCGCCAGATTCTCGCTCGCCGACTGCTGCACCCCGCATGAGCGCGTCGGCAGAGTCTAAGGAAAAAGTTCGAACGTATGGAGCCGGCCTGACAACGCCTGACATTCTTACGGTGAACACGGTCGACATCCGCGCATATCATCGGCAAGACTCACGGCCGAATTTCACGCGGCCGCTCGTCGAGCACGATTCGTCATACCAGGCTCGCGCCCGATCGATCTGACGTCGCCCCTAGTCCCGCGAAGCACTCATGACGGAAAACCTCCTCACTCTGTTGCACGTGCAGTCCCTTTTCCGCCGTTGCGATCTGATCGCCGCGGCATGCGCAATCGACGCATGGCGCGCCGCGATGCCCGACGATCACGACGCGCTCGCGTGCCTCGCGCATCTGCTGCGTCTGCGGGGTCGCCACGCCGATGCGCGCGAAGCGCTCGACCGGGCGCTCGATGCGTCGCCGGAAGCCGAACTCCCGCTCGTGGAAATGGCGCGGCTCGCGAATGCGACGGCGGGCGCGCCCGCCGCTCTGCCCTGGTACAACCGGGCTTGGCAAGCACGTCCCAACGCGATCGACTGGCTCGACGAATGGTTCGATGTGCTCCTTCGATGCGGGCATATCGGGCAGGCATCCTTCGTTGCCGCACGCTTGTGCGAGTGCGCCCCCGATCGCGCCGACAACTGGTTCAAGCTCGGGCTCGCACATCAGCAGCAAGGCGCGCACGCCGCGGCAGTCGAAGCGTATCGCCGCGCGATGGCGCTCGATCCCCTGCTGCCCATGCTGGCAAACAATCTGGCGGCCGCCCACGTCGATCTCGGCGGGTACGACACGGCCAGGCCGATGCTCGAGGACGTGATCTCGCGAGAGCCGAATCATGCATTCGCGTGGACGAACCTGGCCAACCTGCATCTGAAATGCCGCGCCCCCGAGGCCAGCCTGATCGCGGCCGAACGCGCGTGCGCGCTCGCACCTGATTTTTCGAACGCCCTGCAAGCACGGGCGAACGCATTGAAGGAACTGCAGTGCTGGAACGAGGCGCGAGCAGTGACTGAACACGCGGCGCGCGGTGCGCCGGACCGGCCCGGCACCGCCTGGTCGCTGGCGATGATGCAGCTCGTCCACGGCGACTACCACAACGGCTGGATCAATCACGAGGCTAGATGGGCCGGAGCGCCCGAGTTGCGCGGCAGGCATCACCGCATCGACCGGCCGCAGTGGCAAGGCCAGCCTCTCGCCGGCAAGACGCTGTTCGTCTGGGGTGAACAGGGCTTCGGCGACGCGCTGCAGTTCGTCCGGTTCGTGCCGATGATCGCCGAACGCGTCAGGCGGGAAGGCGGCCGGCTCGTCTACTGCTGCTTCGCCGACCTGCTGCCGCTGTTCTCGCGCAGCCTCGCCGCCTGTGCAGATCACATCGTTCCGCACGACATGCGCCCACTGCCGCCGTTCGACTATCACCTGCCGCTGTGCAGCCTGCCGCTCATGCTCGGGATCACGCTGGAAACGCTGCCTCGGCGCGTTCCGTATCTGACGGCAGACACGGAACGCGTCGCGCACTGGCGCGAGCGCCTGTCACACACCGGCACGCTCAAGGTCGGCCTGGTCTGGACCGGCAACCGCACGCATCAGCGAAACCCGCTGCGCTCGGTGAGCAGCGTCGCGTACGCGGATGCCTTCGCCGCACTGCCGAACATCGAGTTCCACAACCTGCAACTGGACGCTCACGCCGAAGTCATGCAAGCGCGCGAAGCGGGACTCGCGCTCGTCGATCACGCAGACGCGCTGCAAACGTTCGACGACACGGCTGCGCTCGTGTGCAATCTCGATCTCGTGATCACGGTATGTACATCTGTCGCGCACCTATCCGGCGCACTCGGCATACCGACGTGGTTGTTGCTGGACGTGAATCCGCACTGGGTCTGGATGCTCGAACGCAACGACAGCCCGTGGTATCCAACCACGCGGCTCTATCGCCAGGCCCGCTACGGAGAGTGGCGATCGGTGCTCGACCGGCTGCGTGCCGATCTCACCGTGTTGAGCAAGCGCGGCCGGGCGCTCATCGATACGCATCCGTCTGGCCACATGTAGCATCCGGTAGAAATCGCGCGCCGCTGCACGCATCCTCTCGCGGTCGAACCCGCGTACCGTGTAGCGGCCGCCGATCGGCTTGTCGCGCTTGATGTCGAGCACGACGTCGCTTTCGCCGGGACGTCGGCCGGGACGATCTGCATCGATACGTCCTGGCTCGTGACATGCTCCATTTGCTCGTGGCCTTGTTCATTCACCGTCGTGTGTCGGGAATGCGGCCTTCCGGATACCGCGAAGCTTCTCGTAGGAGAAACGAATGAGACGGACCACGCCGGGGGCTGGCGTGAGCACGAATCCATCGATGCGGAAGCACGTTTTTCGCTTTGTTTATGCGGAACGGGTGACCAGCCAGACCCCGACCAGAATGACCAATGCTCCGACAACTTGAATCGGTCGCAGGAGATGCTCGTGCAGCGCGGTAATCGACCGCGATTCTGGAAGGCGTCGCGCGGGCAATTTGCGGGGTTACTGAACGTTGGCCTGCCCCACCAGTTTCGAAACCAGCGCGTCGGTCGCCTGCTTCCGCTCCACCGCCTCGAGCTGTTGCCGGATCGGGCCCTTGGCCTGTTCATACGCCGGCACCTGCGTCGGACGCGCTTCCTCGACTCGCACGATGATCCGGCTACCGTCGACGATCACCGGCGCCTTGGTCGTCCCGCCGGCCGGCAGATCGGCGATCGCACGCGCGAGATCCAGCGGCAACCCGGCCGTCTTGCCCTCCTGCACCGGCGTCTTGAAGCTGACCCAACCGAGGTCGCCGCCCGCGTTTTTGTTGGACGCCTCGCTGTATTGCCGCGCCAGGTTCTCGAACCCTGCACCACTCTTGAGCTTGTCCAGCACGACACTGGCCGTCGCATCGTCCTTCACGCTGATGATGCGCGTCTTGAACTCCTTCTCGCCCAGGCTCGCGACGATCGCGTCGTAGCGCGCCTTGACCTGCGCATCGGTCACCGCCGCCGGATGCACGTTGTCGCGCAGATACAGCTCGCTTTCCGCGCGCGCCGTCGCACTCTTCGCCGCCTCGACGACTTCGGCGCGCTTGCCGTATTGCGCCTTGTCGGCCACCTGCCGAACCACTTCACCGGCGATCAGATCCTTCTTCAGCGCCGCGCGAGCCGCATCGTTGTCCGGCAGGCCGGAGAGCCGCATCGCGAGATCGAGTTGCGCTTTCGTCAGCGGCGCGCCGTTCACCCGCGCAATCACCGCCTGCCCGCCCGCATTCGCTTCCGCGCACGATCCCGCGACAGGTACGCCAGCCACCAGCAGCGCCGCCAGTACCCCGCTCCATTTTTTCGACATCCGGTTTTCCATGTGATTCTCCTTTCAGACTCGTTCATGTATCGAGGCGGTCGCGAGACCGAGCATCGCGAATGCTGCCATGCAATGTTTCATCTGACGCCGCCGTGCGTTCAATTGAAGGTGTGCGAAACGCCCACGACCGCACCAAAGTCTGGCTTGCTGAGCGTCGGTGAAATCGAGATGCCCCCGTTCACGCGCCAGCGACCATTCTCGGACGTGCCACCCATCCCGACGGCCACGCCCATCTGTCCGTGGTAATAGCCCGTGGCTGCCGCGGCAGAGTATTTTCCGGGGCGATCGTCAAAGCGCAGTCCTGCCGCAGCCATCGCCGCTGCCGTTCCCGCATAGGCCTTGTTCAGGTTGCCCGAGATCTGGTTTTCCAGATTGCCCAAACCGGCCTTGAGCTGGTTGACGTTGACCGCATCTGTGCCGTTAATGCCAGGGGCCACGTTGGTAATGCGTCGCTCATCGCCCACCGAGCCCACGGACACCGTGTTCGCTTCGCTCGCCACCGAGCCGGCGCCCAGCGCCACCGAATTCGCGGCCGTCGCCACCGCGCCGTTGCCCAGTGCCGTGCTGCTGCTGCCCGTCGCCGAACTGCCGTTGCCCACTGCCGTACTGCTGCTGCCCGTCGCCGAACTGCCGTTACCCACTGCCGTGCTGCTGCTGCCCGAGGCCACCGCGCTATTGCCCACCGCAAGCGCATCGGAACCCGTCGAGCTTGGTGCCGTGTAGCTCGAGACGTTCGCCGTCACGTACGGATCCGTGCTCGTCGAACTCGTACTGCCCGAGCTCGTACTGCCAGAGCTGGAACTACCCGACGCCGTGGACGCCACCGACTCGATCGAGCCCGTGAGCGAGCTCACTGCCGCCTCCAGCTGGCTCAGGTTCACCGCATCCGTAGACTGCGTGCCCGGCGCCACGTTGGTGATCTGCCGCAACGATCCCGAAGCGCCTACCGACACCGCTCCCATAGCGGTCGTGAAACTGTTGTGCGTAATCGGATCCGTGTACGTGCCAGCCGCGCGATCGGCCACCGACCCCGCACCGAGTGCAACGCCGCCGCTTGTCGTTGCGGATGCGGCACTGCCCAGTGCCACACTGTCCGCACCGCTGGCATTGCTGCCATTGCCTACCGCCGTCGCAGCCACGCCCGCGGCGGTCGCACTGACACCCGATGCCAGCGCATTGGAACCCGTCGCACCGGCGTTGTTGTAGTTCGTGTCCGTTCCGGTCGACGTGCTGTTCACGCTGTAGTCGTGCGTCTGGGCCGCTGCGATATCGCTGGTCAGCGTGTTAGCCACGCTGTACAACTCGGAACCATTCACCGCATCCGTGCTGGTCGAGCTGATCTGGCCGGCCGCCACGTTGGTGACCGTGCGCGGGCTGCCCGATGCCCCCACGCTCACCGTGCTGGTCGCATTCGTGCCGGCGAAGCCGGAGTACGTCACGCCGTTAATCGTCGCGCTCGTGGTATTCACCACCGCAGACGTGGTAGAGCCCGCCCCCAGCGCCACGTCGCCCGTGTTCGCACTGGCAATGGCGCCGCTGCCGATTGCCACACCCGATCCGATACTGGCCGTGCTCGCGTTGCCCAGTGCCACACTGCCCGCACCGCTGGCATTGCTGCCATTGCCTACCGCCGTCGCAGCTGCGCCCGCGGCGGTCGCACTGACACCCGATGCCAGCGCATTGGAACCCGTCGCGCCGGCGTTGTTGTAGTTCGTGTCCGTTCCGGTCGACGTGCTGTTCACGCTGTAATCGTGCGTCTGCGCCGCTGCGATATCGCTGGTCAGCGTGTTAGCCACGCTGTACAACTCGGAACCATTCACCGCATCCGTGCTGGTCGAGCTGATCTGGCCGGCCGCCACGTTGGTGACCGTGCGCGGGCTGCCCGATGCCCCCACGCTCACCGTGCTGGTCGCATTCGTGCCGGCGAAGCCGGAGTACGTCACGCCGTTAATCGTCGCGCTCGTGGTGTTCACCACCGTCGATGTCGTCGAGCCCGCCCCCAGCGCCACGTCGCCCGTGTTCGCACTGGCAATGGCACCGCTGCCGATTGCCACACCCGATCCGATACTGGCCGTGCTCGCGTTGCCCAGTGCCACACTGCCCGCACCGCTGGCATTGCTGCCATTGCCTACCGCCGTCGCAGCTGCGCCCGCGGCGGTCGCACTGACACCCGATGCCAGCGCATTGGAACCCGTCGCGCCGGCGTTGTTGTAGTTCGTGTCCGTTCCGGTCGACGTGCTGTTCACGCTGTAATCGTGCGTCTGGGCCGCTGCGATATCGCTGGTCAGCGTGTTAGCCACGCTGTACAACTCGGAACCATTCACCGCATCCGTGCTGGTCGAGCTGATCTGGCCGGCCGCCACGTTGGTGACCGTGCGCGGGCTGCCCGATGCCCCCACGCTCACCGTGCTGGTCGCATTCGTGCCGGCGAAGCCGGAGTACGTCACGCCGTTAATCGTCGCGCTCGTGGTGTTCACCACCGTCGATGTCGTCGAGCCCGCCCCCAGCGCCACGTCGCCCGTGTTCGCACTGGCAATGGCACCGCTGCCGATTGCCACGCCCGATCCGATACTGGCCGTGCTCGCGTTGCCCAGTGCCACACTGCTCGCACCGCTGGCATTGCTGCCATTGCCTACCGCCGTCGCAGCCGCGCCCGCGGCGGTCGCACTGACACCCGATGCCAGCGCGTTCGAACCCGTCGCACCGGCGTTGTTGTAGTTCGTGTCCGTTCCGGTCGACGTGCTGTTCACGCTGTAATCGTGCGTCTGCGCCGCTGCGATATCGCTGGTCAGCGTGTTAGCCACGCTGTACAACTCGGAACCATTCACCGCATCCGTGCTGGTCGAGCTGATCTGGCCGGCCGCCACGTTGGTGACCGTGCGCGGGCTGCCCGACGCACCCACGCTCACCGTGCTGGTCGCATTCGTGCCGGCGAAGCCGGAGTACGTCACCCCGTTAATCGTCGCGCTCGTGGTGTTCACCACCGTCGATGTCGTCGAGCCCGCCCCCAGCGCCACGTCGCCCGTGTTCGCACTGGCAATGGCACCGCTGCCGATTGCCACGCCCGATCCGATGCTGGCCGTGCTCGCGTTGCCCAGTGCCACACTGTCCGCACCGCTGGCATTGCTGCCATTGCCTACCGCCGTCGCAGCCGCGCCCGCGGCGGTCGCACTGACACCCGATGCCAGCGCATTGGAACCCGTCGCACCGGCGTTGTTGTAGTTCGTGTCCGTTCCGGTCGACGTGCTGTTCACGCTGTAATCGTGCGTCTGCGCCGCTGCGATATCGCTGGTCAGCGTGTTAGCCACGCTGTACAACTCGGAACCATTCACCGCATCCGTGCTGGTCGAGCTGATCTGGCCGGCCGCCACGTTGGTGACCGTGCGCGGGCTGCCCGACGCACCCACGCTCACCGTGCTGGTCGCATTCGTGCCGGCGAAGCCGGAGTACGTCACCCCGTTAATCGTCGCGCTCGTGGTGTTCACCACCGTCGATGTCGTCGAGCCCGCCCCCAGCGCCACGTCGCCCGTGTTCGCACTGGCAATGGCACCGCTGCCGATTGCCACGCCCGATCCGATGCTGGCCGTGCTCGCGTTGCCCAGTGCCACACTGTCCGCACCGCTGGCATTGCTGCCATTGCCTACCGCCGTCGCAGCCGCGCCCGCGGCGGTCGCACTGACACCCGATGCCAGCGCGTTCGAACCCGTCGCACCGGCGTTGTTGTAGTTCGTATCCGTTCCGGTCGACGTGCTGTTCACGCTGTAGTCGTGCGTCTGGTCAGCCAGGGCCACGGCATACAGCTCGCTGCCGTTCACCGCATCCGTGCTGGTCGAGCTGATCCGGCCAGCCGCCACGTTGGTGACGGTGCGCGGGCTGCCCGACGCCCCCACGCTCACCGTGCTGGCCGCATTCGTACCGGCGAAGCCGGAGTACGTCACCCCGTTAAGCGTCGCGCTGGTGGTGTTGACCACTGTCGAGGTAACCGACCCGCTCCCCAGGGCCACATCCCCCGCCTGTGCGCCCGCGGTCGCGCTGGCGCCCAATGCGATCGACTGCGACTGGTTTGCGATGGCCGAATCGCCGAACGCGAGCGCGCTTGCTGCTGTTGCGCTGGAGGAATTTCCCAGCGCTACCGCACCTTGTCCCGTGGCGCTGTTGAGGTTACCGATCGCCACGGCGCCTTGGGCGCTCGCCGTATTGTTCGCACCGAGGGCGACCGCGCCGGTTCCGCTCGCGACGTTCGGATCGCCGATGGCCACTGCGCCGTTGCCCGACGCGGTGTTCGCATCGCCGATCGACACAGCGTTGCCGCCAGTCGCATAAGCACTCGTGCCGATGGCTACCGCATTGGCCGAATTGGCAGTCGCGGTGGTGCCCATGGCAATCGAGGTGCCGCCCGTGGCACTTGCGCCGGTGCCGATGGCAATATCACTCACGACGCTGGAAGGAGAGCCCGAAACACCCGCAACCGCACCGTTGCCCTCGGCGATGCTGCTGTTTCCGTACGCCTTGCTGTTCGTCCCGTAGGCCGCACTCGACGCCCCTGACGCCGTGCTTGCAAAGCCCGTCGCAGTGCTGTCGGTTCCTGATGCCAGGCTGGTACTGCCCAATGCCACGGCGTCCGTCGCAGTGGCCACGGACGTGTTGCCCATTGCGATTGAATCGGTCGCGCTCGCCGTCGAGCCATTGCCGATCGACGTCGAGATGTTCCCCGTCGCATGTGCAAAATTGCCAATGGCAATCGTGTTCTGGACGCTCGAGCTCGAACCGGAAACACCCGAAATTGAATTCTGGCCGAGAGCAACGCTGGAAGTACCATAGGCGACCGCATTCTCTCCCACTGCGACAGTATTGTCTGCTAGCGCTTTCGACGTGTAACCAACCGCGGTACTTGCGGTCCCCGTGGCGGTACTGGCCACGCCGTACGTGGAGCTCAGCGCGCCTGACGCCTTGCTGATTCTGCCGACTGCGGTTGATGAACCGCCGGACGCAGTGGCCGAAGCACCAATTGCCACATCGCCAATCACCGATGATGCAGAACCCGACACACCAGCTACTGCACTGATACCCTCCGCAATGCTGCTATTGCCATACGCTTGAGCTCCGTATCCCATAGCAAGCGAAGCCGTGCCTGACGCGGTGGATACTGTCCCGAATGCAGCCGCGTTCACGCCAGAGGCCGTGTCGACCGCACCTACCGCAGTTGCACCACCGGCCGAAGCGGTACTCTGACGGCCGAGGGCCGTCGTGTAACCGGCGGATGCCACCGCCAAATACCCTGCCGCCAGTGTTGCTCCCCCGGATGCCGTCGCTCCATATCCGATGGCAACATCAGTACTGCTGGTAGCGTTGGCAAAGTTTCCCACTGCGGTGCTCTGGGCACCTGCTGCCACTGCGCCAAAGCCGATGGCCGTGGCTCGTGATGAACTTGCAGTGGCAATGACGCCAATAGCAGTCGAGGCGCCGCCGGAAGCGATCGAATGGTAGCCCAGCGCGTTTCCTTCATCGCCAGATGCCGTCGCCCCCTCCCCAAGCGCCGTACTGCTGACACCACTGGCAAGCGCTGCCGTGCCCACTGCGGTGGCACTTCCGCCCGATGCCATCGCGGTATAACCGATCGCCGTGGTTTGATCGGCAATGGCGCGCGCGGCGTTGCCGAACGCGGAACTGGCTTTTCCGCTCGCCGTCGCCACCGCGCCGACTGCCGTCGCAGAACTACCCGACGCGGTCGCGAAATAACCGAAAGAAACAGCCTCGCCGTTGGTTGCAAGGGCCCCATAACCCAGCGCCATGGAGTAGTCTCCTGACGCGGTTGACGTGTAACCCAGCGCCATGCTGGCTTGCCCGGACGCCGTCGCCCCGTCCCCAATTGCGACGCCGTTCTGAATCGTTGCTGTGCCCGAAACACCTGCGACAGCATATGCGCCGATCGCAATCGCGTTATTTCCGTAAGCCTCCGCCGTCGTGCCGCAGTTAATGGAACCGGCACCCTGCGTCCCGCTTGGAATCTGCGCAGAGCCAGACGAGCTGACACAGTATGATTGGGCGTAAACGTCCGGGACCATGACGGTTGCACCGAGCGCGAAGATTGATGCAGCAATCGGACCCGCGACAAAGCGTGTGGAGCGTGTGCTCAAAGTCCCCTTGCGACGTCCTCGTGCATTTTCCGCGGCCACGTTCCAGCAGCCCGATGCGTCGTTCCACACGGTGCGGTAAATTCTGTTCATTTTCCACCTCGATCCATTGCCCAGACTTCGGGAAACCTCGACGACCGGCCGCGTTCGCATCGCGCCAACGCACAGCCATTCACGCTTGAGGCAAAAGGGTATCCAATTGGCTTGGGAGGAACTGTCAGAGCATGTCAGGACTCGTCCCAAAGTGAATGCACGAGCTACGTCAGTTCATAGACCAGGCACGCCGGGTCCACCGCGCAAGCGTGGGTGGTTCGTCACCCAAGGGCTCGAACCACCGCGAACGATGCAACCGCTGACCCGACACTCTCTGACAATGTTGTGGTTTCGCCGATGCACGTCAGGATCCGAACGCCGTCGTTTGTTTTCCGTGATTCCCAAATCACCGAGGGCGTGAATTCCCGTCTCTGGATCGACGCCACAACGCGACTGCGCTCCGCCATCAGATCAATGAAATGCTCACAGCAAACGTCTTATCAATGCAGCAGAAGCAATCGAATGAACGGACTCCGGGTGCCCTGACGACGCGCGCTCGTCCTACTGCGTAAATTCCAGCTGAGGCACCGTTCTGGCCCTTTCGTGCGCGCAAGAATCAAGTTCGGGTGAGCTGTGTTGCCGCCGCAAGGTTCAGGGCAACCGCGTGGAAACTCATGGGGTCTTGGCGAGGCGGCTAGCGTATGCGGCGAAGCCTTGCCAACGCGATCGCACTTCGGTGATGCCGCTTCTGCGCCAGGCAATTTGTCAGTTCTGCCGGGTGCACGCGCGACTGCTGGAAATGGTGGCCGTGGCGTCAGGGGACTTCCCGTGTGCTTCGAGCCCTTACGCATCGGCTTTGACGACACGGCAACGGCAGCGGAGCGATGCAGTCCCGGGCGCTGGTATCCCGAGCCCTGCTGTCCTGGCCGACGCTTCGAATCCGGGCCATGCGTGCGAAACCGGGAACCCGATGCGCTCGCGCCTGGGTTCGACCCGCCCGCCACAAACCGCGCAGCGATCCGCAGCGGCGCAATGGCCACTGGAGGACAACCTTGCCTGGTTCCATGCATGTCCGACGGAGACACCAACGCCATAACTGCCGCGTGTATCGGCAGAACCGGAAACCCGCGCCGACCAGCGGCTGTTCTCGGTATCGTTCACGCCGGCTGCCGCGTTGGTGATCTGCCGTTCCGCGCCCGATGCGGTTTTATCGTGATAACGATTTCAAGTTGAGCAAAGCCTGATATGACTAGGACTACTTATGCAGTGGACGAATAGAATTGGTCGGCGAAAGCTTGTCAGGCGCCGTGGTCTTTCATCTGCCCCGCGGCGAACATGTGAGCCACCTCGATGCCACCGAGTGGAATGCGTGCGCACCGGAAATTCTTGAACCCGAGCATGGGGCGGGTACGCCGCTCGATCGCGCGGTGGTCTTGTTCGACGATATTGTTCAAGTACTTCGTCTGCAGGATCTTGATGGGCGTTTCGCGCTCGGCGTTGATGGCTTCCAGCGCAGCCATATTGTCACCGCTTTTGTCGATCGTCACGGTCGCGGGTTCGCCATTCCGGGCGATCCATTTTTTGAAATACCGCCGCGCCGCAGTCTTATCCCGATGGGCTCGCAACAGAAAGTCGATGGTGTTGCCGGCCTTGTCGACGGCGCGATACCGGTATTTCCATTGGCCATTGACCTTGATTCTTCATCAAGCTTTCAGTCGTTCATCTTGTTCCGCACCTCATAGCTGACCACCTTATTGCAACAGAACCGACTCGGGAGCGGCACGGCCAGGACTCGTATGGCCCAGCGTGTGTTTCAAGGAGGAAGCGGTTTGTGGAGTTCATCTTCAACGCGCGAATCGCCAACCAATCGTCTCCCGCGCAACTTTTTCGCCATCACCTGGCGTTGCCCTTTCGCGTGGGCGTCTTCTACGGTTTCCACGACCGCGGGTATGCAATGTTCCCTGTTATGCGATCCGTTTATCAACCATCCACAATCCCCGCTTCGCTCCAGGCTTCACAGGCAGTCCTCCCGCGAAACGCTTACGCCGATTCTTGTGCCCTCCTGAAGCATCTCCGGCTCACCGAGGCGGCCGCGAGGCCGCCTCGACGATGCGCTCGCGCTCAGTCGAGCGAACTCAGTTCGAGATCGCGCCCGCCGGCCGGCTCGGATGCCTTGAGCACGGGCGCCTGCCCCGCGCCGCGCTTCTGCCCCACCACGTCGATCGTCACGCGGCGATCCGGCTGCAGACAGGCGATCACCTCCGGCGTGTGGCCCGCCGGGCAGTCGTGCGTCACCGGTTCCCGCCTGCCGAGACCCAGCACCTTCATCTTGCCCGCCTGCACGCCATGTGCCGCCAGATACGCGCGCACCGTCTCCGCCCGCGCTTCCGACAGCCGCTGGTTGTAGCTATCCGAACCCAGACGGTCGGTGTAGCCGGTGACCGTGATCGACGTCACGCTCTCGTACGCATCGCGCAGCCCCGCCGCGAACCGTTCGAGTGCCGCACGCCCGGCCGCCAGCATGTCGGATGTCGACGACTTGTCGAACGCGAACAGCGCATCCGCACTGATCGTGAAGCGCTCCGGGTGCAGCGCCGCCGTCACCATCCCTTCCGCGCAATCGCCGTTCATCGCGCCAGCCGCCGCTTCGCTCCGGCGCGCGCCGCGCACCACGCCGAACTGACGCGTCGCCGTGTTCATGAAGGTCGGCACGCCGATGTCGTATTCCACGCCGCCCGCCTGCGTGAACTTGCCGCCCCCCGCATAGGTCCCGCGACCGCAATCGGCTCGCGCCGAGAAGCCCGCCGAGATGATCGGCGGCTCCGCGTCGCGCACATGCCAGTCGCGCTCCGTGTTCGAGACGGTATCCGTCGTCTGCGGCACCGCCGGCCCCGCGTCAGGCTTGGCCGCAGCCACCTTTGTCAGCGGCGCCTTGTACCAAACCTGCACGCCGTTGAACTTGCCCGTGCCCGCCGCATACAGCGCGCCGTTGCTGGTGTTGTCGTACGCCGTGGCCCAGTTGTCCACGGACGTGCCCGCCGACAGGCCATCGATGTTCCCGAGAATCACCTGGCTTGCCGGCGCCGTATAACCGTCCGGCGCCACTCCAGACACCCCATAGATCGCTACCTGACGCGAGCCCGACGCGATGCTCCCGCGGTTGATGAACCACCCCGGCCCGCTCGACGTCCCCGCCGTCTCGTCCGCTACCAGCGTCACCTTGCCGTTCGCCGCGACCGCCGCGCCACTCGCGATCGTCACGTCCTTGCCGCCCACACCGATCAGGTCGGCGCCTACGTTGACCGGGCCGTTGATATTCAGGTTGCCGCTGCTGGCCGTCCCGGCGAGTAGGGATGCATTGTTGTTCGCCTTCACGTACGACACGTTCAGGTTCCCCGGCGACGTCACCGACACGTTGTACGCATCGCGCACGTCCACGCTCGCCGTACGGGTCTGCGTCAGCGTCACATTGCTGCCCTGCGCCGCGTTGAACCCCGCCGCCGTATTCGCCGCGTCGTTCACCGCTGCCACGGTGCTCGGCGTGCTCCCCGACGCGAAGTCCGTGCCGCGCGCCGCGTTCACGATCAGATTCGCCGTGCCCAAATCCACCGGGCCCGCCGTGTCCGTCAGGTTGTAGTCCCGCTGCTGCTGCGTCGGCGTCGCGATCGCCGACGGGCCCGTGCGCACCGTCCAGCCGCCCGTCACCGCGTTGTTCGCGTTCGCCACCGTGATCGCCCCCCCCGCCAACGACGCCACCGAGTAGCTCGTCACCGTGTTGCCCAGGTCGACCGTCACCGTCGTCACGCCCGCCGCGTTCAGCTGTGCGACCAGCGCCGGCGTCAGCACGAAGTCCGCCCCCGCGCCCTGCGCGCTGACCAGCGCCGTCTTCGTCACCGGGTCGATCGTCACCAGCGGCGTCATCGCCCCGCCGACGTTCGTCGTCGTGCCGTTCTGCACCACGTTGCCCGAACTCGCGATGTGCGTCGGATCGGCGCTCACCGTCTTGCCCGCCCCGCTCGACAGCGTCACGTTGCCGTTCACGTTCAGTGCGGCGCCGCTCGCGAGGGTGACGTTGCCGCTCTGCGACGTCGCCGTGTAGTCGCCGCCTACATAGTTGGCGGCGGCAATCGACAGATCGCCCTGGTTCTGCAGCGACACCTGACCGACCGACGTATCGCGCGTCGTATCGAACTCCGCCGAGCCCGCCGACAGCGTCGCGCCGCTCGCCTGCGCGATCGGGCCGCCGCCGTTCAGTCCGAAGTAACCGCCCGCGCCGGACGTCTGCAGCAGCGTCGCGCCCTGGTTCCACAACGTCGCGTCGCCGCCTGCGTTCGCCTGCAGGCTCGCCACGTTCAGATGCAGTTCGCTCGCGTTGGTCGAGCCGGTGATGCCGTTGTCGATCACGCCGCTGCCGATGTTCGTGCCGGCCGTCAGCGTCGCGCTCGCCGCCTGGATCTGCACCGCCGTGTTGTCGGTCGCGTTCGTGATGTTGTCGCCCGCGGCCAGGACTGCCGCGCCCGTCGTTACGATCTGCGCGGCGTTCTCGAACACGATGTCCTGCGTCGCGCTCGCCGTTACCGTGCCGCTGCCGCTCGTCACGCTCTGGTCCAGCACCACGTTGCTGCCCGTGCCGGCCGCCGTCAGCGTCACGTTGCCCGTGCCGTTCGCCGACACGCCCGACAGGTTCGCCCCCACCGCGTTGTTGACGACACCCGGCGTCAGGCTCACGCTGCCCGCCGTCAGGTCGCCACTCGTCGTCGTGATGCCAACGTTACCGTTGGCGCTCGTCTGTGCGGCCGCCGTCAACGCCTTGTCGTTGCTGGCGTATGCATCGCCCGCGCTCACCAGCGCCAGCGTGTTCACGCTGGTGTCGATCGCGTTCGCGCTCGAGCCGATCGTCGTGCCCGCGGCCAGCACCGCGCCGTCGGCCGTTAACGTCCCCGCGCTCTGCGTGATCGCGCCGCTTGCCTGCACGAATGCGTTGCCGGTCGTGCTCACATTGGCGCCCAGCGCCACGTCGCCACCTTGCGCGAGCGCATTGATCTCGCCGCTCGTCGAACTCACCGCCGCATTCACCGCGATGCCGGTCGCCGCCGTCAGCTCGATCGAACCACTGCCCCCCGCCGTCACCATGTTCGACAGCGTGATGGAGCCGGCAGTCGTGCCGACGTCGATGGCACCGTTGCCGCCGGTGGTCACCGTCGCACCGGTGGTGACCGGCCCTGCCGCCAGCACCGTCAGATCGCCGCCGGTGGTGCCGTTGGCTGCGCTCGTCAGCGTCGCGGCCGTCGTGCTCGACGTATCGGTCGGTTGGTACACCTGACCACCCAGCTGCACCTGGCCGGTGGTCGCGACCGACGTGCTGCCCGAGCCATCGCTAGTCGCCAGCACCGGCGTCACACCCGCCGCCGTCGCGGCGACCGTGTTGAACGCGATCGGCGTCGCCGCCGTGCCGATGCCATTCACGGCATTGAGCGCCAGCGTGCGTGCCACCACCGACGTCCCCGCCGTCTGCGTGATCGCGCCCGTCGTCGACGTCGCCGACAGCCCGTTGTTCACCGTCACGTTGCCGAGCGCAAGATTGCCGCTCGTCACGACGTTCGCCGATTCGCCGTTCAGGATCGTCAGGCCGCCGATCGCATTGCCCGTGTTGTTCAGCACGATCCGGCTGCCGTTGCCGCCGTTGAGCGTGTTGTTCGCCGCGTTGTAGTCGATCGGCGTCGACTGGCCCGGCAGCGTCAGCGTGCCCGGGCTCGCCTGCAGCGATGCGCTGCTCGCGCTGCCCGCCACCGCATTGACCGTCAGCGTGTGCGCGCCGATGTCGATCGCCGCGCTTTGCGTCAGGTTGTAGTCCTGCTGCGTCACCGCCACCGTCACCGGCTTCGCGGTCTTGACCGTCACCGTGCCCAGGCTGTTGCTGCCGCCCGTCGCGCCGTTCAGCAGGATCGACGGCGTGTTGCCCGTCACCGTCGCGCTCTGGCCGCGCAGGTCCACCGTGATGTTCGTGCTGTTGCCCAGGTTCGCGCTCGACAGGTCGAAGTTCGGACCCGCACCGCTCGCCACCACCACGCCCGTCGTCGCACTGTTCGCGTTGATCGTGCTGTTGCTGCCGCCCGTCGTCACGCTGCCGCTGCCCGAGAACGTGTTGACGCCGTTGTAGTTGCCGCCCACCGTCACCGTGCCCGACACCGTGCCGCCGGTATAGCCGCTCTCGGTCAGGTTGCCGCCGACCGTCGTGTTGCCCGTCTGGTTCAGCGTGCCGGCGGTGGTGATCGTGTAGTTGCCGGTCACCGACGAGCCGTTCTCCGTCAGCGTGCCGCTGCCGTTGGTAAGCGTCGCGTCCGACCCGCTGGTATAGCGCGTCGCGTCGACCAGCGTCGTGGCCGCGTTCAGCGTGCCGCCAGTCTGCTGCACCAGCCCGCCCGCATTGACGTCGAGCGTGTTCGCCGTCACGTTGTTGGCGAGCGTCACCGCGCCGACGTCGTTCGCGAGCGTACCCTTCACGTCGCCCGCGACCAGTTGCACCGTGTTGCTCGCCGACACGCTGTTGCCCGTCGTGACCGCGCCCGCCGTCGCCACGCGCACATTGCCGTTGGCCGCGCTGTTGGTCAGCGTGCCGTTACCCAGCGTCAGCAGCGATGCATTGGTGTTGTCGATCACCACGTCGCCGGCGCCCGTCACCTTGGTGCCCAGCGTCGCGATGTCGGTCGTCAGCGCCGTCGAACTGTCCAGCGTGCCCGAGCCAATGCCGGTCGCTGCCGTCGCGTTCAGCGTGCCGGTCGTCACGTTGTTCGCGCCCGCCGTACGGTTATTGCTGATCGCGCCATTGGCCGCCGTCAGCGTCACGGTGCCGACCGTGTTGCTGCCGGTCGTCGCTTGCGCAAGCGCGATGTTGGTCGCCGCGGTGGCCGTGATGTTGCCGCCTGCCGTCGTGTACGACGCGCCATCGGCCATCGTGATGCTGCCTGTCTGAGCGGTCACGCCGATCGTGCCGCTGCCGCCCGTCGACACCGAGCCCGTTGCGGTGTCGGTCACGTTGCGCGCGGCCGTCATCGCGATGTTGCCCGTGCCCGAGCTAACCGGTTGCGTCGTGACGATGTCGCCCGTCGCGCCGGTCGCCGCCAGGTTCACGTTGCCGCTGCCGTTGGCTGTCACGCCGGTGACGGCGACGCCCGGTGCGACCGTCGTGATGCCGCCGGTCAGGCCCGGCACCGCGATGCCGGTCAGCACCGACGCCGAGCCGACCGTGAGCACACCCGCGTTGGTGACATCGATCGTCCCGTTGCCGGTCGTCTTCGCGCCCAATGTCAGGTCGCCCGTGTTCGATACGTATTCGCTGCCCGTCGACGTCATCGCCAGCGTGTTGGTGGCCGTGTTGATCCGGTTGGCCGCCATGCCGATCGTCGTGCCGGCCTCCAGCGCGACGCCGCTCGCCGCCAGCGTGCCGCCCGCCTGCGCGATCGCATCGCCCGCCTGCACCACAATGTTGCCGCCCGTCGTCGCGTTCGCGCCGAACGTAATGCCGTTCGCGGCCTTCACGTTGATCTCGCCCGTGCCGGTCGACAGCGTGCCGCCGGCCGTCTGCGTGACGCTGCCGGTGCCGCCCAGACCGGCCGTGACCACCACGTCGCCGGTGCCCGTAGTCGACACCGCGCTCTGCACCGCGACGTTCCGGTCCGCCGCCAGTCGTACGTAGCCCGCGTTCTGCGCGGCGACCGGCCCGGTAACGGCCAGGTTGCCGGTCCCTGCCGTCGTGCTCGTCACCGCGGTCACGTCGATGTTCTTGCCGGAATTGATGCTGACCGAAGAGCCGCCGACGTTAACCGCACCGGTCGTATCGAGGACCGCGAGATAGGTGCCGGCCGCGCCCGTTGTCCCTGCCGATGTCGCGCTGATATTGCCGCCGCTCCACACCGAGACCGGATCGATCGTCGATGCCCCGTCGCCGCCGATCGTGTTGCCGGCGTTCAGCACGACGTTGCCCGCCGTCGCCACATCGAGGTTCGAACTGCCGCTGCCATTGGCGCCAGGCACGAGCGCCGCCATCCCGTTGACGATGTTCTCGCCCGCCGTGGCCGTAACCGTGCCCGTGCCGCTGCGTGCGGTTGCGTCGAACACGATATCGCTCGTCGTACCGGTAGCCGTCAGGTTCACCGCGCCGCTGCCGCTGGCGTTGATGCCGGTGATCGTCGCGCCGGGCGCGTTGTTCAGAATCGTCGGCGCGAGCGACACCGAGCCGACCGTCATCGTGCCGCCCGTGCTCTGCACGTTGAGGCTGCCGTTGTTCGTCGTCTGTCCGGCCACCGTCAGCGCCCCGGCATTGGTGTCGTAGACGTTGCCCCCGGCAACCAGCGCCAGCGTGTTCACCGCGGTATTGACCGGGTTCGCCGCAGTGCCGATCGTCGTCCCCGCTGTCAGCACGGCCGCGTTTGCTGTCAGCGTGCCGGCGGTATCGGTGATCGCCTGGTTGGCCTCGATGAACGCATTGCCGGTGGTCGTGACATTCGCGCCGAGCGCGACGTTGCCCGCATCGGAGCGGATGTTGATTTCGCCGCCGGTGTTGGTGGTCGTCACCGGCGCCGCGACGTTGATGTCGCCCGACGTCGTGGTCAGCTCGACCGAACCCGCAATCGGTCCGCCGAGCGTCGACGTGGTCAAGCCGACCGGTTGAAGCGGCGTCACCGTCGGATCGGCGAACACCGGCCCGTTGGTCGTAAACGTCACCGCGCCGGTCACCGGATTGACCGGAATGTTCGACACGATGTTGAGCGCCTTGTCGTTGGTCACCTCGATCGTGCCGGTCGCCGTCGTGCCGCCCGCCAACGCGCCGGTATACGCCGCGCTCGGCATCTGCAGATAGCCGGCCAGGTTGTTGACGTCGGTGTTCAGGTTGTCGGTGCCGCGGCCGGTCACCAGCACCAGGTTGTTGGCGGTGATGGTCTTGCCAGCCGCCTGCTCGATCATGTTGCCGGCGCCCAGCGTCAGCGTGCCGGTCGCGCCAGTCGCGCCGATATTGTCATTGAGCAGCAGGTCGCGACCCGCGATCAGGCTGATCGAGCCGGTGCCGGTGGGCTGCACGGTGCCCGCGTTCTGCACCACGATGTCGCGATAGCCGCCGATCAGGATGTTGCCGTTGACGGTTTGCGTGACCAGGTTTTCTTGCAGGTTCGCCGGATGGCCGAGGCCCTGGCCCGCTGGCGGCACATTGGACGACAAATGCACGTCCGCCGTGTCGCCCATGGTGTGGAAACCCTGATAGGTATCCGCATAAGTCGAACCGGACTTGATGATGATGTTGCCGAGCTGCGTCTGCACGGTGACAGGACCTGTCACGCGCACGTCCCATGACGCATCCGGATAGGTCGCGTTGCCGCCTGCCGCGACGTAGAACTGCTGGCCCAGACCGAGCGCATAGGTGCCCGCCACCGGATCGCCGGCGGGCGTCACCAATGCATCGACGACCGGGTTGTCGCCGGATACCGCAAACGACGTGCGATTGAGCGTCGTCGTGACCGTGCCACCGGTCCCACCGTTGTTTACAGTGTTCGACAGCGTATTGACGCCAAAGCCGAGCGACGTGAACTGCGTCTGCGGAGCCGTCGACGTTGTGTAGCCCGTCACAACGTAGACCTGTGCACCGTTGTTCAGCGTGGATTTGACGTACGCCTGGTCGAAAAACCAGACCGCATTGCTGACCACGACCTGCCCCGGCGTGACGACCGTCCCGACAGCGAAGAACTTGAGCAGATCGGATGGCGAACTGCTGCTGATCGTGTACTGCGTATGCGTTGCGTTCCAGCCGGGATCGCTCGGTGCGACATAGTCGGTGCCGCCCGGGTTGGTCGATTGGAGGCTCAACACGCCGACCGGCGTATAGATCGGCACCACGCGCTCGACCGGCGCGAGGAAGAACGTCACTCCGGCGCCTTTGCCGCCGTCGAGATTCTCCTCCTGAACCAGCGAGCTCACCGTGCCCTGGTTGTACGCGTCATAACCGCTGAAGATGCTGCTCAAATCCTTGCCGGCGTTGAACGTAAAACTGGCCGGATTGGTTGCGCCGGTACGGGCGATGCTGCCGTTGATGCCGATGTCGCCCTGCGCGTTGACGACGATGTTGCCCTGATCGGTCGACGCGCCGAAGCTGCTGATGATGACGGTGTCGCGATCATTGATCGTCATCGTGGTGCCGGCGGCGACGTTGCTCAGTTGCATCCCGGTCGAAAAGACATTGTCCTTGCTCGACGTATTGATGGTGCTGTTTTTCGCGGTACCGCCCCACGCGGTCGCGAGACCGGTCGCGGTGAAGCTCGGCGAATAGCTCTCCCCAGCCGGCGCAAGACTGCCGATGATGTTGCTTCCGGTATTGATGCTGCTTCCGTACAGGGTCAGCGCCCCCCTGACGTAGATGTCCTCATTGATGTTGATGTCGCCCTGTTGCGAGTTGCCGTTCGGAGCGATGGTCAAGTTCCGGAAACTGAGCGGTGCGTTGCCCGTCGAGTTCAGGTCGACGTTGCGGAAGCCGAGCAAGGCAAACCCTTGGCCGAATACATTGATTCCGTCGACCGTGTCGGTGACCGGCACGCCAAGCGTCGTGGTCGTCCCGTCGATCGAGGCGGTCAACGGCGACGTCGGGATAATGCCGATCGGTCCGAACGTCACATTCGTGAGGTCCTGGCCGGCGACGGTCGACAGTCCGGCGGCATTATTGCTCAATATCAGGCGATTGAAGCCTCCAGAAATCGTGGTCGGCTGGGCAAATTGCAACACGCCGCCAGAATCGGCGGCGCCACCCTGGCCGGCCACAACGTTCAGGCTCACGTAGTCAAATACCCCGCCGGTGCCGTTACCCATACCGGTGAGCTTGTTATTTTCGAAGGTCACGTTCCCGAAAGCCGTGACGTTCGACCAAAAATTACCTCGCCCGCTGTCGAACGACAACGACACATTCGGATCGAAACCGGCTAATGTGGGGGTTGCTGAACCGCTGAACACGTAGATCGGCGTATTCTTGAAACCAGTAACCTCCAAAAGCGCAAAGCTCGTCAAACCCGGGTCGTATTGGAGAAGGATCGGGCCACCGGTACCATACCCGCTCGTTAGCGATCCCGTTCCGCCTGCAAAATCGAGATGCCGCCCCGTCGCATCAGAACTGGATTCCAGAAAAACTGCACCGCCCTGCACAACCGGGCTTGCATCAGTCAGTTTCACCTGACCGACGAGCCCGCGGCTAAAGTTGCCATTGGCGCCATTGCCGCCCGCCTCAATGTCCACCCACGCTCCATTCAACGCGCGAATATAGTGCTGCGGGATGACGACGTCACCGTAGGAAACGATGTTGATCCCGTTGGTGGTCAGGTTCGTCGCAGCCGAACCGTCATTGTTCTGCAGCGTAAGAACGGTATTCAGGAAGCCATCGATAGTCAAAGCGCCGTTCAGCGCATTTGCCGACGAGCCGTAACGAATCACAACCTGATTGGGATTCGATACGGAGTTGAAATACGGTCGCGCCTGGTTCGTTCGCCCGGTCGTGTACGCGCCGCCACCCGGCATCGTGCCGCCGGTCGCACCGAGCGACGTGCCGGTTCCATCCGTTCCCGACCGGATGTCGACGTAGTCCGTCGCGGTGAGCAGGATGTTCGGCTGCGTAAAGTAGACAATGCCGGCGTAATCGGCCAGCGTCGAGCCGGAGATCGGTGTCGGGTCGTCATAATTCCCGCCTGCAGCCAGCAACTGCAGCGAGTTGCCCGCCGTCAGCGTCGTTTCGTTAAGCGTCAGATTGCCGAACGCATTAAATGAAATATCGCCGCTTGCCGAAAGCGTGCCGGCGATGGCGCCAGCAACCGGATCCCATCGTTCCGGCGTCATGTTATGAAATCCGCCGACATAAATGCTTCCGGCGACTGGCCCGCTCGTTCCCGCACTGGATTCCAGCAACACATTGGCCGGCAGAAAGTCGGTCCGCTGTGAAGGCACGCAATTCGTGGTCGTCGTGCAGCCCGAGATTGCGACCAGGTCGGTATCGCTCTTGAGGAGCGTAGGGCTGCTTGTCCGGTTGAAGTAGATTGAGCCGATATTACTCGAGTAGCCGCCATAGCCATCGTTCACGGTGGCGGCAAGCGCATTGTCAGTCGAGGTCAAGGCCCGCTGTCCTGCAAGCAGGTAGACGCCCGCCGGCAACGTTTTCCCGAGCGTATAGCCCGCGCCGCCTTCAAGTGTGCTCGCGGTCACGTTGATGTTGCGTGCCGCATTGGCAGCAAGCACATAGGTCGACGTGATATCGGCGTTGAGGTTGATATCGCGCTCACTCTTGAGTTGCACCGATTCGAAAAAATCGCCCGGCGTGATCGGTGCATTGACGGTCAGGTCGCGCAGCGCGTAAAGCCCGATGCCGTCCCAAAAGAGGGCGCCAGGTACCAGACTGGACGCCATGGACGTGCCGCCGGTGATACCCCCTGCATTCCCGCTGGCAACGAAACCCGACACTGCGCCATCCACGCTGATGTCGCGGAAGCCGCCGAAATACATCGCCCCGCCGCCGCTCACGTTCACGTGATTCGCGCCGGCGCCGCCGTTGATCGACAGATCCGGTGCACTCGACAGATATGTCGACGTGCCGGATGTCGTGAGCGCCGTGTCAGTGCTCGACAGCGAGCACGCCGTCGAGCAGCCGGTCACGACGATCACGTTTTGTGTCGCTTGCAGGTTGGTCCCGCCCGCGAAATTGAAATTGACCTGCCCGGCGCCCGGCGCGACGGTACCGAACGCAACCGTCGGCGTCGCCGTCGTCGGCGCGCTCGTCTGTCCGCTCATCAGCACGACGTTCGACACGCCGGACGTGCCGCCGATGTTCGCCGTATTGACGTTGATGTCGCGCGCCGCATAGGCCGCGAAGGCCGACAGCGAGCCCGTGCTGTTCGTCGTGACGTCCGCATTCAGGTTGATGTCGCGCGCTGCGTTCAGCGTCAGGCTGCGCGCATTCGGAATCACGATCGCGTCATTGACCGTGATGTCGCCGTTCCCGCCCGTGCCACTGTGGCTGTCGATCGTGACGCTCGCCGCTGCGAGTTGCGACTGCAAGGTCGCCGTCGTGATCACTGACGTTCCACCAGACGACGAGAAGTCCGCCGTCCCGCTGCTCCACGTCGCGCCGCTATCCGGCCCCGCAGCCTGAATCGTGACATCGGTCGGATCGAGCAGCAGCGTGCCGAACGCACCGCCCAGCGCACCGCCGGCAAGATCCGCGAAGCCGCGATAGTCGAGCGTGCCCGCGCCCGACACTTCCGCATTGCCGCCATGGCCCGTACCGCTGCCCGTCGCACCGATGGTTCCGGCAAATCGCGTCGTGTCGTTGGACCACGCGACCACTTCGCCGCCCGACGCATTGCCCTGCGTGCCGTCCGCGCGCAGCACGACGTTGCTGCCGATCGTCGTTGCCGTCGCGTTCGCGATACGGCTGTCCTGACCATGCATCCCGCCGCCGACGAGCACCGTCCCGCCGGCGCTTGCGCCGCTCGCGTCGACCGTCGTCTGGCCCATCAGGCCCGTGTGCCAGCCGGTGATGCCGATCAGGCCGCCTGCCGCGCTGTCGCCCGTCGCGCTGATACGGCTGTCCGTGACCAGCGCCGTGCCCTGTGCTGTGTCGGCCGCGATCGAGACCGTTCCGCCCTGCGTACCGCTGGCGTCGAGCGTCGCGCCCGTCGCGCTGACGTTCGCACCGCTCACCACAATGCTCCCGCCCGTCCCGTCCGCATGGCGCGCCGCGACCGTGCCGCCCACCTTCACGTTGCCGCCCGCGCCCTGCGCGACGATGCTCACGCTGCCGTCCGGGTTCGTCTGGGTGCCCGTCGCGCGGACCGTGCCGCTCGTGTTGATCGCCAGCGCCCCGAGGTTGTTGTTCGCCGCCGCCAGTTGCGCATTGGCCGCGCTCACCACCCCGTCCACCGTCAGCTCGCCCGCGTCCCCCGCCTGCGGGATCACCGTGAACTGGCCATTGCTCAGCGTCACCGTGCTCGCCGCGATCAGTTGCACCGCGCGCCCCGCTTCCAGTGCCGCGCCGCTGCCTACCGCCACCTTCGGCGCGACGATCGTGATGTCGCCGTCCGGTGCGCTGATCTTGCCGAGAATCTGGATCGATCCGTCGGTGCCGCCCGACAGCGTCAGCGCCCCGCCCTGCATGAACGCCGTGTCCGACAGATTCTGCGTCGACGCAACGAATCCGCCCTGCACGTTGATCACGCCATTGGCGCCGACCACGATGCCGTTCGGGTTCACCAGGAATACCTTGCCGTTGCCTTGAACCAGCCCGTTGATGTTCGACGGCAACGCACCTGTCACGCGGTTCAGGATCGCCGCGTTCGTCGCCGGCTGCGCGAAGCGCACCGTCTCGCCCGCGTTCACGCCGAACGACTGCCAGTTCACGATCGCCCGCTGCGACTGCTGCTGGATCGTCGTCAGCGGGCCGTTGCGCGCGATGCCCGCCGCCCCCGCCACCACCTGCCCGCCCTGCGGCGCCGCCCACGCGAACGGCGCGCCCACGCCGAACGTCAGCACGAATGCGACGGACAGCTCACGCACGAGCGGCGTGAAGCCACTGCGAATGGTCCGGCGCCCATAGCGCGGCGATGTGGCGCCGCGACGGCTCGACTCGGCCTGAGGGGGGCGTGCGGTATCACGGCTGCTCTGACGGTTGTTCATGGCGTATTCCTTGGTTTTTTTCTGGCGTTGCTGCTGTGACGTGGAAGCGGTGTGCTCAGCAGGTGGGGGCCGCGGCGGACTCCACGTCTTTCGCCTCTTCAGCCGGCGTCGAGGCCGCGTAGATACCCTGTTCGGCCTCACGCTCGATAAGGCGGTAAAAGCGCTGCAGCGAGAAGAGATGGATATAGATGCGGCTCAGATGGCCGCTCCGGTGCAGCGACGCGACAGTCTCCGCGTCGAGCGCCGCAAGGCGCGCCTCGTTGACACGCACCATACCGCCGACGGTGCACTGGCCCGCGTCCCCCGGCCGCACGATATTCGCGGTGAACGGCTCGAGCAGATCGAGTTCCGCGAGGCGCTGCGTGAACGCGCGGCTTGCCGCCAGGTCCGCTTCGTATTCCTTCAGGAACGCCTCGATCGCCGCCCATCGCGGACCGGGCTGACCCTCCGCATCGAACAACTGCTCGGCGCCGTCGACCCCCTCGGCCGATGCACGATCGGCCTCGACGCACACCAGCAGATCGGGATCGGCCTTGCCGTCGACGTTCACGCTCGCCATGCAGAACGGATAGCGCCGGACGTAGGCCGGCACGTATGCCCCCGCCTCCCAGCCGGCGTCGCCGCCGAACGCGTTGTGGTTCTGCGCGAGCCCCAGCAGCGCAGCCAGCGTATGCCCGCCCGTCTGCGCATCGTGCAGGAACACGATCGGGTAATGCCACGCGGCCGCCACGACTTCGCTGAAGCTCAGCGGCACGATCTGCGACTCGCGCGCGAACGGCGGCAATTCGCCCGGCTGCAGCAGCCGGACATGATCCGCACGATTCAGCGGCTTGAGCGAGTGGTACCCGAACGGGGGTTGAATGGTCAGCATGATGGATTTCCTTGTTCTCGGTAGGCTCGGTAGCCTCAGTAGGCAATGACGGCCGACACATGGGCCATCGCGCCGCCGCGCGAGCCGTCCAGCGCGCTCAGCCGCCAGCCGACGTCCGCGCGCAGCGTCACGTACGGGTTCACGTTGAAGCGCGCGCCGACGCCGACGCTCGCCAGATTGAAGGTCGTGCCGATCTTGCGCAGATCGGCGTCGGTCATTTCGCTCTTGTGCCAGCCGCGGCCCAGGTCGGCGAACACCACGCCCTGCGCGATGCCTTCCGTCGTGCCGAGCGGCACGCGAACGTATGGCGTCTGCACCTCGAGGTTCAGCACCACGCCACGGTCGGTCACCAGCGTGTCTTCGTAATAGCCGCGCACCGCCGACGAACCCGACACGTCGAACTGTTCGCTCGCGATCAACGGCTGGTTGGTGAACTGGCCGGCCACGCGCGCATGGAACTGCCACTGGCGCGGCAATCCGATGTAGCGGTCGTAGGTGAGGTTCGCGCGCGCGTAGCGCGAGCGTGAGCCCGGCCGCGACGCGTCGAACGTCTCGTCGTTGTTCCAGCCGAACAGATTGCCCGGCGAATACGTGAAGCGCCCGTCGATATCGTTGTGGCCCCACCGATCCGACCAGCCGCCGCGATAGCCTACATAGCCCTGGAACACCTCCGGCACCGCGTTCGAGATCGGCACCTCGCCGAACGCCAGCGTGTTGCCGATGCGCTTGTACTCGAGGCCCGCATAGAGCTCCGGATACGTGCCGAACGGATCGAGCGGGTTGATCCCGAGCGGATGAGACCATTCCACACTCAGGATCGCGTTGCGGCCGCGCGATTCGAACTGCCCATCCTCGAGCGGCACGTCGGTGTGCGACAGGCTGCCGCGCAACGCGATCGTGTCGTGATTGGCCAGTGGCAACGTATAACCGACGGACTCCTGATTGAAACGACGCGCGCTATCTGCCTGCGTATAGCTGAAGTCGAACTGGTGGTCGAACAGGCCGAACGGGCTGCCCCAGTTGAAACCGACCGTATAGCGGCCGAGCCCGGTCAGCCGCGTGCCGGCATTGCTCAGCCCCGCGTAGACACGTACCGGACGCTGGTCCGCCGTGGTCAGCACGACGTCCGTCTCGCCCGGGGCGCTGCCCGGCGCGAACGCCACATCGGTGCGGCGCCACGGATTACGGTTCAGGAATGCGAGATCGTCCGCGATGACCTTCGTATTGACGAGGTCGCCGCGCCGCAGCTGGATGTGGCACGCAAGATCCTGGCCGTCGGTGTGCTGCTGCCCCTTCGCGACCACCTTTCCCAGCCGCGCCGGCGCGACGACCAGCACGAGGTAGCCGTCGGGCGAGTTCTGCGGCGGGAAATACACGTCGACCAGCGTGCCGGAATGCTGGTTCAGGTAGGCCACGGTCTTCTGCGTGATCGACTTCACGAGGTCCGGGCCGATCGTCGTGCCGAGGGTCGGCTCGAGCAACGCCTTGAGTTCCGCCTGATCGTCGACCGGCACGCCGGGGCCGATCGAGATCGGCCCGGTGCGCTTCAGGTCCTCGCGCAGCGTGGCGCCATCGAGCTCCTTCGGCTGGGCCGGGTCTGCGGCAGGCGCCGGCGATGCGCTCGCACCCGCGCAAGCATCGCCGGTGGCGCTTGCGGGCGGCGGCATATCGGCAGCGGCTGACGTGGCCTTCGTGAGATCGCGGGACACGACGATGAGCCCCTTCAGCGCCGGCGCCCTGGCCTCCTGGACCGGCCACTCGCCCGGTTCCGCCGCGTGCGCGACATGCGGGCGGGCGGTCAACGCGACGGCGACCGCCATGGCGAGCAGCGTGAACGGCGCGGCCGATCCCGCGCTGCGCCGATCCTTCTCCACGGCGTCCCGCGTACGCGCGGCCGGAAACTGCCTGTTCGGCTCGATCAGATTCCAACGATTCTTCATGACGTACCTTCCCCTCACATGCAGGCGAAAGCCTGATGCGACTGTTATTTACTCATGCCGACCGGATCACACCTTGCCGACCTCCCCTTGTCACGTGCAACGGCGAAGTCCTCTCGTGGGGTCGCGTATTCGTTGCGTGTACAAAACCGGAAGGTAGCGGAATAACCCTCAAAAAATTGTCAGGACATGTCAGGTCCGTTCTGAAAGTCTGGGTATCGATTAAACATCAGATGAATGTGTGAAAATGCACGCTCGCCTGAATCCGGAACACCTTGGAATGTGAGGAACACCAATCAATGCGTCCGCCGCGCAGGCGATGCAGCGATGGAGGCGATCTGACAGGTTGATTTTTTATAACGTCGCATTCAGCATGCGTTTTCACACAGCCTCGGCCAGTTGCGGACATTCGAAATCGTGAACTAGATAGCTGACAATCTATCGTTTACTTAACCTGACGAGGCGTATTGGTGTCTTTAAATTTTTTAGCGGTGGAATCCGGATGCGTGCTTTTTTATTAAGTTCTGCGATCACTTTCTCTTTAGTGATTTCTGTTCTGTTTTTGAATGGCTGCTCGCCGTCGATGCTGATGGCCGGGGGGCCACCTCACGCCACAAAGGAAGAAAAATTAGCCTGGAAAGCCGAAAGAGAACGCAATGCTGTGCTCCTGCGCCGGATGATTGAGAGATATGACCCCCAAGCTTTGGCGGGCGATCCTTCCACCCAGCTTAATATGGCGCGTGTTTGGCATCAACAATACGAACTCCATATCAATGACAATGCCTTCAAGGAACCGCCCTTCAGGCCAAATTACGACGAGGAAGTACAGGCAAACGCGCGGCCGGTTCTGGATAAATCGAATGAATATTTGAACAAGGCCATTGCTGCTGGCTATCCGCCCGCCCTGACTTACTCAGTTTGTCGCGGGGGCGCGCTGGAGAGCAACCGGGGGCAACCCAAGACAGCGGCTGATCTGGCCGCGCTGAAACAGGCGGCCGCACTGGGTGAGCCGCACGCCCAGTATTTGCTGGCAGAGTACGATTACTGGAACGCGTCCCCCAAGGATCAGACGATGCTGAACCCCACAACCACTCAACTGCTTCTTGATGCATCGGAAGGGGGGGACTTTGAGGCAACGGATCTTCTCTTCTTTAGGCTCGCGCGCAAGGGGGCTCGGGACGTCCCCGGAGTCAACCTACCAGAAGACAGGCAACAGGAGATAATCAAAAGATATGAAAAAGGCTCTGCCGTAGAAAATCTTCAAACAGACGCAAATAACGTGTGCAAAGATGATTTTTTAACTCCGTTCTAACGAGTTGGCACAACAACAGTCATCGCAGGGTGGTGGCCAACGATTTTGGTATATGAACGGCCGCTTCTGAGAAAACTCACTGGCCGAAACGGGTTGCTTCCGCCGGTCGGCCGCCTCCCCCAATGGCCGCCGACCGGGCTCGGCCAGTAAGGGACACTCGATCTCCGTGCCTAGAACGTCAACAATCGATCCGAGGAAAGAAAATGCCGAGGGAACAGTTTTTTGCATTTTCTGACATCGGAGCTGGTCTATCGCGAGTACTCTGACAAACTCTCCGCCACAGGCGTAATCAGCCAGGAATCGATCGAAAAATATTGGTTGATGTCATACATTAAGGCCCCACCAAAAACCGATAGCTTTCGATATGAAAGACGAAAAATGCTACAGCCGGTTCCGACTGGTAGTGATCGCAGCTACATCGCTTGCACTGTTCGGCTGCGCGGTACCCTCTCCGCACGTCACGAACTTGAGCCAACAGGCTGAGCTAACAGGCGCGCATGTCATCGCAGACATGCCCGGTCCCTCCGACATGGCGCCGACTCCGGCTGAGGAGACACGCTATCCTGACGATGATTACGCACTCTCGCCATATTGAGGACAGCGGGTTGACCCAAGGAGCATCGTAGGAACAGGCCATTATCTCTATACGTTCATCTTGATTGACCGACTTACAGCCGGACTCGGCCAGCTGCGATCCCGGCGGCCCGCGACCGGCTCAAACCGACCCGAAGCGGTCCTCTAGGGGACCGGCGGTAATGTCCGCCATCCGCATGACAACGGACCTTGATCCACGCGATTTTCTCCATGCCAGCCGAAACCCGATAATTTGCACGGCTTGTACCCTATCCGTGTCCTCGAGGCGAATGCGTCCAAAACACACCAATGCTCAATTTCCCTTACCTAGCCGCTCTCGCAGAAACTCGATAAACCGCTGGGTTTTCGCAGGTAGCAAACGGGTTTCGGTCAGCGCATAGACCGGGGTCGCTCTCGCCTGCCATTCGGGCAAAATTCTCCGCAGGCGGCCGGCTGCCAAATCTTCCTCGGCCATCTCCACCGGCAGCAGGGCCACGCCCAGGTCCAGCGTCGCCAATCGTCGAAACATGCCAACGCTGTTTACCTGAAACCTCCCTCCGACCTCGACCTCAACGGTTTCCTCACCTCGCTGGAGCGTCCACTTTCCCGCTTTGGGAAAGCCAATGCACTCGTGTCCTGTCAGTTCCGAAGGATGGGACGGTTCGCCAGAAAGTTCGAGATAGCGCGGTGAGGCATAGACCTGCACTGACAATCGAGCCAACAGGCGCGCAATGAGATTTGACTCCGTCGGCTCGCCCATACGAATCGCAACGTCGAATGGCTCGGTGACTAGGTCCACGCGCCGCGGGGTTAGGTCGAAGTCAAAGGTAATTCCCGGATATCGGCTCGCGAACTCGGCGATCAGGGGCGCCATGTAGATCGTCGCAAAGTCGACTGGCAGCGATGCCCGCAAGGTGCCGCTCGGCTGCGCAAGCATTTCGCCCAACTGTTCATGAGCGATCTTCGCCTCGTCGACGATCCGCTTGCAGCGCTCTTAGTAAAGCTGGCCGGCCTCCGTCAACTCCACTTTTCGCGTGGTTCGATGCAAAAGCCGCAGGCCGATCGCCTTCTCCAAGGCATTGATACGCCTCGAGATGGTCGAGTTCGGTATGCCCGTGACCTCCGCCGCGCCACGAAAACTGCGTATATGGGCCACCTCGACAAACAAGGCCATGTCATTCAACAGTTCCATGCTTATTGCGCCATTTATGGATCAATGATCGCCAATTTACCATCTTTATCCCTCAGGAAAAGCAATCCAGAATACGTACATCGCCTCACCGTGTCGGGATAGACGGCAGGCAGGAGGGTCTTGGGACCCACGTTTGCGCACCTACTACGTTCAAGGAAAAAACATGAGCAAGCTTCTCACCCCTGTTCGCATTGGCCGCTATGTCGCGCCGAACCGCCTTGTGATGGCCCCGATGACCCGGTCCCGCGCTGGCGACGATGGTGTTCCCAGCGACATGACCGTCACGTACTACGCGCAGCGCGCCAGCGCCGGTCTCATCATCTCGGAAGGCGTGTTTCCGTCCGCCATGGGCAAGGGCTACGTGCATACGCCGGGCATCGAGACCGACGCCCAGGTCGCCGCGTGGAAGAAGGTGACCGAGGCGGTTCACGCTCGTGGCGGGCGCATCTTCATGCAGTTGATGCATTGCGGTCGGGTCTCGCATCCTTCGTTGCTCGATGGCGCCACGCCAGTCGCCCCGTCTGCCATCAAACCCGAAGGCCAGGCTTGGACGCCCGCCGGCCAGGTCGACTTCGTCACACCCCGCGCATTGGGCCTGAGTGAGATCGCCGGCGTCATTGATCAGTATCGCCAAGCCACCCGCCGCGCAATCGACGCTGGCTTCGACGGTGTCGAACTGCATGGTGCATCTGGTTACCTGCCCGAACAATTCCTGTCGTCGGGAAGCAACCAGCGCCACGATCAATACGGTGGTTCGGTCGAGGGCCGAGCCCGCTTCGTGCTCGAGGTGCTGGACGCGATGGTCGCCGAAGCCGGGGCGGACCGTGTCGGCATCAAGATTTCTCCGGAGATGAACTACAACAGCATCACGGATGCAGCGCCGCAGGAAACCTACACCTATCTCGTCGACAAACTTCGCGGACTGGGCCTGGCCTATCTGCATGTCGCCCTGTTCGGGACGAAGGTCGACTACCACGCGCTGCTGCGCCCCCTGTTCGATGGCGCCTACCTGATCGGGAGCGGCTTGACGCAGGAGAGTGCCGAAGCCGTGCTCGACGCAGGCCAGGCCGATGCCACGGTATTCGGCAGCGCGTTCCTTGCCAACCCGGACCTGCCGGAACGCTTCCGCCAAGGCGCCGCCCTCAACTCGCCTGACCGCGATACGTTCTTTGCACCGCCCACCGCCAAGGGATACATCGACTATCCCACGCTGGCTGCCGAAGCAGCCTGAGGAGCCAATCATGACCACCACCGCCCGCATGCAACGCGCGAATCGCGGAAGCCATTTCCGGGCATACCGCCTCCACGGCGCAGATCAGGCGCTACTTGATCCCTTCATGGGGGTCGACCATGCGTGGATGAGCGAACCAACGTTTCCGCCGCATCCACACGCTGGCTTTTCCGCGGTCACCTATCTGTTCCTTGATTCGGAGACGGGTATTGCCAACCGCGATTCGTTGGGCAACAGCGTGCTGATCGAGCCAGGCGGCCTGCATTGGACGGCAGCCGGGCGTGGTGTGGTCCATGAAGAGAACCCTGCCGTTTTGGGTAGTACAACCCACCTTCTGCAGATTTTCGTGAATCTACCTCGAGAGCGTCAGGAAGCCGCACCATTCGCACTGACCCTGCCGGCTCGAGATGTGCCGGTGGCGCAGCAACCTGGCGTGCGGATTCGCGTTCCCCTGGGCAACTTCGGGGACGTGCACTCCCCGCTGGTGCCGCCGACCGACGTCACATTGCTGGATATTTCGCTTGACGCTGGCGTGGCGCTGGACGTTCCGTTGCCCGCAGGGCATCAGGCCTTCGTCATGCCGATCTTTGGCAATGCGGAACTGGATGGACAGACCTTCGGACTGGACAACCTCGGGGTTCCAATCCTTCCTGCTGCGAGCGAAGCGACGACATTCAAGCTCGTCGGAAAACCCGGCGGAGCCAAGGTCGCGGTTTTCATCGGCCGCCCGTTGCATCAACCCGTTCTTTCGAATGGCCCCATGGCTTTCGCGAGCCAGGAGAGCCTGAACGCCGCAACCGCTGCGTATCACCGTGGCGATCTGGGAAGCCTGTGAGAGCTGCCCAAACTTCCAGGGTTTATGCCCTATCAAAAATGAAGGAGTCTTAATGAAGGTTGAACGATTCACGGCCGAAAATAGCGCCTTGCTGCTCATCGACCATCAGGTTGGCACGATGAAGCTGATCAAGAATATCGATCACGAACTGGCAGTCAAGCAGTCGATCGCGCTGGCCAAGATGGCGAAGATCCTGAACCTGCCCGTCGTCATTACGTCGAGCCAGGAAGACCATGCCCAAGGTCCGATTCTTCCGGAGATCGCCCAAATCCTGCCGCAGGAGCACGCGGCCCGGATCAAGCGCCCCGGCGTGGTGAATGCCTGGGCCTACCCGGACTTCCGCGATGCCGTGCTCGCCACCGGGCGGAAGAACCTGATCATGGCGGGTGTTACCACCGATGTCTGCCTGATCTTCCCGTCGATCGATGCTGCGCTCGAAGGCTTCAACGTTCAGGCTGTGATGGACGCGTCGGGCTCGCCCAGCGATCTTTCCGAAGAGTTTTCGCGGCAGCGGATGCATGACGCAGGTGTTGTGCTCACTGCTACCAATACGCTCATGGCGGAGATCGCACAAGACTGGTCCACACCTGCTGGGCAACAGTTGATCGGGTTGTTGTTCAGCGATGTCTTTCCGGCCCTCGGCGCAAGCATTTCCTGACGCCCGAGCCCCACCCTGGCGACCGCAGCCGTAGTCGCGCGATAGAACGAGTCCCGCAGCCCATGCTCGGGTTCGTTCCCTATCCAAAGAATTCTTCCTCTCGACGAGTTCGCTTACGGCCCTCGGCAGAAAAATCTCATGAGGTGCCGTCGTGAATGCACCTCACGCGCGAATCATCATCGTCGGCGGCTCGCTTACCGGCCTCACGCTTGCTATCAAACTTCTTGCTGTCCGTGGAATCGAGGCAGGGTCAAGCCCAAACTGCATGGTGTCCGCAGCCCATGCCATACGGCTCAATAAAATCGCCCACATAAGGATGACGATACGAAAGCGCTTCATTGCGCAATTCGTCAACAGATTGAAAAAATTGTTCATGATGCGCGACCGCATGCCTTTGCGTCCGCAGAGAATCGTTCCTGTACGCAGATAGCCTCGATGGTTACGTTAATTTACCTTCGTCGCAGCAGTGTCAGAGAGTGTCATGGGAAAAGCATGGATCAGTTCGCCCGGCACCATTCTATTTTTACGAAACCTTCCGAATAACGAACGATGCGGGCCTGACATACCCTGACATTTCGATCGGTCACCTTGCTTGACGCAGCGTAATCAGCACGCTTATTGTCAAATCGTCGCGCGACCGTTGTCGCGCAGTCCGAAAATCGTGGGTGCCGGCCATTCACACACATCAACGTGCGATACCAAAGGAACCGTGTCAGAAACACATGAAACCCTTATTCGACGAAAAGAAGCCTGACACGGTCAACGATCACTCTTCGATCTCACCTTCCCTGCCCGCCATTGCATCAACCGGATTCGCGCCGGCGGCGCATCCGATCTCCATTGTGGAAATCGACCTACTCGGCGCGGCCCAAAGTACCCGCATCGCCGCCTTCTCCCAGCAGATTCTCGCCAGCGTCCGCGCGTCGGATGCCGACCAGTTCGGCGACAAGCTCAACGAACTGATTGCAACCGCGAAGGGGCTCGACCCGCGCGGCGTCGACAAGGGCGGGCTGCTCACGCAGGTCACACGGCTGTTCCGCTCGACCAAGGAGAAGCTGCTGTCGCAGTACGAGTCGGTGAGCAAGCGGATGGACACGCTCGTCGTCGAGCTGGAAAACCATGCGCAGCGCCAGAAGGCCGGCATCGACGAGCTCGAGCGGATGTACAACGACAACTACGCGCTGCACCAAGCGCTCGCGCAGTCGAAGGCGCACGGCGAAACGGCGCTCGCGACGCTGCGCGCGCATCTCGCGGCCGGCCAGCAGCAGCCGGACGACGCGTTCGGCGCGCAGCGCCTGCTCGACGTGAAGCGCAAGGTCGACGCGCTCGAGAGCAAGCTCGACGACCTCGACCGCGCGATGCTGATGTCGAAGCAGCTCGCGCCGCAGATCCGGATGGAGCAGGACCAGAAACGCACGCTGACGTCGAAATTCATGACGATCAAGACCGTGCTGATCCCCGCGTGGACCAACGCGTTCGCGCTCTACCTCGAGCAGCTCAGCACGAAGCGCGCGGCGGCGCTCGCGAACGCGACGTACGACGCGGCCGACGAGGCGATCCGCGCGCAGGCCGACCTGAATCGCCAGAACGCGCAGGAAGTCGCGAAGCTCGGCCAGCGCCCGGTGATCTCGACCGACACGTTCGAATATGCGCAGCAGCAGTTGTTCGGCGCGTTCGACGACATCACGCAGATCATCGCCGACGGCAAGCGCCAGCGCGAGCAGGACGCACCGCGCCTGCGCCAGCTCGAACAGGACCTGATCACCCGATTCGCTCCGAAGCACCATTGAGGAACACCGCATGATTACGCTTGAGAAACGCGCGGCGAAGGTCGCGATCGTCCTCGAAAAACGCCAGATCCTGAAGCCGCCCGTCGTGCGCGTCGGCGCGGCGCTCGACATCTCGGGCTCCGCGAAGCCGCTTTACCAGTCGGGCGTGATCCAGGAGACGCACGACCGGATCCTCGGCATTGCACTGAAGTTCGACGACAACGGCGAAGTCGACACGTGGACCTTCACCGAAGGCTACGACCGCCTGCCGACCGCGACGCCGGACAACTACGGTTCGTACATCTCCGACTACGTGCTCGAAGCGCGGATCGACAAGTGGGGCGGCACGCAGTACGCGCCGGTGATGAACGACATCGTCGACTTCTTCTTCCGCGCGCCGGAGCCGGCGCCGAAGCGCGAGGAAAAGCGCGGCTTCCTGAGCCGGCTGTTCGGCGGCGCGGACGAAACGCCCGCGCCGGCCGCATCCGCGCCGGCGAACGGCCATCTGCCCGCATGGGTGCTGTTCGTCACCGACGGCCAGAACCCGAAGAACGACCGCAAGCGCGTGCGCCAGTTGCTGGCCGAGTCGCAGCACTTCCCGCTGTACTGGTCGCTCGTCGGCGTCGGCGATCCGAGCGAATTCGGCTTCCTCGCGGAAGTCGCGGACGAGATGCCGAACGTCGGCTTCCTGCATCTCGAATCGCTCGACGTCAGCGACGAACAGATCTACGAACAGTTGATCACGCAGGAATTCTGCGACTGGGTGCGCGCGAAGTAAGCGCGGCCCGCACGCTCATTTTTCAGAACTCGATTACCCCATCATGTTGAAAGATTTCAAGATCCCGCTGTCGCTCACGGTGCTCGCGCTGGTCGCGGCCTATCTCCTCGGCGGCGTGAAGGACATGCTGATCGTCGCGGTCCTGTGTGTGCTCGAAATTTCGCTGTCGCTGGACAACGCGGTCGTCAACGCATCGGTGCTCAAGAACTGGTCGGAGAAGTGGCGCAACCGCTTCATGGTGTTCGGCCTGCCGGTTGCCGTGTTCGGCATGCGGCTCGTGTTCCCGCTGCTGATCGTCGCGGTGATCGGCCACATCGGCCTGTGGGACGCGCTGACGCTCGCGGTCGAATCGCCGGAGAAGTACGCGGCGGTGCTGACGTCCGCGCATCACGAGGTGTCGGCGTTCGGCGGCGCGTTCCTGCTGATGGTGTTCTTCAAGTTCATGCTCGACACCGAGAAGGACGAGCACTGGATCGGCTTCCTCGAAGGCCCGATGCGCCATCTCGGCCGCATCACGGCGCTGGAGGTGGCGCTGACGCTCGCGATCGTGATCGTCGCGTCGTTCCATGTGCCGGCGGCCGAGCAGGTCAGCTTCCTGCTCGCAGGCGCATTCGGCGTGATCGGTTTCGTGATCGCGCACGGCGTGGGCGACCTGGTCGGCGGCGAGGAGACGGGCACGCGCGTGGTGCGCGAAGGCGTCGCGGGGTTCATGTATCTCGAAGTGCTCGATTCGTCGTTCAGCTTCGACGGCGTGATCGGTGCGTTCGCGCTGTCGAACAACATCTTCCTGATCGCGCTTGGCCTCGGCGTCGGCGCGGCCTACATCCGGGAGATGACGCTCGTGCTGCTGAAGAAGGGCACGCTCGCGCAGTACCGTTATCTCGAACACGGCGCGTTCTGGGCGATTGGTGCGCTCGCAACGATCATGTTCCTCGGCGTGAAGTTCGATGTGCCCGAAGTCGTCACGGGCCTGATCGGCGCGGCGATGATCGCCGCGGCCGTGTGGTCGTCGATCGTCGTTCAGCGCAAGGAAGACCGGACTGCGGTGGCGGGCGAATAACCGCGCGTCACGCGTGGCACGGAAACCATCAACGAGGGGCCGCACCGTGCGGCCCGGCATTGCCGCCGGCGCAACGGCGGTTCCAGCAGAAGAGGTTCAGATGATCAATTTGTCGAAAGGCGGTCGCGTCAACCTGTCGAAGGAAGCGCCCGGCACGCAGAAATTCCGCATCGGTCTCGGTTGGGACGCGAACGCGACGGACACGGGCACGGATTTCGATCTCGACGTGTCGGTGTTCCTGTGCAAGTACGATGCGCAGACCAATCCGAAGCTGATCTCCGATCAGCACTTCGTGTTCTACAACAGCGAAGTGCGTACGATGGACCGCAAGGAAACCTTCATCCAGCCGGGCGACGATTTCCCGAAGCGCGGGATGCCGGCGTCGAAGTGCATGGGCGTCGTGCATAGCGGCGACAACCGTACGGGCAGCGGCGACGGTGACGACGAGGTGATCTTCATCGACGTGACGAAGCTCGCGGCCGACGTCGAGGAAATCTCGGTGGTCGTGACGATCGACCAAGCCGAAGCGCGCCGCCAGAATTTCGGGCAGGTTCGCAACAGCTACATCCAGATTGCCGACGAGGTGTCGGGCACGGTGATCGCGAAGTACGCGCTCGAGGAAGACTTCTCGATGGAGACGTCGGTGCAGGTCGGCAGCTTCTATCGCCGCGACGGCCACTTCATGTTCAAGGCGGTCGGTGCCGGCTACAACCGTGGCCTCGGCGACTTCGTGCGCGCGTACGGCGGCGCGGTCTGATTGGCGGCAGCCCGGCGTACGGGAAACCGCCGCGCCGGGCAGGATGCAGCGATGACGAATCCGTCCGACGAGCCGAAGCGGCTCGAATTCGATACGACGCCCGAGCGCACGCCCGGGCGTCTTGCGTTCGACGCGCCGCCCGCGGCCGGTGCGCCGGCTGCACGCGCGCCCGACCGGCCGGCGCCGCAGGCGCTCGACTTCGGGCCGGCGGTCGACCAGGCCATGCGCACAGCGCCCGCCGATGCGGTCGGCCGCGCGCTGTTCGGCGAATCGAACCACCCGCTGCTCGAATCGTGCTTCCGCGCCGCGCAGGCCAGCTTCCCGAATCTCTATCCCGACTACGCGCCGCGCATCGAGCGGCACATCCGGCAACTGGTGCCGCTCAAGCTCGCGACGGTCGCGACGATCGGCGACGGCGCGCTGGAGACGGCGGGCAACCTCGTCGAAGCCGTCGCGGCGACGACCCGCGAATTCAACGAACTCGGCGCGGCCGACATGATGGCCGGCATGCTCGCGCAGGCGACGCGCAAGGCCGGCATGTTCGAACGCTGGTTCGGCGCGGCGTCGGGCCATGTCGACTACCGTGCGGCGCTCGGCGCGCTCAAGCAGTCGCTCGGCTTCTTCCCGCGCCGCACCGAGGAGCTTGCCGCGAAGGTCCGCCATGCGGAAGAGAACCTCGTGGTCGTACTCGCGGCGCTGAGCGCGGTGGCGGACGTCGTGCGCGTGCCGGACGACGCGGGCGTCGAGCGCACGCTGTTCGATCGACGCAACATCGTCGGGCAGGCCGTCCAGCAGATCCGGATGCAACCCGCGCAACTGCGCGGGCTCGACGAGCGCGTGACCGATCTGCTGTCGCGTGCCGATCACCTGATGAACGTCGTGCTGCCGGCAGCGCTGGCGGCCCAGCCTAGGCATGGCTGAGCGGAACCAGCATACCCCCGATCCGATTACATCGTCGAATTCGTTCGTAGCGCTCTCGTAGCGACCGGTCAACGCTTGACGAAATGCACAGTCATGCTGTCGCCGATTTTTCAATTTCGTTGCGAAGCATTTGCCGCACCTGCATGAGCGCGTGACCAAGAAGGTTTCGCCCACGCCACTGCCCCTGATCCAGTGCTCGCGGGTCACCTTCATCCAGACCGATACCCCAGATGGTGTCGTAAGGGCTCGCCTCGACGAGAAGACGATCGCCGGTCGCGAGCAGTTCGTCTCGCATCGCGGGGTTCTGCGAGAATTTCAGATAGCAACCACGAATCATGACGTCGACGCGCTCGCGTTCCCAGACTTCTTCCTGATAGCCCTTCACCGCACGGCCCATATCCTTGAGTTTCTTCGGGTCGCTGACCGACAGCATCGCCGCCGCACTCTGCTGGTCGCCGAACAGCGCGGCCTTGCGCCACATCATGTACTGCTCGCTGTTCGAAAATTTGATGCCGGCATCGGCAAAAGCTGCCGGATGCCAGTTCGAATAGATTTCTGCAGTGCGCCAAAACAGCACCATCGTGTTCGTTGTTTTCATGAAATTCCTGTACGCTGAAATCTGCGGCGTTGATCGTACCAATTTGCGCCATCCCCGGTATGTAAGCGGAAATTTCCTACGCAATCCCCACGTTCCATATCGTGCCAAAAGGACAGGCCCTTTGAAACCTGCCCGGCGGATCTCCAGCGCGATCTCGCAGATCAACGTTCCGGAAGCAACAAACCCGGCGCTCGGCCGGGTTCGGTTCCCTGCTCATCAATCAGTGCAGATCTAAGAAATCGTCGAACCGCGCATAGTGATTGAGGCAGCGAATAACCTCTTCCGTCGAAGCGGCTGGCTTCTGCTTGTATGCCAGATCGATGACGTCTTGGAACTGCTCTCGCATATAGCCACGCTCAAGCCCCAACGTTGTCACGGACTCCGGGAACACCTCGTTGTCGTCTTCATCGAAATCTGGCACATCACCGACGTAAACCTCCATGCCGGGCAGTAAATCATCCACATCCTTCTGGACGTAAATCATGTAGATGGCGTCCCGATCTTTCTTGTCTTTGACCAGACAGACTAAATCCTCGATCTTATAAAACGCGTTCACAACGAAGTTGCTCATAATGGACATCCTGTAGCAGCGTCCAATTTTCCTTTCCGACCGGGAAGCCCTCCGCCCCACTTGTCCCGGCCACCTGTGCCATCTGGATGGTAGATGCCGTGATTGTCGGCATGATCGCCTCGGTCTACCAAATTCAATCTACCAACCTCGTCGTTATGGTGCCACGTCATCCCCGGCGGGCTGCTCCCAAGGTCGTTGGGTTTCTTCGACCATTCGAGAAGTGCCGGATTGCGCGAGAGGATATCTTGACGGAGACCCGGGTCAGTGTTCATTCGCTCAATCAAGGCCTTGTTAGCTAGTCGGAACTGCACACCATCGCTAGCGAACAGCTTCTCGTCCGGTACATCGAAGTCGTGGAACGAATGAAACTTGCCGGGACATCCCGCGCGCTTACGAAGGCCAAGCGGATCAGTCCACGTGACCCGGTTGGGCGCATACGCGTAGACGTTGATGCCACCGGCCAGCCCGATCGGGTCCTTGCTAATGAACCGTCCCGACGTCGGATCGTAGTACCGATGCCGGTTATAGTGCAGCCCCGTCTACGTGCTCCTTTGGCGCCACTAGACTCGATCTACAGCGAAGCCGTTGCGCGCTGAGAAGCTCACCTCCTACAGCTCTTGGTCACGCGTCAAAATAGCACTTGGTCTTATCGAATACATCGTGCAGAGCGGTCCGCAGTTCTACCACGTCACACGTTGATTTGACACCTATGATCCTTAGCCCTTGGTTCGAATGCTTTCTCACAAGCTCTTCCGCGAAGAGAATGACCAGGTCATCGCCCTCAAAATAAGCCCGTTGAAACCCGCCCTCGCCGGATATAGATCGATCGCTGATCTCAAAATAGTAATCGTCCGATTCATCAGTTTCGGCTCGCGGAACCTCCTGCTGAAGGATCAAATAGTTCTCCGGTTCAGCCGACGTGCTGTCAGCAAAGGCCACGGTCAGCACGCCATCCTCCGTATAAATGGCGGTCACGGCAGCTCTGAACAGCAGCATGTTCGATTCATTACCCACCGTTTGTACTCCATTCGCCTTCAGGCCAAAGATAGTTAACTGTGCAGCCGACTTCGGCAGCTTTTCTGTTCATGGCTCCCTTGCACGACTTGCAAGGCGGATATTGCCCTCTGATGGTGACCGTATCCCCGGGGTTCATTGCTACCTGGCGCATTGCCCGATTCTCGGTGTGTGTCGCGAGAGTACTTCGGGGGAACCCAAGCGCAGCCTCTTCGGGCGTCATGTTCCCACTTTGCATCGTAGTGCAACTCCTCGAGTTGCCTGTCGAATCTCGCACTTCAACGGTTGCAGTATGCTGTCCTTTCCCAGTTCCAAAGGGCCTGCCTGCAAGTCCCAGCGGGTCAATCCAACTGATCGGGTTGGACGCGTACTGATAGACGTTGAACCCACCGGCCAGCCCGATCGGGTCCTTCGAGATGAACCGCCCGCTGCCCGGATCGTAATATCGATGCCGGTTATAGCAGAGCCCCGCCTCCTCATCCTGATACTGGCCCTGATCTATTCACCTGGACGCAAACGCCCCGCGCACGGGCCGCAATCCCATGCCCAGCAAGCCTTCGCGCCATGCTACACCAGCACCTCGGCATTTTTTCGCCAGGACGCGATTCCTTGCAATCACTGACACTTCGCACCAGACCTCACTGGCGCATTGAATGAAGGCCAGATGAACATCGATCAGCGCGCCAGAAACGACAATCCCGGCGCTCGGCCGGCCCTTCGTTACTTACTCGGCAGCGTCATCAACGCATGACAAGTAGTAGATGTACTGGCTCGTATCGAAATCAGACGCGACGAACCTTCGCAGCTTCTGCAGTTTCTCGTCGTCCAACTCGACCTCCTCATACATCAGATCATCCCTCTCAAATCCGCATATATCTTGCAGTTCCTCCAAGGACGGGCCGATAACAAACGGAATCTCGACATACGAGAATTCATTGTCCTTCTCAAATCGAGAGATAAAGCGCTGAACGGGATGTTGGGTCATGGCTCCACCCTCCGGCTTGGCACGGGGCCTTTGCCCGAAATCGGCTCCCCCGAATTTGGATCAAATGCTCCCATGTGGTTACCGCGCTTATCGTATCGCTCTACCTCTCCATGCTGATAGTCCCACTCACAGATACAGCCCTTGGGTTCTTTCCATCGAGCGCGCTTTTTCCCTGGAACTCCTAGAACAGGTGTTTTCGGCGGAACCCGTACCGCATCGGGAAAGCCGGGCAAGTTCTTGGGCGCAGGAATGTAGTTGCTCAGGCCGAGCGGATCAATCCAGCTTATCGGGTTGGGCGCGTACTGATAGACGTTGAGCCCGCCTTGCAGCCCGATCGGGTCCCTGCTGATGAAGCGCCCGGTGCTCGGATCGTAATAACGATGCCGGTTATAGGCGAGCCCCGTTTCGTTGTTGTGATACGACCCATGCTACCGGGCCGGACACAAACCTACTCTTCGTCAAGATAGACTGTCGGCCCAACAAGCGAAATAAACTGGCAACGAAATTTAATATCCACTGATTCCCCACAAATTCGAATTTCATACCCTTCCGGCGACTTATCGATACTCAGGCTTGAGATATTCCTCGCCTCCCAGCCCATCAGGTGCAACCCACTAATCGCCGCACAATAAATTCCCACCCGACATCGATTAAAGTTCTTCCATTTTCCCGGAGGACGATCGGGAATCTGATCAACAAGATCAAAGTTCGCCACGAATGTTTTTCCGTCTCTCTTCAGGGAGACATCAAACAAATCAATCTTGTCTGTCGTCGGGCTATAGCTAAATACTCGACGCAACAGTTCTGCACCAGCAAGATCCACGAGGTTCACGGTTATTCTCCAAACGGATAATGTGCTTGCGTGCCAGGAACTTTACCTGTGCGCGGATTTTCACATGGTCTAGCGTTGAAATGCGGGCCTTGGTCACCCACGCCTGCTTCCCCGAAGTAGTGCCCAGCGGCATGATCTTGGATCAAGACCACACTCCCGTCTGGACGAGTAAATTGATACTCCCTTGTCCAAATCGGCTGATTATTCTTGTCTAGCGCCGGCGAACCGTCAGAGCCAGTCATCATGACTTGATTATATTGCCCCATCTGACCAGCTTTCTGATTGAGCACCTTATCAGGTTGTTGATTTAGCGGGATTCCTAGATCGCGCTTGGCCTGGCGGAATGCGCCTCTGCGTCCGGGGCATGGCGTTAGCCCCAGCGGGTCAATCCACCCGATGGGGTTCGGCCCGTACTGATAGACATTGAACCCGCCGCGCAGCCCGATCGGATCCCTGCTGATGAACCTGCCGGTGGCGGGATCGTAATAGCGGTGCCGGTTATAGTGCAGCCCCGTCTCGGCATCGAAGTACTGACCCGCGAAGCGGATCGGATTCCGAATCCCCGCCTTCCTCGCCGCCTCGCTGATCGCCTCCTTCGCCTCGCCCCACGCCCGGTAATGCGCGCTCCACGCCAGCGTGCCCGCGCCGTCGCTCAGCTCCTGCGGCGTGCCGATCTGGTCGCAATGATAGTACGCCACCGAGGTCAGCCGCGGTGGCACATTGTCCCCACCCGCCATCGGCCCGCTTGCCTGCAGCAGCGGCGTAAAGCTGCCCGGCTCGTACACGTAGTGCGTGGTCGTGCGCTGTTCCCACGCCGTCTCGTACGCCAGCGTGTCGCCGTCCCACCCGTACAGCGTCAGCCCATAGCCGTGCGCCTGCTTCAGCCGCTGGCGCTCCATCTGCGCATAGCTGCTGCCCGCCATCGGATGCGCGTGCAGCTGCGGCTCGGTCACCTTCGCGATCCGCCGCCCCAGCGCGTCGTACACGTAGCGCGCGTCCATCTCCTGAGTACGCGCCGACACCATCCGGTTGAAGCTGTCCCAGCCGAACACCGTCTTCGTGCCGTGGGTGGTGCGCTCGCGCAGGTTACCTTGCTCGTCGTACGCGTAATGCGTGCCCGCGTAGTCCTTCAGCAGGTTGTCGAGCAGCGCCGGCTGCCGGTTGCCCGCATCCAGGCCATGGTCGTCCCGCTCGGTGGTCTTCAGCACGTTGCCGGCCGGATCGAACGCAAACGTCTCGACGCCCAGCGACGACGCCCCGCCGGAGTACAAGCTGGCTGCACGTGCAACAGGTGCAACGGTGCAACAGCCTTACGCAGCAACTATCAAATCTTCAACCTCTTTTTAGCCGCCTCTGCGACCATCTCATCGTCGTCAGAAGCAAGGCGAGCCAATATATCTTCTGGCACCTTTGCATTACAGGCAATCCTATGCCTGACACTGGCATCGGAATCACATGCCAAGCGCTCAAAAATAGGACGACTGATCCTTCGTTTTGTCGCCACATCCCAACGAACTTCGTTGTCTTCACTTAACGACAGGCGTTCCAATACGTTCATTGAGATTGTGTTATTGAAAGCGACTTGACGAGAAAGTTCGGGGTACTTTGATAGAACCTCGAACCATACATCGTCGGATGCCGAATCATGAATTTTTGCAAATTCTTCCTCGTTGTCGCTTTCAGCGTATCGCTTGAATTCATCGGCGCTATGGATCATTGGTCCCCCCCCCTTTGGCATCCCGGCATTTCATGTTCTTCATTGTCATTGATTTGCCAGTTTCGCCTTTGTGCTTCCCCATGTAATCGCCGTAGATATCAGCATCTTGCTTATGGACGAGATCGTTACCTACCTGCGCCATCACCTTCCACGCTGAGCCGCCATGCCCCTCTGTATCGGCAGACCACCACAACTCGGTATCAGGGTCGCGGTAATACTTGACACTTGTCCCGTTCAGCCTCCCTTCGCAAATTCGATCAACCCGATTGACTTCCCACTCTTTCCTGCAGGGACATTTCGCGTTCTGGTTCGGCTTGCTTGATGCTGGCTTTCTACCTACTCCGCCAGGCATTTTTGCCAGGCCCAAAGGATCAACCCACTCAACCGGATTGGGCGCGTACTGATAGACGTTGAGCCCGCCTTGCAGCCCGATCGGGTCTTTCGAGATGAAGCGCCCGGTGGCCGGATCGTAATACCGATGCCGGTTATAGTGTAGCCCCGTTTCCTCGTCATAGTACTGACCTTGGAAGCGGATCGGGGTGAGCGCTTCGGCAGAGTCGCGCAGTTCCCACCAGTTTTCCTTCCTGCCGCCCCATGCCTTGTAGCGCGCGAGCCACACGACCTTGCCCGAATCGTCCAGCAATTCCTGCGGCGTACCCAGGTGATCGTTCTGATAAAACAGTGTCGTGTGCCGTGTCTTGGGCGGCACCTGCACGAATCGACCATCGGTACCCGTCGCAAGAAACGCGGCCTCAACCAGCGTCTCGTCCAGTCGCGCCAGCGAAACGAAGCTTTCCGACTCGTGCAGGTAATTTGACACCGCCTGCCATTGATACCGCTCAGGCAGCGTGTGAACACGCTGTGCGACCGGCAGCGAGATTCGTCTTCCGCGTCCTCTCGCACAATCGTCGCCGGCTCGTAAACGCGCGAAGGGCCGCCTCAGCGGCCCCTGCGTTTCATACCGCTCTAAAATATTGTGAGGGAGGCACTCCTTCTTCGTCCTCGCCATCCTCACAGTCTTTAATCAAGCAATCGTATCTGTCCAAAAATGACCGAATGAATTTTGATAGGAATGGCGTTTTTACTTCGAAATCAAACTCAATAAACCGAGCTTCATTCGTCAAAAAATTCATTGAATTCGACGACTGATCAAGCACCCTCACTACGGATGATCGAACAATCTCCACGTGCGGACTTCTCAATACGTCATCAAACATCGCGTTTTGTGATGCATTGTCATTAAATAGAATATGTACACAGTGTCCCATTTCTATTGCCCAATCCCGTTTGGTCTACCTCGAACAGTGGAGTAGTCTGCCGGATTCGATATTCCAATGTGAGTTTCGTCCTTGTCAGCACTGGCAAACCCTCTATCGTTCAGCTGATCTCCACAAGGATTTTCCTTGTGAACGTGAGCATTCAGGCCAGACTTCTTTTTGAGGTCCCCGTTCCTGTCAAGAATACTTTGATCGCCGTATTTGTGAATACGAACCTCAGAGCCGTCAGCATGATTCCAAGTTGCGTTCTTCCCGTTGTCTTTCGTCTGCGTGAACCCGTCGTTCGTCAGAGTCTTCTCGATCTGAGCGACACCCATTCCCTTCAACCGACCCAGAGTACTCGCTGCTGACTTGCAAGCCAACCCAAGCGGATCAATCCACGCCGTCGGGTTCGGCGCGTACTGGTAGACGTTCAGCCCGCCTTGCAGCCCGATCGGGTCTTTCGAGATGAACCGCCCTGTCTGCGGATCGTAATAGCGATGCCGGTTATAGTGCAGCCCCGTCTCGGCATCGAAGTACTGGCCCGCGAAGCGGATCGGATTCCGAATCCCCGCCTTCCTCGCCGCCTCGCTGATCGCCTCCTTCGCCTCGCCCCACGCCCGGTAATGCGCGCTCCACGCCAGCGCGCCCGTGCCGTCGCTCAGTTCCTGCGGCGTGCCGATCTGATCGCAATGATAGTACGCCACCGAGGCCAGCCGTGGTGGCCCGTTGTCCTCACCCGCCATCGGCCCGCTCGCCTGCAGCAGCGGCGTAAAGCCGCCCGGCTCGTACACGTAGTGCGTGGTCGTGCGCTGTTCCCACGCCGTCTCGTACGCCAGCGTGTCGCCGTCCCACCCGTACAGCGTCAGCCCATAGCCGTGCGCCTGCTTCAGCCGCTGGCGCTCCATCTGCGCATAGCTGCTGCCCGCCATCGGATGCGCGTGCAGCTGTGGCTCGGTCACCTTCGCGATCCGCCGCCCCAGCGCGTCGTACACGTACCGCGCGTCCATCTCCTGAGTACGCGCCGACACCATCCGGTTGAAGCTGTCCCAGCCGAACACCGTCTTCGTGCCGTGGGTGGTGCGCTCGCGCAGGTTACCTTGCTCGTCGTACGCGTAATGCGTGCCCGCGTAGTCCTTCAGCAGGTTGTCGAGCAGCGCCGGCTGCCGGTTGCCCGCATCCAGGCCATGGTCGTCCCGCTCGGTGGTCTTCAGCAGGTTGCCGGCCGGATCGAACGCAAACGTCTCGACGCCCAGCGACGACTGCGCGCGTGTGAGCCGCCCCACCGGGTCGTACGCGTAGCTGAGCGTGCCGCGCCGCAGGTCGGCGATCCGCTCCAGCTGCCCGGCCGCGTCGTAGCCGTAGCGCCGCTCGGCCAGCCGCCCGCCCGTGCCCTGCAGCAGCTGGTGCGCGAGACGTCCCGCCGCGTCGTAGGCGCTCTCCTGCTTGAGGCCGTTGCCGAGCGCGCGGCGCGTCTCCCGGTGGCCGTCGTCGCGCTCGAAGTCCACCACGCCTTGCCCGTCGAGCAGCAGCCCGTGCACGTGGCCCGACCCATAGGTCAGCCAGTCCAGCCGGTGGCCGTCCGGGCGGACCGTGGCCGTGCGCACGTCCAGCTCGTTGTATTCGTGCCGCCATGCGGCGTGGTGCTCGTTGGCGCCCACCCGCATCGCCAGTTGCTCGCGCTGCAGGTTGCCCACCGCGTCGTAGACGCGCTGCACCCGGCTCGCGCCGTTGGCCGCCTGCAGCAGCCGGCCCAGGCCGTCGTAGGCGAACGCTTCCTCGTCGACCTGCGCGCCTGCTGGCGGCACCAGGCGCTCACGTCCCTGGCTGGCGTACGGTGTCTGCCAGCCGCGGCGCCGCGCCAGGCGTCCCATCGCATCGAACTCGAAGGCCTGCACCCCGTCGCCGGCGAGCTGGTGCGTGACCCGCCCGCTGGCCGGGTCGCGCACATACTGCGTCACCTTGCCATCGAAGTCCGTCTCTCTGACCGGTCGGCCGGCCGCATCGTAGTCGAAGCGGTATTCCCGGCCGTTCTCGTTGCGCAGCCCGGTGAGCCGGCCAAGCCGATCCCACAGGTAGGCCAGTTCGCCGCCGCGCGCGTCGGCGCGCCCCGCGATCAGCCCGGCGGGCGTATAGCGGTAGCGTGTCTGGCGCCGCAGCGCGTCGGTATGCGCGAGCAGCCGCCCCTCGGCATCGCGCTCGAAGCTCTCGCGGCTGCCGTCCGGCCGAATCACCGCCGCAAGCTGCCCGGCCGCGTATTCGTATCGGGTCGTCTCGCCCGCGGCGTTCTTCGCGGCCACCAGCTGGCCGCGTTCGTCGTACTGCCACGTCGCGGTCTTGCCCGAGCAGTCGGTGTAGCTCGCAAGCTGTCCGTCCGCGCCCCACTGCAGGGACTTGACGCCGCCCTTCGGATCGGTGATCGCCACCGGCATGCCGGCACCGTTGTACGCATACTGCGTCACGCGCCCGAGCGGATCGATCGCTTCGGTCACCCGCCCCTTGCTGTCGTAGTAGCGTTCCCAGCGATAGCCTTCGGGGTCCTGGATGCCGGTCAGGTTGTCCTGGTCGTCATGCACGAAGTACGCGGTGCGGCCATCGCGCGCGGTGTGCGCAGTCAGGTTGCCGCGCGCATCCCACGTGAAGTGCTCCTCGGCGCCGTCGGCATGCACACGGCGCGTCACGTTCTTGGCCGCGTCGCGGAAGAACCACTCCTCGGTGCGGTCCGGATGCACGACCCGGTACGGGTAACCGTCGACGTCGTAGTAGTGCTGCGTCACCTGGCCATACGCGTCGGTGACGAAGGTCAGGCGCAGCCGCTCGTGCCATTCGAGGCGCGTATCGAAGGTGCCGTCGTCGGCCCATTCGCGGATCGCCTTGGCATCCAGATGCGTGCCGTCCCACTGCAGGTTCATGCCGCGCCCGGTGCGGTCCGTGTAGCGGGTGAGCAGGTGGTGCGCATACGCATAACTACGCACCGCGCCATGCTCGTCGGTGGCGGCGACCAGGTCGCCCGCGTCGTCGTAGCGGTAGCGGGCCAGCGTGCGGATGGGCTGGCCGGCGTCGTCCAGCAGTTCGATGTGTTCAACACGCCCCTGCGCGTCGTGGGTGACGGCCGCCACCGCGCCGGCGCTGCTGGTGAGGGTCGCCAGCCGCCCGTCGGCGTAGGCGAGCGAGATTGCGTTGCCCTGGCGATCCGCGATCGCCGTCAGCCGGAAGCGACTGCCCTGGCGCTCGTAACGCTCGGTGAGGTCGGCGCCGCGCGCCAGTCGGATGGCCGTCTCGGATTCGCGCGTGACCGTATGCTGCTCGATCGCGTCGTAATGGGCGTGGCCGAGCGCGAACAACGGGTAGTCGAGACTGCGCCCGGACGCGTCGTGGTAGACCAGCGTCTCACCGCGCAACTCGAAGCTGGCGTGGAACAACGTGGTCCAGCGCGGGCCCAGCGGGCCGTCCGTCTCGTGTCCACCGAAGTTCGAGCGGTAGGTGCGGGTCCAGTCGAGCGGCAACACCCCCGGCAGTTCGAAATCGGCGTGGCTGATCGATTCCTCGCCCAGCGCGAAGCCGATCGAGTCCACGGTGCCCGCGGCCGGCTGGCCCAGTTGGCAGGCCTTACAGGCCCCGACGCCGGGTTTGCGCGGGGGCACTTCGTCATGGCGCGGCTGCACCTGGTCGCCCGCGTGCTGCTTCTTCGCCTGGGTGGGCTCGTGCGGCTTGACGGCGCCGACGACAGGCGGCCGCTTCTGCTTGTACATCTGGATCGCGCTCGCCAGCACGGTGAGCAAGTGCATGACCGTGCCGACGTCCTGGCTGGACAGACGCGCCAGCTGACGCTTCACCACCGGAATGAAGGCGCGCAGCTCGGCGGCCATCTGGTGGATCGCCGCCGTGGGCACGACGGCCGCCACCACGGCACCGGTAGCGTTGGCCTCGACCTTGACGCCTGCCTTGCTGACCTCCCAGACCGCCCCGAACATGTTGTCCAGCGTCTTGAGCGGATCGTGCACCACGGCATGGGCGGAGACCTTGGACAATCGCCGGCTCGCGGCCTGCAGGTCCGCGTTGGGGTCGGTCAGGTGCCCGGCCGCCAGCTGATCCAGCGCCTGGGCGAGCGTGTTGAGGAACTTCTCGGCCTCGTTGCCGCAGTCCTTCAGCAGTTCCGGCAGGTGCGCCTGGGCTTTCGTGACGAAGGGCTCCAGCTCCCCCATCAGCGTGGCCGTGAAGTGCCCTTCGATCACCCCGACGATCGCCAGGCCCAGGTCCTTCGCACCGGACTTGACCACCTGCCGCGTGATACCCAGCGTCGGGCGCAGCGACATGCGGGCCGCCGCGGTGCCCGGCGGCACCGGCAGCACGCCGATCAGGTTGATCGCCAGGCTCGCCCACTGCAGCAATTCCTCGATCGTGCCCGGCTCCTTGCCGGGCCCCTTGCGGTGGGCCTCGATCAGCGTCGCGATATCGCCGCATACGTCGACCGCCGCCAGGATGTTGCCAAGCACCGGCAGGGCCTCCGCAACTTCCTTGACGCCGTGCAGCGTCACATAGCCGTGGCTGAAGGATTGCAGCCACGCATCGAAGCGGTGGGCGCCGGTCGCCACATCGGCGACCAGCACCTGATCGAGCGGAACGACCGCGGTGTCGACCGCGGATTGGACAGACTGGGAGTGGGTTGCCATCTACGTGAGGAATCGGGTTCTTAGACGAAAGGCACGACGGCGGGCATCCCCCGTTTCCGCGCAGAAACGGGGCGATCCTCGCGAACGCCCCGGACCATGACCGCGGACACGTCCGGGATCGATGCCGCTTCGTTCGTTAATCGTTGCGTGGGAAACTAACCGGCTTTTGTCAGCCGGGTTGTCAGGGAGTGTCAGGCCTTTTGCAGGCCAAGGCCGTCCAACAGGGCATTCATGTCACCTGTTGAGTAAGCGACAGCCGTAGGCCGGATTTGTGACTGAAAGGCCTGTCGCGATGGCAATGTACTGATTAGATGGGCCAATGGGCCAGAAAACCGGCGCAAGCCTATCCGGCGATAGAAAAGGTTTTGTGTTGCCACAATTTCCGCGGGGTTTCTCGCGGGCTATTTGAATAGGCTTTGTCCGGAAGGGGACTTTCGGATTTTTCCGATGTTTTGGTGGGCATGGCTGAGATATAAGGAAAGGAACCATCGAACCGACCGGATCCGGATGCCATATAAAGCCTGGGAACGCAGCGGCGAGCCACGCAAGCGGCGCAAACCCAGCTACCGCGTGAGCAACGCCGGCGAGTACAACGAGAACTTGAGAAAGCGCGGCATGATCAGCCTCTATGTTCCGGGCGGCGATCTGAAGGCCATGTTCACCAATGCCAAGACCCACACGCCGGGCGTGTCGGGTCGCGAAGTCACCACACGCAGGCCTATATTGAGTTGATCTGCACGTTCTACCGGCTCTTTGGCTGGGGCATGCGCCAGATCAGCGGCTACATGGAAGACTACTGGGCCACGCGTGGGCTGGCCATTGCGGTGCCCAGCACGAGCCAGTTGAGCGAGCGCTTTGCCGCGATGCAGGTGCCGCTCCGGCAGCGCTGCCTGAAACTGGCCCAGCCCATGTCGCCGTCCGCATTTCTATTGGACGCCTCGCTGTATTGCCGTGCCAGGTCCTCGAACCGTGCGCCGCTCTTGAGCTTGTCCGGCACAACGCCAAGGCAGTCGCAAGACTGCCTCGACGATGCGCTCGCGCTCAGTCGAGCGAACTCAGTTCGAGATCGCGCCCGCCGGCCGGCTCGGACGCCTTGAGCACGGGCGCCTGCCCCGCGCCGCGCTTCTGCCCCACCACGTCGATCGTCACGCGGCGATCCGGCTGCAGACAGGCGATCACCTCCGGCGTGTGGCCCGCCGGGCAGTCGTGCGTCACCGGTTCCCGCTTGCCGAGACCCAGCACCTTCATCTTGCCCGCCTGCACGCCATGTGCCGCCAGATACGCGCGCACCGTCTCCGCCCGCGCTTCCGACAGCCGCTGGTTGTAGCTATCCGAACCCAGACGGTCGGTGTAGCCGGTGACCGTGATCGACGTCACGCTCTCGTACGCATCGCGCAGCCCCGCCGCGAACCGTTCGAGTGCCGCACGCCCGGCCGCCAGCATGTCGGATGTCGACGACTTGTCGAACGCGAACAGCGCATCCGCACTGATCGTGAAGCGCTCCGGGTGCAGCGCCGCCGTCACCATCCCTTCCGCGCAATCGCCGTTCATCGCGCCAGCCGCCGCTTCGCTCCGGCGCGCGCCGCGCACCACGCCGAACTGACGCGTCGCCGTGTTCATGAAGGTCGGCACGCCGATGTCGTATTCCACGCCACCCGCCTGCGTGAACTTGCCGCCCCCCGCATAGGCCCCGCGACCGCAATCGGCTCGCGCCGAGAAACCCGCCGAGATGATCGGCGGCTCCGCGTCGCGCACATGCCAGTCGCGCTCCGTGTTCGAGACGGTATCCGTCGTCTGCGGCACCGCCGGCCCCGCGTCAGGCTTGGCCGCAGCCACCTTTGTCAGCGGCGCCTTGTACCAAACCTGCACGCCGTTGAACTTGCCCGTGCCCGCCGCATACAGCGCGCCGTTGCTGGTGTTGTCGTACGCCGTGGCCCAGTTGTCCACGGCCGTGCCCGCCGACAGGCCATCGATGTTCCCGAGAATCACCTGGCTTGCCGGCGCCGTATAACCGTCCGGCGCCACTCCAGACACCCCATAGATCGCTACCTGACGCGAGCCCGACGCGATGCTCCCGCGGTTGATGAACCATCCCGGCCCGCTCGACGTCCCCGCCGTCTCGTCCGCTACCAGCGTCACCTTGCCGTTCGCCGCGACCGCCGCGCCACTCGCGATCGTCACGTCCTTGCCGCCCACACCGATCAGGTCGGCGCCTACGTTGACCGGCCCGTTGATGTTCAGGTTGCCGCTGCTGACCGTCCCGGCGAGTAGGGATGCATTGTTGTTCGCCTTCACGTACGACACGTTCAGGTTCCCCGGCGACGTCACCGACACGTTGTACGCATCGCGCACGTCCACGCTCGCCGTACGGGTCTGCGTCAGCGTCACATTGCTGCCCTGCGCCGCGTTGAACCCCGCCGCCGTATTCGCCGCGTCGTTCACCGCTGCCACGGTGCTCGGCGTGCTCCCCGACGCGAAGTCCGTGCCGCGCGCCGCGTTCACGATCAGATTCGCCGTGCCCAAATCCACCGGGCCCGCCGTGTCCGTCAGGTTGTAGTCCCGCTGCTGCTGCGTCGGCGTCGCGATCGCCGACGGGCCCGTGCGCACCGTCCAGCCGCCCGTCACCGCGTTGTTCGCGTTCGCCACCGTGATCGCCGGGTTCGCCAGCGACGCCACCGAGTAGCTCGTCACCGTGTTGCCCAGGTCGACCGTCACCGTCGTCACGCCCGCCGCGTTCAGCTGTGCGACCAGCGCCGGCGTCAGCACGAAGTCCGCCCCCGCGCCCTGCGCGCTGACCAGCGCCGTCTTCGTCACCGGGTCGATCGTCACCAGCGGCGTCATCGCCCCGCCGACGTTCGTCGTCGTGCCGTTCTGCACCACGTTGCCCGAACTCGCGATGTGCGTCGGATCGGCGCTCACCGTCTTGCCCGCCCCGCTCGACAGCGTCACGTTGCCGTTCACGTTCAGTGCGGCGCCGCTCGCGAGGGTGACGTTGCCGCTCTGCGACGTCGCCGTGTAGTCGCCGCCTACATAGTTGGCGGCGGCAATCGACAGATCGCCCTGGTTCTGCAGCGACACCTGACCGACCGACGTATCGCGCGTCGTATCGAACTCCGCCGAGCCCGCCGACAGCGTCGCGCCGCTCGCCTGCGCGATCGGGCCGCCGCCGTTCAGTCCGAAGTAACCGCCCGCGCCGGACGTCTGCAGCAGCGTCGCGCCCTGGTTCCACAACGTCGCGTCGCCGCCTGCGTTCGCCTGCAGGCTCGCCACGTTCAGATGCAGTTCGCTCGCGTTGGTCGAGCCGGTGATGCCGTTGTCGATCACGCCGCTGCCGATGTTCGTGCCGGCCGTCAGCGTCGCGCTCGCCGCCTGGATCTGCACCGCCGTGTTGTCGGTCGCGTTCGTGATGTTGCCGCCCGCGGTCAGCACTGCCGCGCCCGTTGTCGCGATCTGCGCGGCGTTCTCGAACACGATGTCCTGCGTCGCGCTCGCCGTTATCGTGCCGCTACCGCTCGTCACGCTCTGGTCCAGCACCACGTTGCTGCCCGTGCCGGCCGCCGTCAGCGTCACGTTGCCCGTGCCGTTCGCCGTGACGCCCGACAGGTTCGCACCCACCGCGTTGTTGACGACACCCGGCGTCAGGCTCACGCTGCCGATCGTCAGGTCGCCACTCGTCGTCGTGATGCCAACGTTGCCGTTGGCGCTCGTCTGCGCGGCCGCCGTCAACGCCTTGTCGTTGCTGGCGTATGCATCGCCCGCGCTCACCAGCGCCAGCGTGTTCACGCTGGTGTCGATCGCGTTCGCGCTCGAGCCGATCGTCGTGCCCGCGGTCAGCACCGCACCGTCGGCCGTCAGCGTCCCCGCGCTCTGCGTGATCGCGCCGCTTGCCTGCACGAATGCGTTGCCGGTCGTGCTCACATTGGCGCCCAACGCCACGTCTCCGCCGTACGCGCGTGCGTTGATCTCGCCGCTCGTCGAACTGACTGCCGCATCGACGTTCAGGTTGGCCGCCGCCGCCAGTTCGACCGTGCCCGTGCCGTTCGCCGTGACGCCCGACAGGTTCGCCCCCACCGCGTTGTTTGCAATACCCGGCGTCAGGCTCACGCTGCCGATCGTCAGGTCGCCGCTCGTCGTCGTGATGCCAACGTTGCCGTTGGCGCTCGTCTGTGCGGCCGCCGTCAACGCCTTGTCGTTGCTGGCGTATGCATCGCCTGCGCTCACCAGCGCCAGCGTGTTCACGCTGGTGTCGATCGCGTTTGCGCTCGAGCCGATCGTCGTGCCGGCGGTCAGCACCGCACCGTCGGCCGTCAGCGTCCCCGCGCTCTGCGTGATCGCGCCGCTTGCCTGCACGAATGCGTTGCCGGTCGTGCTCACATTGGCGCCCAGCGCCACGTCTCCGCCGTACGCGCGTGCATTGATCTCGCCGCTCGTCGAACTGACTGCCGCATCGACGTTCAGGTTGGCCGCCGCCGCCAGTTCGACCGTGCCCGTGCCGTTCGCCGTGACGCCCGACAGGTTCGCACCCACCGCGTTGTTGACGACACCCGGCGTCAGGCTCACGCTGCCGATCGTCAGGTCGCCGCTCGTCGTCGTGATGCCAACGTTGCCGTTGGCGCTCGTCTGTGCAGCCGCCGTCAACGCCTTGTCGTTGCTGGCGTATGCATCGCCCGCGCTCACCAGCGCCAGCGTGTTCACGCTGGTGTCGATCGCGTTCGCGCTCGAGCCGATCGTCGTGCCCGCGGTCAGCACCGCACCGTCGGCCGTCAGCGTCCCCGCGCTTTGCGTGATCGCGCCGCTTGCCTGCACGAATGCGTTGCCGGTCGTGCTCACATTGGCGCCCAGCGCCACGTCTCCGCCGTACGCGCGTGCATTGATCTCGCCGCTCGTCGAGCTGACTGCCGCATCGATGTTCAGGTTGGCCGCCGCCGCCAGTTCGACCGTGCCCGTGCCATTCGCCGTGACGCCCGACAGGTTCGCTCCCACCGCGTTGTTGACGACGCCCGGCGTCAGGCTCACGCTGCCGATCGTCAGGTCGCCGCTCGTCGTCGTGATGCCAACGTTGCCGTTGGCGCTCGTCTGTGCGGCCGCCGTCAGCGCCTTGTCGTTGCTGGCGTATGCATCGCCTGCGCTCACCAGCGCCAGCGTGTTCACGCTGGTGTCGATCGCGTTTGCGCTCGAGCCGATCGTCGTGCCGGCGGTCAGCACCGCACCGTCGGCCGTCAGCGTCCCCGCGCTCTGCGCGATCGCGCCGCTTGCCTGCACGAATGCGTTGCCGGTCGTGCTCACATTGGCGCCCAACGCCACGTCTCCACCTTGCGCGAGCGCATTGATCTCGCCGCTCGTCGAACTCACCGCCGCATTCACCGCGATGCCGGTCGCCGCCGTCAGCTCGATCGAACCACTGCCCCCCGCCGTCACCATGTTCGACAGCGTCACCGAACCGACAGTCGTGCCGACGTCGATGGCACCGTTGCCGCCAGTCGTCACCGTCGCGCCGGTGGTGACCGGCCCTGCCGCCAGCACCGTCAGGTTGCCGCCGGTGGTGCCGTTGGCTGCGCTCGTCAGCGTCGCGGCCGTCGTGCTCGACGTATCGGTCGGTTGGTATACCTGACCACCCAGCTGCACCTGCCCGGTGGTCGCGACCGACGTGCTGCCCGAGCCATCGCTGGTCGCCAGCACCGGCGTCGCGCCCGCCGCCGTCGCGGCGACCGTGTTGAACGCGATCGGCGTCGCCGCCGTGCCGATTCCGTTCACCGCGGTCAGATCGAGCGTGCGTGCCGCCACCGACGTCCCCGCCGTCTGCGTGATCGCGCCCGTCGTCGACGTCGCCGACAGCCCGTTGTTCACCGTCACGTTGCCGAGCGCGAGAGTGCCGCTCGTCACGACGTTCGCCGATTCGCCGTTCAGGATCGTCAGGCCGCCGATCGCATTGCCCGTGTTGTTCAGCACGATCCGGCTGCCGTTGCCGCCGTTGAGCGTGTTGTTCGCCGCGTTGTAGTCGATCGACGTCGACTGGCCCGGCAGCGTCAGCGTGCCCGGGCTCGCCTGCAGCGATGCGCTGCTCGCGCTGCCCGCCACCGCATTGACCGTCAGCGTGTGCGCGCCGATGTCGATCGCCGCGCTTTGCGTCAGGTTGTAGTCCTGCTGCGTCACCGCCACCGTCACCGGCTTCGCGGTCTTGACCGTCACCGTGCCCAGGCTGTTGCTGCCGCCCGTCGCGCCGTTCAGCAGGATCGACGGCGTGTTGCCCGTCACCGTTGCGCTCTGGCCGCGCAGGTCCACCGTGATGTTCGTGCTGTTGCCCAGGTTCGCGCTCGACAGGTCGAAGTTCGGACCCGCACCGCTCGCCACCACCACGCCCGTCGTCGCACTGTTCGCGTTGATCGTGCTGTTGCTGCCGCCCGTCGTCACGCTGCCGCTGCCCGAGAACGTGTTGACGCCGTTGTAGTTGCCGCCCACCGTCACCGTGCCCGACACCGTGCCGCCGGTATAGCCGCTCTCGGTCAGGTTGCCGCCGACCGTCGTGTTGCCCGTCTGGTTCAGCGTGCCGGCGGTGGTGATCGTGTAGTTGCCGGTCACCGACGAGCCGTTCTCCGTCAGCGTGCCGCTGCCGTTGGTGAGCGTCGCGTCCGACCCGCTGGTATAGCGCGTTGCGTCGACCAGCGTCGTACCCGCCGCAATGACCCCGCCCGTCTGCGTGACGAGGCCGCCTGCGTTGATGTCGAGCGTGTTGGCCGTCACGTTGTTCGACAGCGTCACCGCGCCCACGTCGTTGGTCAGCACGCCGTTCACGTCGCCCGCCACCAGTTGCACCGTGTTGCTCGCCGACACGCTGTTGCCCGTCGTGACCGCGCCCGCCGTCGCCACGCGCACATTGCCGTTGGCCGCGCTGTTGGTCAGCGTGCCGTTACCCAGCGTCAGCAGCGATGCATTGGTGTTGTCGATCACCACGTCGCCGACGCCCGTCACCTTGGTGCCCAGCGTCGCGATGTCGGTCGTCAGCGCCGTCGAACTGTCCAGCGTGCCCGAGCCAATGCCGGTCGCTGCCGTCGCGTTCAGCGTGCCGGTCGTCACGTTGTTCGCGCCCGCCGTACGGTTGTTGCTGATCGCGCCATTGGCCGCCGTCAGCGTCACGGTGCCGACCGTGTTGCTGCCGGTCGTCGCTTGCGCAAGCGCGATGTTGTTCGCCGCAGTCGCCGTGATGTTGCCGCCTGCCGTCGTGTACGACGCGCCATCGGCCATCGTGATGCTGCCTGTCTGAGCGGTCACGCCGATCGTGCCGCTGCCGCCCGTCGACACCGAGCCCGTTGCGGTGTCGGTCACGTTGCGCGCGGCCGTCATCGCGATGTTGCCCGTGCCCGAGCTCACCGGTTGCGTCGTGACGATGTCGCCCGTCGCGCCGGTCGCCGCCAGGTTCACGTTGCCGCTGCCGTTGGCTGTCACGCCGGTGACGGCGACGCCCGGTGCGACCGTCGTGATGCCGCCGGTCAGGCCCGGCACCGCGATACCGGTCAGCACCGATGCCGAGCCGACGGTCAGCACGCCGGCGTTCGTCACGTTGATCGAGCCGTTGCTGCCGGTTTGCGCACCCAGCGTCGAGTTGCCCGTGTTCGACACATACTGGTCGCCGGACGAACTCAGCGCGAGCGTGCTGGCGGCCGTGTTGATCGGACTGCCCGCGGCGCCGATCGTCGTGCCGGCCTCCAGCGCGATGCCGCTCGCCGCCAGCGTGCCGCCCGTCTGCGCGATCGCATCGCCCGCCTGCACCACAATGTTGCCGCCCGTCGTCGCGTTCGCGCCGAACGTGATGCCGTTCGCGGCCTTCACGTTGATCTCGCCCGTGCCGGTCGACAGCGTGCCGCCGGCCGTCTGCGTGACGCTGCCGGTGCCGGTCAGCCCGGCCGTCAGCACGACGTTGCCGGCACCCGTGGTCGAGACGGGTCCGCTCACCGTTTCGTTCCGGTCGGCGGCAAGACGCACGTACCCGGCGTTCTGCGCGTTGACCGGGCCGGCCACGACCAGATTGCCCGTATTGGCCGTCGTACTCGCGACCGACGTCACGTCGACGTTATGCGCCGAGTTGACCTGCACGCTGCTGCCGCCAAGCGTCACCGCGCCGGTCGTGTCGAGCACATCGAGATAAGTGCCCGATGCGGCTGCCGTGCCGGCCGAGGTGGCGCTGATCGTGCCGCCGCTCCAGACCGACAGCGGGTCGATCGTCGACACGCCATCGCCGCCGATCGTGTTGCCCGCGTTGAGCACCACATTGCCGCCCGTCGCCACGTCGAGGTTCGCGCTGCTGCTGGTGTCGGCCCCTGGTACCAGATCGGCGAGTCCATTGACGAGGTTTTGCCCAGCCGTGGCGGTGACCGTGCCCGTGCCGCTGCGTGCGGTTGCGTCGAACACGATATCGCTCGTCGTGCCGGTGGCCGTCAGGTTCACCGCGCCGCTGCCGCTGGCGTTGATGCCGGTGATCGTCGCGCCGGGCGCGTTGTTCAGAATCGTCGGCGCGAGCGACACCGAGCCGACCGTCATCGTGCCGCCCGTGCTCTGCACGTTGAGGCTGCCGTTGTTGGTCGTCTGTCCGGCCACCGTCAGCGCCCCGGCATTGGTGTCGTAGACGTTGCCGCCGGCAACCAGCGCCAGCGTGTTCACCGCGGTATTGACCGGGTTCGCCGCAGTGCCGATCGTCGTCCCCGCTGTCAGCACGGCCGCGTTTGCTGTCAGCGTGCCGGCGGTATCGGTGATCGCCTGGTTGGCCTCGATGAACGCATTGCCGGTGGTCGTGACATTCGCGCCGAGCGCGACGTTGCCCGCATCTGAGCGGATGTTGATTTCGCCGCCGGTGTTGGTGGTCGTCACCGGCGCCGCGACGTTGATGTCGCCTGCCGTCGTCGTCAGCTCGATCGAGCCGGTAATCGCACCGCCCAGCGTGGTCGTGCTGAGGCCCACCGGCTGCAGCATCGTGGTGCTGTCGAACACCGGGCCGTTGGTCGTGAAAGTGACCGCGCCCGCGACCGCGTTTGCCGGTATACCGGACGAGACGTTGAGCGTCTTGTCGTTGGTGACCTCGATCGTGCCGGTCGCCGTCGTGCCGCCCGACAGTGCGCCGGTATACGCCGCGCTCGGCATCTGCAGATAGCCGGCCAGGTTGTTGACGTCGGTGTTCAGGTTGTTGGTGCCGCGGCCAGTCACCAGCACCAGGTTGTTGGCGGTGATGGTCTTGCCAGCCGCCTGCTCGATCATGTTGCCGGCGCCCAGCGTCAGCGTGCCGCTCGAGCCTGCCACGCCGATATTGTCATCGAGCAGCAGGTCGCGCCCGGCGATCAGGCTGATCGTCCCGGTGCCGGTGGGCTGCACGGTATTCGAGTCCAGCACCGTGATGTCTCGATAACCGGCGATCAGCACGTTGCCGTTGACCGTCTTCGTGACCAGGTTCTGCTGCATGTTCTCCGGATGACCCAGCCCCTGGCCCGCCGCGGGCACATTCGACGACAACCGCACATCGGCGGTATCGCCCGCGGTATGGAAACCCTGATAGGTATCGGCATAAGTCGAACCGGACTTGACGACGATGTTGCCAAGCTGCGTCTGGACCGTCACCGGGCCGGTCACACGCACGTTCCACGAAGCGTCGGGATAGACCGAATTGCCGCCGGCGGCCACGTAGAACTGTTGGGCGACTCCCAGTGCATAGGTGCCCGTGACCGGATCGCCGGTCGGCGTTACCAGCGCGTCGACCACGGGATTGTCGCCAGACACGCCGAAGCTGGTCCGGTTGAGCGTGGTCGTCAGCGTCGTACCGGTAGCACCGTTGTTGACCGTACCGGAGACGGTGTTGACTCCAAAGCCGAGCGAGGTCATCTGCGGCTGCGCTGCGGTCGATGTCGTGTACCCGGTCACCACATACACCTGCTGCCCACCGCTCGTGACAGCCCTGGCATAGTTGGCCATGACTGCGACGTTGACGTTGAAGCCGGTGGTCAGGATAGTCTGCCCCGGCGTCACGACCGTACCCACCGGGAAGTAGAACAGCAGGCCAGCGGGCGAACTGCTGCTCACTGTGTATTGCGTCTTTGCCGCATTCCAGCCGGGGTCGGTCGGTGCCACGTAGTCTGTGCCCGCCGGGTTGGTGCTCTGCAGGCTCAGGAGCAGCACTTCTTTGTAGATCGGCACCACGCGCTCGACCGGTGCGAGGAAGTAGGTCACACCCACGCCGTCGCCGCCGGCTACGTTTTGCGCTTGTACTGCGGCACTGACCGTGCCCTGGTCGTAGGCGTCGTAGCCGGTGAAGATGCTGCTGAGGTTCTTGTCGGCATTGAGCGTAATGCTCGCCGGGTTGGTCGCGCCGGTGCGAACGATGTCGCCATTGACGCCGATGTCGCCCTGCGCGTTGACGACGATATTGCCCTGATCGGTCGTGGCACCAAAGTTGCCGATGACGACGCTGTCGCGATCGTTGATCGTCATTGTCGTGCCGGCCGCTGCATTGCCGATCTGCATGCCGCCCGACTTGTTGTTATTCTTGCTCGACGTGTTGATCGTGCTGTTCTGCGCCGCCTCACCCCATACGGTCGAGAGACCGGTCGCGAAGAATCGCGCGTCGTAGCTCGAATTGGCGGGCGCGAGGCTGCCGATGATGTTCGAACCGGTATTGATGCTGCTGCCGGTCAGGTAGACCTGATTGCTGGCGTAGACGTTGGCATCGATATTGATGTCGCCCTGAATGGAACTCCCGTTCGGCAGAATGTTCAGGTTGGTGACGCTGAGCGGCTCCGTGCTGCTGCCTGTCTTGAGATTCACATTGCGAAAACCATCGATGTACAGATAGTTCAGCAGCGGCGTGACCGGCGCGTTCAGCGTGACCGTCGATCCACCGATCGACGCAGTCAGCGGTGTCGTCGGGAGCTTCCCGATATTGGTGAACGTGACGTTGGTCAGGTCTGTCCCGTTGGGATTGGTGGTGGTCGTCGCCCGGCCACTGGTGTTGTTGGAAAGCGAGAGACCGCCCCACCATCCCGTGAAAGTCGCGGCGGGCGCGCTGAACGTCAGTACGCCGTCGTTATTGTTGCTGCACGACCACCAGCACATTCCCGCCGCCAAATCCAGCCCACTTCCCGCCGACGCGGAAAACGTCGCATCGTGCAGCGTCAGGTCTTTCGCTACGCGTATGAAAGAGTTGGCGGGGGAACCCGCCCTGAGTGTGAACGCAACCGATGGATCGAAACTGGCCACGCTCGGCGCGGCCGCACTGCTTGCAAAAGTATAGATATCGGCATTCTGAAAGCCGCTGATCCCGACTACCCCAAAGCTGCTCTCGCCCGGAGCGTATTGCAGCAGGACCGGTTGCCCCGTGCCGTAGCCTCCCGTCAACGTGCCGTTACCGCCCCTGAAATCCAGATACTTGCCCGTCGTATCCACACTGGATTGGACCCACACCCAATTGTCCGACTGGATGACCGGATCCGGGTTCGTGAAGATCACCTGACCGACCAGTCCTGAAGTCGGACCGCCGCCACCCGCCTGGATGAAGACCGAGGAGCCGCCACCGAGCGCCCGGACGTATTGCATCTGCGTCGGCAGGATGACGTCGCCATACGCCAGAACATTGACACTGCCGAGCGTGGTCAGGCTGCTCGCCGACGTCCCATCGAAGTTGTCCAGGCTGAGCAGGGTCTGCCGGAAGCCCTGGATAATCACATTGCCGCCGAACGCGTTCGCGGACGAACCGTATTTCAGCGTGATGTTGTTCGGCGTAGACGCATCGTTGAAATCGGGCCGGGCCTGGTTCGTACGGCTGCCCGAGTAGGCGCCGCCGCTCGGCAACGTGCCGCCCGCCGCCCCCAGTGCGGTACCGGTGCCGTCGGTACCGGAGATGACAACGAGGTCACCCGTCGCCGATAGCGTGATCGGGTTGATTCCGTACTGAGTGAACTTGACGAGGCCTGCATAGTCCGCCAGCGTCGCCCCCGACCTGGGTGACGGATCGGCATAGCTGCCTCCGGCCGCCTCCAGATAGAGGTTCGTCCCCGCCGCCAACACGGTCTGGTCGAGCGTCAGATTCCCGAACGCCAGGAAATTGACCTGGCCGGTCGCGGTGATGTCGCTGGCGTAGGCGTTGGTAGCAGGGTCCAGGCGTTCGGGCGTAGTGTCGTGAAAGCCTTGGACAACGATGTTGCTGAACGTGGCGCCAGTCGGCTTCTCCAGAACGACGTTGGCGGGCAAAAAGTCGGTCCGGTCCGTCGGCAGGCAGTTCACTGCGGTCTTGCACCCGGAAAGCGTCTCGATGTTGGCATCGCTCTCCAGATGAGTCGCGCCCCCGGCCCCATTCCCGTTGAAATAGATCGCGCCGACTTTGTACAGACTGCCCGCACCGATGGCGAGATCCGTGGCCGTGGTATCGCGCTGCCCCGCCCAGAGGCGGATGCCGAAACCACCGCTGCTTTCGAGAACACTGGTGCTCACGTGGATGTCACGCGCGGCATCGACCTGAAGCAACTGGGTACCGGTGGCGTCGGCGTTCAGATACACATCCCGTTCGCTCTTCAACCAGTCCCAGCCCGTCATCTGCAACGGTGCATTGATCGCGATGTCGCGCAGCCCGTAAAGGAAAAGGCCGCCGCCCGAGCCGACCTGGCCTGCGACGGTGATATCCCTGAATCCGCCGAAGTAGACCGCACCCTGGTCGGTGTTCGAGATCGTCACGTTGCCAGCTGCGGCCGCACCGTTGATGGTCAGGTCGGGAGGCAAGCCGGTGGAGTTGGCCAGCGTCAACGCGGTATCTGCGGCATAGGCCGGGCATGCCACCGAACAACCGGTGATCACGGTCAACCCGCGCGTCGTGTCGAGCGTCGAACCGGCGCCAAAGTTCACCACGCCCGCGTATGACGGGAGCCAAGCAGCGGTGGAACTCGTGTTCGGCGTGTCTTGAGCCGTGCCACCGTATGTGCCGAGGCCGCTGACCAACGTAACCGACGACAGCCCGGAAGTGCCGCCGAGCGTAACGCCGTTTACGTTGATGTTGCGGTTGGCATAGGCGTTGAAGCTGGTCAACGATCCCGTGCTGTTGGTGGTGACATCCGCATTGAGGTTGATATCGCCCGCGGCCTTCAGCGTCAGGCTTCGGGAATCCGGAATCGCTACCGCGCTGTTGACGTTGATGTCGCCGTTGCCGCTGCCTGGCGTGCCGTGGGTATCGATCGTCACGTTCGCCGCCGCCAGTTGCGACTGCAGCGTGGCCGTCGTGATCACGGACGAACCCGTCGACGACGAGAAGTTCGCCGCCCCGCCGCTCCACGTCGCGCCGCTGTCCGGCCCCGCTGCCTGAATCGTCACGTCGGTCGGATCGAGCAGCAGCGTGCCGAACGCCCCGCCCGATGCGCCGCCGGCAAGATCCGCGAAGCCGCGATAGTCGAGCGTGCCCGCGCCCGACACTTCCGCGTTTCCGCCAGCGCCGCGCCCGCTGCCCGTCGCGTTGATCGTTCCCGCGAAGCGCGTCACGTCGTTCGACCACACCACCACGTCGCCGCCCTTCGCGTCGCCTTGCGTGCCGTTCGCGTTCAGCACCACGCCGCTGCCCACCGTCGTCGCTGTCGCGTTCGCAATACGATCGTCCGCGCCGTGGAAGCCGCCGCCTACCAGCACCGTGCCGCCGGCCATCGTGCCGCTCGCATCCACCGTCGTCGAGCCCGTCAGCCCCGTGTTGCGGCCGGTGATCCGCACCAGCCCGCCGGCGCCGCTGCTGCCCGTGGCCGTCACCGTGCTGTCGCTCACCAGCGTCGTGCCTTGCGTCGTGTCCGACGCGATCGACACGTTGCCGCCCTGCGTACCGCTGGCGTCGAGCGTCGCGCCCGTCGCGCTGACGTTCGCACCGCTCACCACAATGCTCCCGCCCGTCCCGTCCGCATGGCGCGCCGCGACCGTGCCGCCCACCTTCACGTTGCCGCCCGCGCCCTGCGCGACGATGCTCACGCTGCCGTCCGGGTTCGTCTGGGTGCCCGTCGCGCGGACCGTGCCGCTCGTGTTGATCGCCAGCGCCCCGAGGTTGTTGTTCGCCGCCGCCAGTTGCGCATTGGCCGCGCTCACCACCCCGTCCACCGTCAGCTCGCCCGCGTCCCCCGCCTGCGGGATCACCGTGAACTGGCCATTGCTCAGCGTCACCGTGCTCGCCGCGATCAGTTGCACCGCGCGCCCCGCTTCCAGTGCCGCGCCGCTGCCTACCGCCACCTTCGGCGCGACGATCGTGATGTCGCCGTCCGGTGCGCTGATCTTGCCGAGAATCTGGATCGATCCGTCGGTGCCGCCCGACAGCGTCAGCGCCCCGCCCTGCATGAACGCCGTGTCCGACAGATTCTGCGTCGACGCAACGAATCCGCCCTGCACGTTGATCACGCCATTGGCGCCGACCACGATGCCGTTCGGGTTCACCAGGAATACCTTGCCGTTGCCTTGAACCAGCCCGTTGATGTTCGACGGCAACGCACCTGTCACGCGGTTCAGGATCGCTGCGTTCGTCGCCGGCTGCGCGAAGCGCACCGTCTCGCCCGCGTTCACGCCGAACGACTGCCAGTTCACGATCGCCCGCTGCGACTGCTGCTGGATCGTCGTCAGCGGGCCGTTGCGCGCGATGCCCGCCGCCCCCGCCACCACCTGCCCGCCCTGCGGCGCCGCCCACGCGAACGGCGCGCCCACGCCGAACGTCAGCACGAATGCGACGGACAGCTCACGCACCATCGGCGTGAATCCCGAACGGATCACGGCGCGACGGTCGCCGCTGCGGCGGGATGCGAGAGGACGGTTATTCGAGTGGATGGCATTCATGATTTTTTCTCCCAGGTACTGCGAGGCATCGCCGCAGCGATCGGTTCGGTCAGTCGGCCTCAGCCGGCCGTGCTTGGGTCGGCGACGTGTTCCGCCGCTGCGATGTCTTCCGCCGGCAACGACGCGGGGGCGTCATGGCTCCCCTGCCGCGTCTCGCGTTCCAGTAGCGACTGGAATCGCTGCAGCGAGAACAGGTGGATGTAAATGCGGCTCAGGAAGCCGCTGGCATGCAACGACGCGACGGTTTCGCCGTCGAGCGCCGCAAGGCGCGCCTCGTTGACACGCACCATACCGCCGACGGTGAACTGGCCCGCGTCCCCCGGCCGCACGATATTCGCGGTGAACGGCTCGAGCAGATCGAGTTCCGCGAGGCGCTGCGTGAACGCGCGGCTTGCCGCCAGGTCCGCTTCGTATTCCTTCAGGAACGCCTCGATCGCCGCCCATCGCGGACCGGGCTGACCTTCCGCATCGAACAACTGCTCGGCGCCGTCGATCCCCTCGGCCGATGCACGATCAGCCTCGACGCACACCAGCAGATCGGGTTCGGCCTTGCCGTCGACGTTCACGCTCGCCATGCAGAACGGATAGCGCCGGACGTAGGCCGGCACGTATGCCCCCGCCTCCCAGCCGGCGTCGCCGCCGAACGCGTTGTGGTTCTGCGCGAGCCCCAGCAGCGCAGCCAGCGTATGCCCGCCCGTCTGCGCGTCGTGCAGGAACACGATCGGGTAATGCCACGCGGCCGCCACGACTTCGCTGAAGCTCAGCGGCACGATCTGCGACTCGCGCGCGAACGGCGGCAATTCGCCCGGCTGCAGCAGCCGGACATGATCCGCACGATTCAGCGGCTTGAGCGAGTGGTACCCGAACGGGGGTTGAATGGTCAGCATGATGGATTTCCTTGTTCTCGGTAGGCTCGGTAGCCTCAGTAGGCAATGACGGCCGACACATGGGCCATCGCGCCGCCGCGCGAGCCGTCCAGCGCGCTCAGCCGCCAGCCGACGTCCGCGCGCAGCGTCACGTACGGGTTCACGTTGAAGCGAGCGCCGACACCGACGCTCGCCAGATTGAAGGTCGTGCCGATCTTGCGCAGATCGGCGTCGGTCATTTCGCTCTTGTGCCAGCCGCGGCCCAGGTCGGCGAACACCACGCCCTGCGCGATGCCTTCCGTCGTGCCGAGCGGCACGCGAACGTATGGCGTCTGCACCTCGAGGTTCAGCACCACGCCACGGTCGGTCACCAGCGTGTCTTCGTAATAGCCGCGCACCGCCGACGAACCCGACACGTCGAACTGTTCGCTCGCGATCAACGGCTGGTTGGTGAACTGGCCGGCCACGCGCGCATGGAACTGCCACTGGCGCGGCAATCCGATGTAGCGGTCGTAGGTGAGGTTCGCGCGCGCGTAGCGCGAGCGTGAGCCCGGCCGCGACGCGTCGAACGTCTCGTCGTTGTTCCAGCCGAACAGATTGCCCGGCGAATACGTGAAGCGCCCGTCGATATCGTTGTGGCCCCACCGATCCGACCAGCCGCCGCGATAGCCTACATAGCCCTGGAACACCTCCGGCACCGCGTTCGAGATCGGCACCTCGCCGAACGCCAGCGTGTTGCCGATGCGCTTGTACTCGAGGCCCGCATAGAGCTCCGGATACGTGCCGAACGGATCGAGCGGGTTGATCCCGAGCGGATGAGACCATTCCACACTCAGGATCGCGTTGCGGCCGCGCGATTCGAACTGCCCATCCTCGAGCGGCACGTCGGTGTGCGACAGGCTGCCGCGCAACGCGATCGTGTCGTGATTGGCCAGTGGCAACGTATAACCGACGGACTCCTGATTGAAACGACGCGCGCTATCTGCCTGCGTATAGCTGAAGTCGAACTGGTGGTCGAACAGGCCGAACGGGCTGCCCCAGTTGAAACCGACCGTATAGCGGCCGAGCCCGGTCAGCCGCGTGCCGGCATTGCTCAGCCCCGCGTAGACACGTACCGGACGCTGGTCCGCCGTGGTCAGCACGACGTCCGTCTCGCCCGGGGCGCTGCCCGGCGCGAACGCCACATCGGTGCGGCGCCACGGATTACGGTTCAGGAATGCGAGATCGTCCGCGATGACCTTCGTATTGACGAGGTCGCCGCGCCGCAACTGGATGTGGCACGCAAGATCCTGGCCGTCGGTGTGCTGCTGCCCCTTCGCGACCACCTTTCCCAGCCGCGCCGGCGCGACGACCAGCACGAGGTAGCCGTCGGGCGAGTTCTGCGGCGGGAAATACACGTCGACCAGCGTGCCGGAATGCTGGTTCAGGTAGGCCACGGTCTTCTGCGTGATCGACTTCACGAGGTCCGGGCCGATCGTCGTGCCGAGGGTCGGCTCGAGCAACGCCTTGAGTTCCGCCTGATCGTCGACCGGCACGCCGGGGCCGATCGAGATCGGCCCGGTGCGCTTCAGGTCCTCGCGCAGCGTGGCGCCATCGAGTTCCTTCGGCTGGGCCGGGTCTGCGGCAGGCGCCGGCGATGCGCTCGCACCCGCGCAAGCATCGCCGGTGGCGCTTGCGGGCGGCGGCATATCGGCAGCGGCTGACGTGGCCTTCGTGAGATCGCGGGACACGACGATGAGCCCCTTCAGCGCCGGCGCCCTGGCCTCCTGGACCGGCCACTCGCCCGGTTCCGCCGCGTGCGCGACATGCGGGCGGGCGGTCAACGCGACGGCGACCGCCATGGCGAGCAGCGTGAACGGCGCGGCCGATCCCGCGCTGCGCCGATCCCTCTCCACGGCGTCCCGCGTACGCGCGGCCGGAAACTGCCTGTTCGGCTCGATCAGATTCCAACGATTCTTCATGACGTACCTTCCCCTCACATGCAGGCGAAAGCCTGATGCGACTGTTATTTACTCATGCCGACCGGATCACACCTTGCCGACCTCCCCTTGTCACGTGCAACGGCGAAGTCCTCTCGTGGGGTCGCGTATTCGTTGCGTGTACAAAACCGGAAGGTAGCGGAATAACCCTCAAAAAATTGTCAGGACATGTCAGGTCCGTTCTGACAGTGTGGGTATCGATGAAACATCAGACGAATGTGTGAAAATGCGCGCCCGCCTGAATCCGGAACACCTTGGAATGTGAGGAGCACCAATCGATGCGTCCGCCGCGCAGGCGATGCCGCGATGGAATCGGCTCGTAAAACACGCCATTTCGAACCGCCTCGAACGACGCTGAACTGCGCCAGCATGCGCAGTGTTCCCCTGCGCTGGGATGGCATTCCTCCGAGGCCCACCCGTCCCTCGCACGCATGGATGGAAGGTAGCGGAAGGACCCGAAACCAAGTGCGGGGTATGTCAGGTTCTTTGTGACAATGTGGGTATCGCCAAACGCCTCTCGACGAGGCGCGACAATCCAAGTCGGCGCAGGCTGCGTGAACGAGCGAAAATCTCATGCGGGGTGGGCGCCGTGTGCTCCGGCACAACCACAGTCTTCGCCACCACCCGCTCTGCCAGCCCGCGTCGACAAGCGGCTTGCCCTGCCGCCCCGTTCCGGCTTACGGCCGGTTGGGTCAGCCGCACTTACGCGGATGGCGGTGCATGCGATTCGGAAGCACACCAAGCACCGCATCAGCAAACACGGCAAGCGGGCTCGCCTTCTCGATCGCATGTGCGAGATTGATCTTGCTCGCATAGAGCCACAGATTCCCATCTCCCCCATCCAGAGCTATGACGGGCAAAGACGACGCGCTCATTGCCAATTCGGCGAGCCGCTTGACGTGCACGCCGTCGGGAATATTCACATCGACGATGACAAGCTGAATGTCCGAGTGACGATCGATTTGCTCGACCATTTCGACGCCGGATGCAGCATGCAGGACGATCACACCATCGACCAGCAAAGCATGCAGAACGGATTGCACGCCGATGCGCTCCACCTCGTGAGGACTGGCAGCAAGAATTTTCATCGCGTATCCGGCAATTCTTTAACGTTTTTCGATTGACGACGAAATCCATGACGATCACGTACCGATGAGTCGTGACCCTGGAGGCGTGTGCTTTGATAAGAAACATATATCAACAGTCGTTCAATGTTCGTCAGAGAGTGTCATGCCTCTCATTTACTTTCACGAAACCACACTAAACGTCAGGAGATGTCAAACGCAAATCGTTCGCCCAAGAAATCCGTTTCCTTTTGGCGAATTACATGCAATAACGATGCTTGTCAGCCTGCGGGCGGCAGCGATTCCAACCGACGAACATTCAGCTTTTCATCGAATTATCGAGTAGCTTCCCATTGCCCAATAAAAATTTGCGACGGAAAGCGCGAAGTTCGGATTGCAACCTCTATACTTCGCGCCGTCGTTCACTCTCTTATGCATCAATGCGCAAACTTCTCACCTGTGTATTTTTCGCGGTCGCGGCCAACGCCCATGCTTCGACAGGCTGCCCGCAGTTCAGCCCGAACCGCCAGGCACCGATCCTCGCCAACCCCAAGCTCGCCGTGAAAACCCGCGAGCTTTGTTTTTCCGATTTCGCGGTTCTCCATTCCGGTATCACCCATGGCCCGCTGTGGTCGGCAGAGCATCTCACCAACGCCCATCTTGCCGCTGCAAAGTCAGAGGTGCGAACCAATCGCTTCTACCCGGAACCGCGCCTGCCGGCTGGCGAAGGCGCCAGGCTTGCCGACTTTCGCAAGAGCGGATTCGATCGCGGGCACATGTCGCCTGCAGGCGATCGCTGGAACGACGAGGCCATGGCGGAATCGTTTTCGCTCGCGAACATGATTCCACAGAACCCGACCAACAATCGCCACCTCTGGGCGCACATCGAAGAAGCTGTTCGCCGCATCGGCGAACAGTACGCCGATACTTACGTGGTGACCGGCCCGATGTTCCATGGCTCCGAGTTGAAGACGATCGGCGATACCCGGGTCATTGTGCCGACGCAGATCTTCAAGGTCGTCTACGTTCCGCAACGCCGGCTTGCCTTCGCGATCGTGGCCGACAATGTCGCGACGAAGCGCTACGATATGCGGACGGTGCACGAACTCGAAGCGGCAAGCGGCCTTCGGTTTCCGGGCATCCCCGAATCCCTCAAAGATCAACGCATCGGAGGCTTGAATGGTATTTAAGGCGTTCTCGGACGACACGACGGTCGTCAACATCAACGGAGACGCGCTGACGGTCACGAACGACACGGACCGGGTCGTCGTGTCGGGAGAGCTGGAGATCACGCGCGACAAAGCAGGGCTCCACGCGGCGCTGGCGCTTCAGCAAGCCATCACCAGCATAGTTGAAGCGCTTCAGCGCGATCCCGCGCTGCCCGAGCGAATTGCCGATGATCCGCCGGCGCCCACCGGCACGGTCAAGAATCCTTTCTGATCGCCTGTAATCGTCGCGCTTCTGCGCTCGCCAGCCCCGCCATGCATACGACGCGGCAATCGCCGGGTCCTTTCAAGCATGGCGGCGCATTTGACCGTAGCACGCGACCGCGATCAATGCGCCGGCGATGCGCATGCCAACGAAACCATGGCCACCAAGCACGAGAACGGTATGCATCAACGGGAAGTGCTCGAGAATGGCATCGCGATATTCATCCGGTAATCGTCAGAGCAAGCATCGCCGGGCTGTAACGCAGCATGTCGAAGCAGCCGTCGACGAGCCTCTCTGCGTGCTGCTCGGCGTCGATCTCGTCGGGCAGCATCAGCATGTCGCGCACGAAGCCGCTGACGAGCGCATGCAGCATCAGCGTGGCGCGCCACGTGTCGAGCCGCTCGGGCAGTAGCTTCATCCGCACGGCCATCGCGAGATTGGCGTCGATCGCGTGCAGCGCCTCGCTCATCCCGGCCCGATTGCGCAACAGCAGCGGCTCCATGTCGGCGACGTACTCGCACTTCATGAACAGGATGCTGAACACGCGCCGCAGTTGCGATTCGCGCTGCACGCCGAGCAGGCACCAGATCAGGATCTTGCGGATTTTCTCGAGCGGATTGCCGCCGGGCGCGTCGACGGGCATCGTCTTCAGTTCGTCGATCGGCAGGAGCACGCGGTCGAACATCGCATCGAATAGCTCGGCCTTGCTCGCGAAATGCCAGTAGATCGCACCGCGCGTCACGCCGGCATGCCGGGCGATGTCCGCGAGCGACGTGTGCGACACGCCCTTTGCGAAAAAGACGTGCTCGGCGGCGTCGAGGATGCTGTTGCGCGTGGCAAGCGCCTCCTTCTTGGTGCGTCTGACCATGGTGGGCTTGGGAATCTCAGTCGGGCATGACCATCCGGGTAAAGTACGTGCACCACTCCGACGCATTCGGATCGCGCCAGCCCGCGCTTTTCTTCGCTGCGGCCTCCACCGTTTCCCGGTATGTCAGGGCAGTTTGCTTCATCGCGCCCGGAACTCATTGAAATTCTTTCCAGGAGCCCGCGTTACCTCGCCTTCGTGGTTCGGCAACGTGCCGCGGATTGGGTACTTCTCGTCTTTGTAAAACAGGATCAATTTCACTTCAGTCGGGTCCAGCCCTTCGCAAGCCAATCGCGAACTAAAACACGATTGCCATGATCAGGCGTACGAAACCGCAGGCAAACAATACGGCGAGAATCAATGCACCGAGTAACAACAGAGCGGTTCGCGCCGACGACCGATTGGCTCGAGTACGTCGGGCCGATCGCGATTCGCGGTGGGTTTCGGCACTGTCGAGAAATCGTCGTCCATCACCAATGCTTCGTGTTTCGAATCGATTCATGACAGTCGAATACTCCCGATCCTTGCAATGTTTGCCGTCTTCCGCAGTCGCGCCGATGGCTTCATCAGTTTCAACACTGCTTGTCTCCGGCCATTTTCGAAGACTATCCGGCTAGCTCTCATCGCTCCTGGCCCTCGGTTAGGTTGTCTATTTTGCCGACGGCGACTGGGCTGCCTGTTCTGATCCACCGGAACGCTTCACGCCGTCGTCGGTTTCGTGCGTGACTCCGGAGTTTGACGTATCGTCATCAAGGCCCAGTTGCGCGACAAATTCCGCGGCGCATTTTCCAGCAATGTGCTGGGCGGCGTCGCCGATCAATTTATTGTCGTCCGCCTTCCACTGGTCCAGCTCATGAGATTCGTCGACCGTTCCGTCGCAAACATGCTCCACGATCAACTTTCCAGACTGCTTGTTCTCGACAACGGTCTGTACCCTGTACTTGAGATCGTACAAAGAACTGGTCACGCGAAAATCGAGCAGCCATTGCATCTGATTTACCCGCAACGCGAGATTCGGCGCCGAATTTCCGGCGGAATCGCTGGCCGACACGACCGCGCCTGCCGGTAACTTTTTGCGCAGCGTATCGACGAGCAATGGCAGCATCGCGGCGCCAGGTCCGGCAGTGGCCATTGCAGCGGCCGACGCGGTAGCCTGGGCATTGGCGGCATTTGTCGCCATTCTGCCCGTGAGCTGACCCGCCTGCTGCCCGATCTCCATGCTTGTCTGTTGCAATTGCTGCATCTGCTGCATGCTTTGCCCGGGCTGCATGCCCGACGACATCGCGGCCGAGCCGACAACCGAGCTGACGATCGAGCCGAGAATGAAGCCGCCAACCGCTCCAGCCTTCGTATTCGTTTGCAGCGGCGCGCCCTGCGCCCCGACCGGCACGGAAAGCACCGAGGTGGCGAGCAGTTGCTTGCGCTCGATCGGTGTGAGCTTCTCCACACTCGGGCCGAACAGGCCCGCGTGCGCGGCGCAGGCATTCGCAGCCAATGCCAGCGCAATCACGGAATGACAGATCCCTGTCGTTCGGTATTTCATCTTTATCATCGCCTTATGGAAACGAATTGCCAGACGCACGAGATATCTGGTTCAGAACGCGTAATATGGCCCCGTTCCGCCGGGTGTCGACGCACCGGCAATTGCCGTATAGACCGTCTTGCCGAAAAAGAACGGCAGCCCCCAGTCAAACAGGTCCGTCACGTCGGCGCCGAGCGTCGGCATGGCCCACGCGCCAGCGAGCACCATCTGTAGCGCGTTGGAAATGGAGAAATTCACGGTCGAGCCGACTCCGTTGAGCCCGGTGACGACCGCCGAACGGCTGACGGTCGATGTCGGACAGTAAAAGCTCGATGTGCTTGCACAGGTCGGAATCGACGCATCGTCAAAAAACAGGCCATTCGATCCGCTGTCGATGACAGACCAGCTATACGTCGTACCGCCGAATTGCGTCGTGATCGAATTCGTCGACGCGTCGACCGTATAGATATTCGCGCTCCCCAATCCGTTATTCGCCTGCGTGCCGATCCCGAAGATCAGCGTGCCGCTTGCGCTCGCGCTGCCGAGCACCGGGACGCTCGGCAATTGCACGATGACGCCGTTGTTATCCTGCGGAAACTGTGCGACGGGATTGGTCACTTGCTGCGCCAACGGCGCCGTCGTCTCGGTGCATGCCGACGAGGTGCAGCCGTAATACACCGCCTGTGCGGTGCTCACGCAGCTGGGACAATCAGCCGCCAGCAGGCCAACGCCGAGGATGCCGTTCGCGCCGATGCTCGCCGGTGTGCTCAGGTCCTGCACGCCCTGATCCGAGCAGCTTGTCGGCGTGGTCGGGTACGCCGAATCGGCAATCAGCTGGATCGACGCACCGCTCGCGACTTCTCCGGCCAGCTTGATATCCGCTGTGCGGACGCTTCCCCAGGTCGTACCGGAGCCGAATGCGGCGCAGTTGGCGAGCATGCCGCCGGTCGCCGCAGTCGGCTGCGGCAAGGTCAGTGTGACGGCGGAAGCCATCAGCCGCAAACCATACGAACCCGTATCGACGATGACATTGTCGATCGTCTGGCACGTGGTCGTACCTGGCACGCAGATCGTCACGCTCGTCATGGGCACGTTCAGATAACCGTACTGGTTGAGCGAGACGCTGATGGTCTGGGTATTGGCGACCGAAGTCGAAGTCGAAGTCGAAGCCGTGCTCGTGCCGGATACCGATCCGGACGACGTGGCCGTACCGCTCGACGAGGTCGCCCCTGATGCGGCAGTCCCGCTACTCGTCGAACTCGCGCCCGATGCCGCGGTGTCGCCACTCGACGACGTGCTGCTTGACGCCCCGGACGAGGTAGTCGACGCCGTGCCGCTCGCACTCGACGCGGCACTTGCCACCGCTGCCCCGGTTCCAGCCGACGCATCGCCGCCGCCTCCTCCGCAACCGCCGAGAGCCAGCGACAAAGCGGTGAACATGCCGATCGCGATCGTTCTCATTGATGGTCCCCTCACTTGATGTCGCGACCGGTCACGCCAGCCGGCATCGACTGCCGCAGGAATGCATGCCCAACGTAGCCGCCCATATGACCAGCCGTCACCATCGAGAGGTTCGAATTCGCGACGAGTACCGGGCCCAACCCGGGATGTTTTTCGCGAAACGCCTTCGCCCCGCTGCCCGCCTCGGTCGAGTAGCTGCCGAGAATCTGCTTCAGGTTGGGCATGACGGGGCCATGCCATGAAACGCCGAATACGACGCCGGCGGGCGATACGTACTCGCGAACGAGGGTTCCACGTGGTAGCGTCATCTGGTGAATCGTGTAGCGCTGCGCGCTTTCGGTCATGCGAGTGGCGCGCAGCACGCTCTGGTCGGTATTGACGCTGGAAACGTTGCCCCCCAGGTGGGCATGGCTGGCTGATGCATGAGCAAGAACGGCAATGATTGCCGCCCGGCACAAGTAGCTTATTCTCATTGAATACCCGGGCCCGTGGCCGTTGCAACGACGCCCGCACTCTACTTCGATCCTGGACCTGACGTTGTCAGAGACTGTCAGGCAGTCGATCGAATGTTCGCCGCAAGCGATCGCCATCTCAGGACCGGTATGACGTGACGTGTCGCCGTGGCGCGAATCCGATTACGTTCGTTGTTATTTCGCCGGGACGAAATCGTCGCTGACGCGCAGACGCACGACCGAACCCGCGTTCGATGCGCTCTCTATCTGGAGCTGCGCGTCGATCAGCCGCGCCCGCTCGGCCATGCCCTGCAGGCCATAGGAATAGCCGGTACGAACTGCGTCGAGATCGAAGCCGCATCCGTCGTCATGAATGACCAATTCGGCGCCCGCCTCGGTCCTGCTCAGGATGAGTTCCACCGACGATGCGTTCGCGTGACGCGCGACGTTGGTCAGCGACTCCTGTGCGATCCGGAAAATTGCCGTCGCGCGAGGATCCGAAAAGTTCGGCTCGACACCTTCGATACGGAAATCGCACGGAATTTCGGTATGGCGACTGAAATCGTCGGCAAGCCATTCCAGTGCCGATGCGAGACCGAAATTCAGTGCAGCCGGACGCAAATGGCTTGCGACATTGCGTACGATCTGCATGGTCTTCTCGACAACGGAACGCATCTCCTTGGCTTTTCCCATCGCGGCCGAACCGGCGACGAGCTGCATCTTGAGCAACGACAGATCCATCTTCAATGCGGTCAGCAACTGCCCTAGCTCGTCGTGGATTTCGAGCGCGATGCGCTTTCTTTCATCCTCTCGAATGGCCTCTTGGTGTGCGGACAATTGACGCAACTGCTCGCGCGACGTCAGCAATTCGCGTTCGGTGCGACGGCGCACGGCGACTTCGGATTCGAGTTGATCGCGTTGACAACGCAGACTCTCGACCGCACGCTTGCGTGCGGTGATATCCGTCATGAAGCCCGCGATGCCTGCCGCTTCGCCATGCTTGCCGACGATACCGCGCGCATTGAGCTGGACCCAGATTGAATGACCGTCTGCCAACCGCAGTTCCAACTCAAGGCCCGCTATTTCTCCTTTTTCGCGCAGGACGCCGAACAGGGTATCGACCTGTGCATCCGAGAACGGAACCAGGTTCAGCGTGGCGTTGCTCGCATCGATCAGCTCTGTCGAGGACGCATATCCGAGAATTCGTGCCATCGCGGGGTTAACTTCGTTCAGTCGCCCGCATCGATCCAGCAGGAAGATGCCCTCGGGCGAGTTCTCCACGATGCCCCGATATTTTCTTTCGCTTTCCAGCAGATTGGCGGTCGATTCGCAGAGCCTGTCAGCCATCACGTTGACTCGTGCGGCCAACCGTCCCAGTTCATCCCTGGACTCCACCGCGCAGCGGGCATCGAAATCGCCGCTCGCAATCCGGTCGACCATTTCCTCAAGGCGATTGATCGGGCCGCGCACCGTGCGCTTGACCAGGATGAAGGTCACCGCGTAAAGCGCAACGACGGCCATGGCCGCCACTGCGACGATTGCGCGACGCGCATTCGTGATTGCCCGCTCGGCAACGGACTTCGTGAAAACGACCCGAATCTCGCCGAGTTTTTCGCGCGGCGCATTCCCGGGAGGGTCGTACTCGATCGTCCTGATGCGCACCACGCCGTCGGCCGGATCAACCAGACGGGTGCCCCTCACCGTCGACACCTGGCCATAGTTCACCGCCGTAACCGCAAACTCCGAGACTTCCGGATTGGGCGCCAGCGCCGCAAGCTGGCCGTCGATCGCGGCGCGATCGACGTTCCACAACGGTTGCGCCAGCGAGCGGCTGTACAGGTCGGCGACTCGCGTCGCGCGCTCCTCGAGCGCGAGAAGGCGGCGCTCGCGTTCATGTTCGACCAGCGTGTACGTGGCAATGCTGGCAACGGTTGTAAGAAGGAGGACCAGCGAACACATCAGCTTGGCATGCAAGTTGAGCGAGTATGGCGCACACCGGAACAACCGCCTCATCATGCCGCCTTCGCTGCCGGGCCCAGCAGATGATTCAGGTTGAAGTCGTAAGGTCCGCCATGCTGCTGCGCGACTTTCGAGTACTGACTGAAATTCAGCTGGTCTGCGCGTCGGAACACCGCCTGTTCGTAGCGGACGACATTATCGCGGTGAATGATGCGGAGGAAGTCGAGCTTCTGCCGCGCGCCTCCGGATGCTGCGAAATCGATTCCCCGATGGTAATCGTGCAGCAGGACCAGCGCCCAGGCGCCGATAAAATAGTCGCCCGCCACCATCGCCTCGAGATTGCCGGCAACTATGTTGGCCAACGCGTCCTGTAGTGCGCCCATGCCGCCCACGAGCACCGGTGCGTTGCCTGCCCTGACCGCGCGCATTGCGCCGAGCGTCATCGAGTCGTTTGCTGCCCACATGATGTTGGCATACGGATAGCGGGCAAGCAGTACTCGCGCTTTCTCTTCGCCGTCCGCCTTGCTCCAGTCGCCGAAAACGAGCTGGCAAGATCGGCCCCGCGGTGTGGCTGTGAGATATCCTTCCACGCCGCCGGCCCGTTCGAGCGAGACAGGCGTTCTTGGATCCCCCGTTATGCCGATAACCTGCGCGACGGGCTGGTCGAGCCGGCCGCACAGATATTCCATCAGACGATATCCGCCCCGTGCCGCGTCGGCTGTCAACGTCCCTATCCAGTTCGGAATCCGTTCGCGCTCGTTGCCGATCGCACTTCGTTGCGCCGGCGCGAGGTCGTTATGGATGAGCATGACCCTCGCCGGCGAGCCAGCCAGTTTCGTCAGCATCTGCTGCGCCGTCAGCTTTTCGTTGACGATCACGACATAGTCGGGCGGATCGGTGCGGCGGGCGACATCTTCGGCCTGACGCAGCATCAGGAGGTGATCGCGTTCCGCATAGAGCACTTCGAGTTGCACACCCAGCGCTTTCGCTGCAATGGCCATGAAACGGGCCGTCAATTGCCAATGCTGGCCCGTACCGCGTTCAGCGGCCTCACCCGGATTGAGAAACACGACGCGCGGCGCTCGCCCCGATCCGTAGGCAAAGCGCGTCATGCACAACATGCCCGCCTGGGCACCGGCGAGCAACACGTCTCTTCGATTCATCCGACAAATTACTCAGGGACCGCGACTTTTTTATTCTGAGTGTTGGGAATGCGGCATTACATAGGGGGAAAGTCAACCGGGATTCTACATTCCGTCACGCGCCGCCAAAATGTTGCTGTTGATATATTTTTGAAAGCAGGGCTGGATCGACGGTCATTGCGTACCGGCACACCGCATGGTCTTGGGCGCGACGTCGTTCGGCGATCGAAATGCGGGACGTCAGCAGGCTGCCTGGTGTAATGACTCCCGCGATGACGCAAAAAAAATCCGGCGTGCTCGCAAGAACCTCGCCGGACAAAGGCACGGTACATCGTCTCCGGTTGCGTTTGGGGGAACGCTTGTAAGGTGGCCGGAGACGCAGTCGATGATATCGAAGCCGATATGCCGAGACTGTCAGGGACTGTCATCGCTTAGGGATTGCGGGGGCCATCGCATGAAGCGGCGTAACAATCAAGCACTTGCAGGAGAGGGTTGCAAGCAAACGCGGAAGCTCGTTCACGATCGTCTTTGCACGGCGACACGATGCACGACGACATCCTGAGTATTGAAGAAGCCGTCGGTGATCGGAAGGACCCGCGCAGCCGCACACCGGCCCATGACCTGACCGAAATGCCGATGGCGGCGCCATGCGCGATTCCCTCGGATGCAGACACCTGGATCGGGATCGAACTGTGGGGCAAGTCAAAGCTTGACTGGTTGCGCCGCCACATTCCGCTTGAACAGCGCATTGCCTCGCACGACACCTTCGGACGGGTGTTCGCGGCACTCAATCCAAAGCAGTTCGAAGCGTGTTCATCCGCTGGATGAGTCACCTGTGCCCGGCATTGGCCGGACAGGTCGTGGCGATTGACGGCAAGACCGTGCGCGGCCCGCACCAGCGCGGCGAGCGTGCGATTCATCTGGTGTCGGTGTACGGCAGCGGACTGGGTGTGGTGCTCGGCCAGGTGCGCACAGCAGACAAGCGCAACGAGATCACGGCGATTCCGGAACTGCTCGATGCCCGGCTGCTCAAGAGCGCAATCGTCACCATCGATGCGATGGGCTGCCAGACCGACATCGCCCGACGCTTGATCGTTGATCGTGCTGGCGACGAAACGGTACATTCTTTACGAGGCGGGTACGCCAACCGCGTGGAATGTCGGAACCGCAAACATCGCGCTCAGCGACGCGCCAACCAGTGTACCGCCGGCCGTACTGGCAATACTGCCGGCCAACACCTCGTCGAGCACACCTCCTAAGATCGAGAAAACGGCAATCAGGAACCAGTCGAATCTGGTAAAGCGCAGCGTCTTTTAGCGGCCTCGTTCAGCGCGCCAGCCCGCGGGATCGCGCCTCGACAGGTGGCCCCACCCTGAGCACTTGACCGGGTTGAATCGGCGAGTTGGGGGTGAGGCTGTTCCAGTCCCTCAGGTCCTTCGGTTGTTGACCAAACGCCGTCGCGATGCGCGTGAGCGTATCTCCCGAATTGACACGATAAAACCCGGCCGCCACACCCGATGAGAATGCGTCCGCCTTCCCGCGACGACAGGGCGCACTACGTCCATTCGCTGATGCGTCGCCAGCAAATGCTGCGATAACGTCTCCCGATTCGCCCTTGCGAGAGTCAACTGGCCGCGCCGCAGACTTTGATGCATCGGCGAGCACGTCGCGGTGCACATGCCGGTGATGCCTGATCGCGCGTCGAGCAACGGACGATGAGGCGGCTTTATCCATTTGATCGAATTGATCCAGCGTCAGCACTTGTATTGGTTGGGCCGATTGCACCGATGTTCCGAAGAGGGTGCAGGCAAGAATAATGCCGTAGCCGGCCACGGTAATTCTTCTATTCACGGTAATTCTTCTGTTCATCGCACTTCTGTTTTTTTAGGGAAGTTTGCTGGCGAAATCTGTGCGCAGCGATTTGTGCGTGTGGCACAAAGAGCACATTTCGAATCTCTTGGTAGTTGTCCGAATCGTGCGAAATCTATTGGCGACCTGGCGTCGGGCCGTGTCCGGCAAGGCTCGCGAGTCTTGTTGTTGGTCCTGTCCGCTCAAGACAGCAATGCAACTGCGCGTAGTGATCGAGCACCTACGTGCGATACCACCGCGCTCGCAAGACTGTCCATGGCGCGGGATCCAGCATCCGACGCAGTCCATATTCTCTACACCCCGCAACTCTAGATGCGGCGCGGCTTCGTCAGCGGCTACCGTCTAGATGCAGCCACTCGATTCACTTTTTTCGCAGACGCGCTTTTCCTGTGCACACACGGATATCGTTGAAGAGCAAGGCGCGGCAGTTTCCCACGCACGCGAATGCACGCAGTCTAATCGCGTGTCGCGATCAACAATGTCAGAAAATGTGGGGCCAAGCCAAGCTAGAGTGGCTGCGCCGCTAAATTCCTCTGGAACAGGGCATCCCGTCTCATGACACCTTCGAACGGGGTTTCGCGGTGCTCAATTCAAAGCAGTTCGAAACGTGCTTCATCGACTCGTGCCGTTGCCTATTCCTTCCTGGGCTTGAAATCGTAAGAGTTGTCGAAACCGAATTGGCCGGTTTTGTACATGGCGGCCATTTTGTCGACGAGATACTGGCGTGCCGGCTTCGGCAATGCGAAGTAGTTGCTGTTGGCCGTCGTTCTGCGCATTCTGTCGAGTTCACCGGTAATCGCCTGGATCGTTACCTTCTCGCCCTTACGGAAGGTGACGATCTTGATGCGGCCCGTGTAGTCGCTGGCGTCAACGTCCTTGTCCGGGGAGAAATTGAAGAACTGATAGACCACGATAGGCTCGAACAACCCGTCACCATCGAGATCGACGACCTCGATGAGTTTCGAGCGGAAGTTGACGCCAGCCTCGCCCTTCGCAGCGAAGTCCCGGATGGTCCATTGCTGCGTCAGCGTCATGTCGCTGCCGATCTTGTAGAGCGTGGCCCGCACGAACGAGGACAGCGTCTCTTGCACAAACGGGCGATCCTGTTTTTCCGCAAGTACCAGGACGTAGCTGCCGGATTTGTCCGTATAGCAGTACCGCTTGAAAACACGAAGCTCGAGCTCTGTCTTCTTCAGCGATTCTGCAGCCAGGAACGGTGCGTCGGCTGGACAAGCGACAGGGGCGGTATTGGTGCGGGCGCAGGTGCTGGTGCACACGAGCGCAATCACTGCGAATGCAAAGGCTTTCAATTCAGGCATGCGATCGCGCGCCTCCGAATGGTTGTCAGTGCCGACAACGTGACGTCGTCTCGATGGAAGCGGACCTCACGCCCGGCAAGAACGGGGTTCGCACCGTGCCGATGTTTCTGCAAGCCGCCAACACGTCAAAGGCATTGCAGACTTGCGGCGACACGAGCCCGCACTCGCCGAGCCCATTGACGAATGGTCCGTCGGTGCCTTTCTGCGCCATCGAGAATCCATTCGGAACGCCGCCATCCGGATGCAATCGAGCACGGATGACGGCCTGCTGGCAGTATTGCTCCAACCTTACGCAGAATCCGGATCAGACAAGGTCCGGGTTCAGGCGCCGGCATCGATTGGATCGGGCCCGAACCGATTCACCCCGATCGTGCCTCGCGAACAGGACCAGATCAGCAGCATGATCCCGCCGATAACAGGCACAAGAGCGATCAGGATAGACCAGCCGGATCGATCGATATCATGAAGCCGTCGAACGGAGACAGCCAGGCTCGGGAGCAGGATTCCGACAAGGATCAGGCACATGAGCAGGATCGGCAGCAATTTCGTGCTGAGAGCAATGCCAACCACCTGAGCGACCACATTGACCAGCGTGGTGAACAAATAGAAATACCAGTACTCGGAGCGCCGCGCACGCCCCTCGAAAGTTGCATATTTCGAAAACGCGGAACGGATGGCGTCGAAGAATCCCATTGACCTAACCCCTCTATTTAGCAAATCGAACAGCGGTTAAAGATGTCTTGTGCTGTTCCAGTACCACTCATGAACGTCTGCGGTTTGCGTAGACGAAGAAACTGTCTCGATACGCGAGTATCGCGGCGCATTTTGAGTGTAATTCGGGCGGCAAAGCGTCAGGGATTGTCAGGCCTCGCGAGGCCAGCACGGCACTTGCGCGGAGAGCGCTGCAGGAAACAAGGGAGTACCGTGCGATGGCACTGTCAACCCGGGGCTTCGTCAATGACGATGCATAACGCACCGTGGCTCACAAAGCATTCGACGGAGTTTGGGTGACGTGACCTGCTCCCCGCGGTTAGCACGGTGACGGCGTAGAGTCCGTTCCATGGCTGAAGCATCGGACGACCGAACGCTGCCCGCCGCGTGGGTGCGCATTCATCCGCGTGGTCTTCGTCGGCGAGCCGCCCGGTATAGTCGCGCGCGAACTGCACGGCGATGCGGCCCGAGCGCGCACCGCGCTCAAGCGCCTCGCGCATGGCGAGAAGGTGCTGACCGTCGCGACGGATCATGGCTACAGCAACCAGAGCGCGTTCTCCGCGATATTCAAGCGGAATTCCGGCGTGTCGCCGTCGGCATTCCATGCGTAGCGCGTGTCCGGCGCGACACTACCGCATCGCAATCCCCGCGATGAAAAACACGCACGCGGCCGCCGACGCCACCGTGCGCACGTGATTCCACATCGTCCAGTCGTGCACGTAGCGCGCCCACAGCGCCGCGCCGTGCGTAGTGACCGGATCGGCCGCGGCAAGCGCATCGTTGAGCGGCACGTTGACGGCCATCGTCACCGCGAACATGCCGAACACATAGAGCACGCCGCCCGCGATCGCCGCCATCGCACCCGGCTGATCGCGATCGAACAGCGCGATCACGACCAGCGCGAGCGCCATCAGCGTCGTGCCGAGGAACAGCGGCATGAACGGCGAACGCACGATGTCGACGTTGATCGCGTTCATCGCAGCCACTCCGGCCTGCGGCGCGATCCGTCCGAGCGACGTCATCACGAACGTCGAGAACGCGAAGTACACGCCGGCCAGCAGCCCGCAGCCGATGGCCGAACCCCACAGCAATGCGGAAGTCACGAACGCGATCATGGTCATGCGCTCCATACGCCGGTTGCGGCCGTCGCACGCGCGTAGTCGGCGAAATCGCGCGCCGGTCGCCCGAGCGTGTCGTCGATGCCATGCGCCACCGCACTGTTGCGCCCGTCGAGCACCGTGCCGAACAGTTCGTCGAGCAGTGCGATGACCGACTCCGGCACGCCAACCTCGCGCAGCCCCGCGACGAATGCATCGGGCGGGATCTCGCGATAAGCGATCGGCCGGCCGGCGGCCCGCGCAATTTCGCCGACGGCTTCCGCGAACGTCAGTGCGCGCGGGCCCGTGACCTCGATCACGCGGTTCGCGAAGCGCGCATCGATGAGCGCGGCCACGGCCACGTCCGCGATGTCGTCCGCATCGACGAACGGCTCGCGCACCGCACCGGCCGGCAGCGCAACTTCGCCGGCCAGCACGCTGTCGAGCAGGAAGCCCTCGGAGAAGTTCTGGTTGAACCAGCTCGCGCGCACCACTCCCCAGCCCACGCCCGACGCCTGCAGCGCGGCCTCGGCCGCCTGCGCGCCGGGCTCGCCGCGCCCGGACAGCAGCACCACGCGCTCGACGCCGCATTCACGCGCGAGCCGCGCGAATGCGGCGATCGCGTCCACCGCGCCTTCGACGGCCAGGTCGGGCTGGTAGGTCACGTACGCAGCCGACACGCCGTCGAGCGCGGCGGGCCAGGTTGCGGGCGCCGTCCAGTCGAAGCGGACGGCCGACGCGCGCGACACGGGCCGGGTAGCGATGCCGCGTGCGCGCAGCCGTGCATCGACGCGGGTGCCCGTCTTGCCCGAACCGCCGACGATGAGGATGGGAAGTGCCGACATGTGCGTCTCCTTTGGTTAAAATACGAGAATGTCTCGCGTTTCAAAAACACGATAGACTCTCGCATTAGCAAGGTCAAGTTTTTCCGGAGGCGGTATGGGCCGACAAAAATCGGGGCAGAACGACGAGCCCGAAGCGGCGGCAGCGGACGTGCCGGCGCGCGCGCGGCTCGTGCCGACGCAGCAGCGCAGCCGCGAGCGGTTCGAGCGCATCCTCGCGTGCGCATCGGAAGTGATGATCGAGAAAGGCTGCGACGCGTTCCGGATGAGCGACATCGTCGAACGCACGGGCATCTCGTTCGGTTCGCTGTACCAGTACTTTCCGGACAAGGCGGCCGTGATCGGCACGCTCGCGGAGCGCTACAACGCGGTCGGCCACGACTGCGTGCGGCGCGACCTGGCCGCGATGAAGACGCTCGACGACCTGCACGGCACGCTCGCACGCATCACGGACAGCTACTACCGGATGTTCGTCGACGAGCCGCTGATGCGCGACATCTGGCGGGCCACGCAGGCGGACCGCGCGCTGCAGGAGCTCGACCGGGCGGACGGCGAGTTTCTGGCCGGGCTGTTCGCGGATGCGTTGGCACAAGTGGCGCCCGACACGACGCGTGCACAGCGCAGCGCGTTCGCGGAGCTGATGATGATCCAGATCGCGGCGGCCGTGCGGCACGCGATCACGCTGCCGCCGAAGGCGGCGCGGCAGATCCTCGCGATGTTCAAGCGGATGTTGCCGCGGGATCTGGGGGTGCTTGAGGCGTAGTCGGGCAAGTCAGGCCGCGCGACCGACGCCCTCCCCCGCAGCAGCGGGCACGCACGATACTTCGGATCGCATAATTCTTTCAGGGGAACGGCGATGCTCAATGTAGCAGCGCAATCAGATTCTCGGCGATTTCAGCTGCCTTGCGCATCCTTCATCTCCGGCCTCCTCCGGGAAATATGTCATGCGGCTTCCTGCATCAATTCGATACGGTCACTTCGACGCGGCGGTTTCTCGCGCGTCCTTCCTTCGAGGCGTTATCGGCCAGCGGATCGGCATCGCTCTGGCCTGCCACGCTGACGCGCTCGTTCGGCACGCCAGCCGCCACGAGAATCTGCGCGACCTGCCGAGCACGAGCTTCTGAAAGCGCCTGATTGGTACCCTGACGCGTCGTACCCGCCGGTATGGCGTCGGTGTAGCCGGCGATACGGACGTGGGCGGTTGGTGCCGACGAGGCAATGGCCCGACCAATCGAAGCCATCATGGAAGCCCACCACGGCGCCACCGTCACGTCGCCGGACCCATACATGCCATTGAATCTGAGCGTCAGCGCGTTCTTCGCTACATCACGGCTCAAATCGACATTTCCGGCAGCAAGTTCATCGCGCAGGCTCGATCCGAGCTGCTCCGTCAGCGCATCTAGCGATGACGTCGCCGAAGCGGGCTGCGTGCCGCCAACCCAATGGCCCACAGCGGCATATCCCGCCGCCGCCAGCGACAACGCAACGACCAGCCCGGCAGCAATCCACCAAGACGATCGCCGCACCGGCGCGGGACGCGCCCACGGATCAACCACCGTGTGTCGGGGTAGTCGGAAAAGTTCACTCTCACGAACGACACCAAGTCCACTCGTCATCACGACGTCATGCACACGCTCGCGGATGTTCAACAAGCGCGTCGCGCCTTCGTTCGCAAAGCGGTAGCGCCCCTGGAATCCGAGATCGAGGAGGTTCTGAAACAGCTCGATCAGGTCGAGTTGCTCGCGTGGGCACTCCATCGCATCGTCGATCAACCGGAACACCCGATCGCCGCCCTGCCGATCGTGGCCCAACGCAATCGCCAAACTGTTTGACTGCCAGTCAACCCCTGCTACCTCGCCCTTTCCCCAACGCGTCTTCATCGCTGCTTCATCGAGCGCAGTGCACAGGCAGTAACTCGCGCGGACCACGTGCTCGGATCGAAGCTTCAGTTCGTTGCAGACACGCGTGAACAGCCTGAGCTCGCGTTCCAGCCATTGCCGCCGATGCACTACAGTTGCAGGGTCCAGTGAACGGGGTGTACTGGCCAGGGCGCGCAACAAGACCCGCGCGGATTCAAGCAACGGATTGACCGCTTGCTCCGCGGCTTTCAGTCTCGCCGCAAACGACGGAGACGCCGGCAACCCGGCCTGATCCCTCGAATCGGCGGTCGAAATCGTCACCGTGCAGGTTCCTCGCGGTTCATTGGGAAACGCCTGCCGGGATCGCCGGCATCGCGCCGCGCGGCAATCCAGGGGGCGGTCCGCTATCGGACAGGTTGAACACCGGCATCGAGGTCGGGCAGCGGAATGTCTTCAGCACATCGCTCGTCAACGGATTCGCCACGCTTCCCGTGCTCGCAACGTCAAGCACCGCCTTGCGACCATCGAAGTCAAACGCGACGCGGGTACGGCCGGGCGTGGCCGTTTCGACAACCTGCCCCTTCCCGAGCAACCGCATCAGCGCCCACGGTCCGTCAGCCACGATCGTCGACGTATCCGGACGAATGCGCGGACTGGCCGTGATCTCCGTATGAGCGCCGCCACGCGGCCCTGGCCACGACACCGTGAAAGGTGCCACCGGACCATGCCGATAGAGTGAGCTCTGGCCGTCGATGTCGAGCGACAGGCTTGTGATCGTGGGATCCAGTTCCGGAATACGGATATCGGCTTTCCACGTGAGCTGCTTGTGGACAGGATCATTGAAGAAGACGTCGCGAATCGCCTTCGCATGCTCGAACGGCTCCAGATCGGGCCCCTGGACAGGCTCGGTCGCGCCGGGCAGCGTCCGGTAGCGCCACGGCTTCGCCGCCGTGTCGACGAACGGCGCCAGCGTCTTCGTGAAGAAATCATCGATCACGCCCCCTTGCGCGAACACACGGGTGAAGTCGTCGATGCTGACGTCGCGCTTGCTGTCGGGCGAGAACGGATAGTTACCCTCGATGGAGAGTCGACACGCGTCGCCAACGACCGCTTGCATTTGCCGGGACAGCAGTTGGCCGATACCCTGGTTGACTTCCCGGGAGCCGTCTGCAGCGAGTTGCAACAGCACTGCCCGGAAAGGCGCGGGCATCGTGTTGGCCGTCATCTTGAGCTTCGCCCCCGTGTCGGTCGCCGGCGGCATGCTGTTGTTCGACAATGCGTTGTCGGAAACCGTGAGTGCCGTGTAGTAATCGTTCACGAGGTTGGCCACGCCGTCGAGGCCCGTCCTTCCGGCCTGCGCGGCCGCCGCCTGAGCACCAGCCTGCGAGTCGGCGTTGCCCGTCACGACCTCGCGCAGCGCTGCGAAATGGTTGTCGACGAGATCGCGTTCGACGCGTTCCGATGCGCGGATGCCAAGTACCTTGTCGGCTTTCTGGTTGAGCTGATCGGCCGCCTTCTGAAGAAAAGAACCGTCCGCCCCGGTCACCGGCGCCGTGAGCGTCGTTTCATGCACGGCCGCGCGGGCAAGTCGCGCGAGCGGCGAGTCGGGGGCCGCAAAGCTGCGCAGCACCTGAAGGTTGAATGCGAGGCTCGTGCCGCTCACCGTCCGGATGTCGTTGAGAAACGCGTCCCACTGCTGCGCGTATTCCATCAGGTACTCGCGGCGGACAGCATCCGTCAGTGCATCGTCCACCCCGGTCGCATTGCTCACGATCTCAGCCGTTTTTTTTTGAGCCTCGCCCAGATACGAGCGACCCATCACCCACGCATCGTCGTCGCGCGCGATCTGGACGAATTCTGGCAGTCGCTTGTCGAACAGATTGCGGTAGCCGTCGAACGTGAAGAGGCCCGGCACGCCGCGCGAGAGCGGCTGGTCGCTCGCCCGCGTGAACACGGTGCCGGCTTGCGGCCCGACGGCGCGCAGCAGCGTGAACTCGTCCGGCGCCTCCTTCAGCATCGCCGCCTTCGCACGCTGGTACAGGCGGTCGGTCGCGTTGCTGCCGTCGAGAAACGCCCGGGCCCGCTGGATCAGTCCGTCGTTACGAATCAACGGCGACTTCACGACGCGGTCGCCTGAAAACAGCTGCTGCACGTGCTCGATCATCGACGCGCGGCCGCCAAAAATCGC